>DAIMNW010000193.1:0-4133 GCA_036719905.1 Chitinophagales bacterium
GTAAAGAATCAACAGGTCGCCAGTCTGATAATCCAATGTACTCACTTCCGTTGCCGAATCAATTGTATCATCGGAGAGCAATCCTAGAGCTGTTCCCTTGGGTTCAATTATTTGCCAGCTGCCAGTGCTTCGCTGAAAAAACAGAGCTGGGGGGTGGCCTGCTCGTAGAATTTCTATTTGCCTTTTTCGAATATTGACTTCAACCATAATGGCTGTGATGAAATTGCCGAACTCAAATACCTGCATCAGATGTTGGTTCATTTTCCGGTTCAGTACTTTTAAATCGGCCGCTTGCGGTGCTATGGAGTTGAACAAACCCTTGCAGTAAGCTGTATGAACACTGGCTTCATATCCCTTACCCACCACATCGCCTAAAATGAAAATAGCCTTGTTGTCGGTTTCATAGAAATCGTAGAAATCGCCCCCAACAGCTTCGTTAAATTTTAAGTAGCAGCTCAATTCTACCCCATTGAGTGTGGGCTCATTTTTCGGAATTAATCCTTTACCTGCTTCAAGCGCCATTTTCATTTGAGTGCGTTGCACTTGTTGCTCAACCAGATTTACGTACAAATCATTGTAGTTAATGAAAAAGCTCACTTGCTGTCTAAGGTTCTCCATTATACGAAGCTGCGTTTCGCTAAAAACGTCGGCCTTGTTGCTTCCTATATAAACGTATGCCCAAATTTTCTCTGATTTACGTAACGGTAATATAACTACACTCTTCAGTTCAAGGCCTTTGAGGGCAGGCTTTATTTTTTTCAGATGATAATAACTTTGATTGGCAAAATCCTGTGAACTTAGTTTCAACTGCGTTTTAAGTTGGGTAAGCTGCGGATAATCGAACTTAGATGAAAACAGCAGTTGATTTTGAGGTACCGTTTCTATTACACACATATCTACATCGGGCAAGTTATTCAGCTGTGTAAAGAAGCGCTTGATGAGCCCGTTTTGATTTTCGGTAAGTGGATTAAATTCAAATAGGCTTTGGTAAGCTTCTATCTCCTGTAAATGTTTGGTAAAGGTACCCGAGCTGAAAATATTGACAATGATAAAGAGTATGGTTACCAGTGTAAAAAATATTATTCCTGCCCCCAAATAGAATGGGAAGTAGTAAGATGATTTGATAATGAATTCAAGATTGAACAACTTGCCGGTATGGGCTATACAATAAAACACCACCAACAACGACACCTGCAACAAGGCATTGCCAAATAAGAAAACCAAGCGGATGAGGGTTTTTCTGGGCAAACCTAAAATCCAATCCTGACTAATAGCCAGCAAAGCATATATAAGGCAACCCCCTAACATAAAATAGCTGAAGAATTTTTCAACGTCAGTGGTATAGATTGACAACAACGGCAGGCAGGTTCCAAAAATCAAATTAGTGATAGCCACATGCCATAGAGCCCGATTGAACAAAGAATGGTTGGTACGGCTAATTGCCACCATTAAAAAATATATTTTTATCAAATAAGGACTTATTACTAAAAGTGTAAAAAGTTCAATAGCCGGATATTGCACCCATCCCTTATCAATTTTATAACCCAAATATTGAATAGAGATAAAATAGACCATGCAACACACAATTAGCCAGTAGCCAACTCCCAATACACTTTGAAGCTGCGCAAAATGATTATCAATACTATTGTGGCTGCGGTTAGCAATCAGATAATAGAGGTAAGACATACAGCCTAGCCCGAAAAAAACCTGCAACAGAAGCCTGCTAATAGACCGTTCTAAACCAGTAAAGGGCAAATAAATATCGGTAAGCATGAAACAACAAGCGCCAACACTTACAATAATGCTGGCCGACCAAAACTGCTTCAGACTGATTTTAATCACTTGATTGATAGAATAATAGCGGTTGGAAAATTACTTAAATTTTAAGGTTTTAATTTTTGGTTTGCCCACATCAAAAACCTCAATTTAGTTGATAACCAAAAAATCGGCTTGGGTGATTACAATTTTATATTTTTAGGCTTTAATAAAAATCACTTAATAATGAAAAATATAACAGTAATAGGCGCCGGACAAATGGGTAATGGAATAGCACAGGTATTTGCACTGAATGGCTTTCAGGTGACCATGATGGATGTAGCTCAAGCCGCATTGGACAAAGGAATGGCTAATATTAAGAAAAACAGTGAGCGGATGGTTGCTAAAGCTAGCATCACACAACAACAGGCCGATGCAGCCCTTCAATTAATTCAAACTCAAACCGACTTGGCCAAATCGGTAGAAACTGCAGATTTAGTGATTGAAGCCGCTACTGAGAATGTAGACCTTAAATTAAACATATTTGCCGATTTGGATGCCCATGCACCGGCAAACTGCATATTAGCCAGCAACACTTCGTCTATTTCAATTACCAAAATAGCATCGGCTACCAAAAGAAGCGACAAAGTAATAGGCATGCATTTTATGAATCCTGTGCCAGTGATGAAACTGGTTGAAATTATAAACGGTTACTCCACATCGGCCGAAGTGAGCAAAACTATTTATTCATTGAGTCAGTCATTAGGCAAAATTCCTGTGGTGGTAAATGATTATCCGGGTTTTGTCAGCAATAGAATCTTGATGCCTATGTTGAACGAAGCTATTGAAACCTTATGGCAGGGAGTGGCAGGCGTAAACGAGATTGACTCGGTTATGAAGTTAGGTATGGCCCACCCCATGGGGCCCTTGCAGTTGGCCGATTTTATTGGTTTAGATACCTGTTTGGCCATATTAAGGGTGCTTCATAATGGATTCGGCAATCCCAAGTATGCACCATGTCCATTACTTATTAATATGGTACAAGCAGGCAAACTGGGCATAAAAACCGGAGAAGGCTTTTACACTTACACAGCTGGCTCCAAGGAATTAGTGGTTAGCAAAAATTTTAGTAAATAAATTAGCATGAACAAGAGTGTTAAAATATATGTAGCCGGGCATCGTGGCATGGTTGGCTCAGCCATTGTACGAAAATTGCAGGCTGAAGGCTTCAACCAGCTCATTCTAAAGACCTCTGCAGAGCTTGATTTAAGAAACCAAGAGGCGGTCAAAAATTTTTACCAAACCCAAAAGCCTCAATATGTTTTTGTAGCCGCCGCCAAAGTGGGAGGCATAATGGCAAACAATACTTACCGTGCACAATTTCTATACGATAATCTTCAGATTCAGAATAATCTGATACACTTTGCTTATGAAAATCAAGTAACCAAACTTCTCTTCTTAGGCTCATCTTGCATTTATCCAAAATTAGCCCCACAGCCTCTTCAGGAGGAAAGCCTCCTTAGCGGTTTTCTTGAATATACCAACGAACCTTATGCAATTGCCAAGATTGCCGGCATTAAGATGTGTGAAAACTACAGGCTTCAATATGGTTGCAATTTCATTTCGGCTATGCCCACCAATCTATATGGCCCTAATGATAATTACGACTTAAATAATTCTCACGTGCTTCCTGCCTTGCTTCGAAAAATTCATACAGCAAAGCTACAAGGAACCAAGGAGGTTGTAATTTGGGGCTCAGGCACACCACTACGTGAATTTTTACATGTGGATGATTTGGCTGAAGCTTGTTTCTTCCTCATGCAGAATTATAATGAGCTTCAATTTGTCAACGTGGGTAGTGGTAGCGAAATCACCATAGCCGATCTGGCACAATTGATAAAAAAGATCATCGGCTATACAGGTCAGCTGGTATATGATCGCTCAAAGCCCGACGGTACACCCCGAAAACTGATGGATGTTACTAAATTGGCCAATCTAGGCTGGAAGGCAGGCATTTCGCTTGAAGCTGGAATTGCCCGTGTTTACAATGAGGTGAAGCCTATTTTAGGTTCATAAAAAAAGCAACCCTCTACTCTCCTAGGTGATCCATACAATTCTCCTTGGCGACCTCAATCGCCAATTCAACTTATTAGTTATTAATCCACATTTGTTACACAGTCAGTTCAGCTAACCTATTTTTTTTACCTTTGTGGGCTAATCAAACACGACTGACAAGTGACACTAATTAAATCAATTTCCGGCATTAGAGGAACCATAGGAGGAAAACCCGGCGAAGCTCTTACCCCAATAGATATTACAAAATATGCCGCCGCTTTCGGCACATTTATTTTTGAAAATACAGGTAAAAAGAAGGTTGT
>DAIMNW010000194.1:0-4127 GCA_036719905.1 Chitinophagales bacterium
TTACCAAATGGAAGAGGATATACAACAAATGAGAGAAATACGGGAAGATGAGCGGCTAGGACCTTCAACCGGTTCGCTGGTGGAGGAAGCAGCTAAACGCAAGATACCTTATATCCGTTTGAATAAAAGTTCGCTTGTTCAATTGGGTTACGGCGTTAATCAAAAAAGAATTCAAGCCACGGTGGCTTCTACCACCTCTTCCATTGCCGTAGAAATTGCTTGTGATAAAGAAGACACTAAGAACATACTGGATGCCGCAGAAATTCCGGTACCCAAAGGCCGCATTTGTGTTGATGAAGAAGATTTACAAACCGCTATTGCTAAAATAGGTTACCCGATTGTGACCAAACCTATTGATGGCAATCATGGAAAGGGTGCAACTACTAATTTGCAAAACTGGGAAGAAGCTTTAGTGGGTTTTGAAGCCGCCAAAAAATATTCACGAAAAGTAATTGTAGAAAAATTTATTACCGGCTACGACCATCGTATTTTGGTGATTAACTATAAATTTATTTGCGCTGCCAAACGCACCCCTGCTGCTGTTGTTGGCGATGGCAAAAGTTCAATTCAGCAATTAATCGACGCAGTAAACAGCGACCCACGTAGGGGATTTGGGCACGAAAAAGTACTTACTTCGATAAAAGTAGATGCATTTACTGAAAAGATTTTAGTAGATAAAAACTTAACGCTCGAAAGTGTGCTACCCAAGGGCGAAGAACTTTGGTTAAAACCCACAGCCAATATTTCGACCGGCGGAACCGCCACCGATGTAACCGATTTGGTGCACCCAAGCAATGTTTTCATGTGTGAGCGCATAGCCCGAATCATTGGATTAGATATATGCGGTATTGATATAATGGCTCCTAATTTGAGTGAGCCTCTAGCTGAAACCGGTGGAGCTATATTGGAAGTAAATGCTGCCCCGGGTTTCCGCATGCACCTGGAACCTACCGAAGGCTTACCAAGGAATGTAGCTGAGCCGGTGATTGATATGCTTTATCCGCCGGGCAGTAGCGCCCGAATTCCAATAATAGCTGTGAGTGGCACTAATGGTAAGACAACTACTACCCGAATGATGGCTCATATTGCCAAACAGATGGGTTATAAAGTGGGGTATACCACCACCGATGGCGTTTATATTCAGAACCAGCTGATGATGAGAGGAGATTGCACCGGCCCGGTAAGTGCCGAATTTATTCTAAAAGATCCTACAGTAGATTTCGCTGTGCTTGAATGTGCACGGGGAGGTATTCTTCGTGCCGGGCTGGGTTTTCACAATTGCGATATTGCTATAGTGACCAACGTAGCTGCTGATCATCTTGGATTACAAGGTATAGACACCTTGGAACAATTGGCCAGAGTAAAAGCAGTTACACCAGAAAGTGTTCTGTCTGATGGCTATGCAATATTAAATGCCGACGATGATTTGGTTTACAAAATGAGAGAAGGCTTAGATTGCAAGGTTGCATTGTTTTCGTTAAATGAAAATAATCCAAGAATTAAAGAACACTGCAATGCAGGTGGATTGGCGGCAGTTTACGAAAATGGTTTTATCACCGTGATGAAAGGCAACTGGAAAATAAGAATTGACCGAGCCGCTAACTTGCCTATCACATTTGGAGGCAAGGCAGAGTTCAATATAGCCAACGTTTTGCCGGTTGTACTGGCAGCACATATTCGTAATTTTAAGATAGAAGATGTAAAGCAAGCCCTGGAAACTTTTGTACCATCAGCCGCCCAAACACCGGGTCGTATGAATATGTTCCATTTCAAAAACTTTACCGTAATGGTTGATTATGCGCACAATACCCATGGCATAATGGCTATTGGGAAATTTGTGAAACAGGTAGAAGCCACTAAGCGCATTGGCGTCATAGCCGGTGTGGGCGATCGCCGCGATGAAGACACCATTTCGCTGGGGGCAGCAGCGGCTAGCATTTTTGACGAAATTGTGGTGCGACAAGACCGAAACCTGAGGGGTAAAAGTGAACAGGAAATTATCGATTTGATTTTACAAGGAATAAAATCGGTAAATCCTGAGATGAAAGTAACAGTATTCAAACAGGAAAAAGAATCCATCGAATTTGTCATTAAAAATGCGCCCAAAGGAGCTTTCATTACCATTTGTAGCGATGTGGTACCCGACGCACTTGACCAGATTATGCGATTGAAAGAGGAAGAGGGAAGTTTGGTGGTGTAACTCTAATTTGGAAATGAAAAACATAGAAAAAGTTTTCTATCCGATTAATTTATTGACCTGGTTGTTTTTTGTGTCAGCATTAGGGCTTGTGGGCAGCGTTCTGTTTATTGGAATTAATACATCCTTCACCATGAAGTGCATTATTATTGTCACTTCCATTATTGTATTAATAGTTCCACTTACCTCCACCGTCATTTTTGAATATGATAGATTGAGGCATCCATTTTCTTTTACAAAAAGAAACAGATCCATGAACTACTTAGAGATAGTTGAAATCGCAATAAGAAAAGAGGTGAACTATAATATGCACGGTTACCATAATGCTATTCACTTGGTCATCAATGGACAATTCTTGATCACTTTAACGCTGTTTTCGCATAGGCAGCAAAGAGAAATAATAAGCTATCTGATTAGCAAAGCACCTTTGACTGCTGTTGTACACGACTCTGTAGAGCAATATATTAAGATTACTAAGGAGAAGAATCTCTGGAAATCGATAAAAAATTCGATTAAGGAAATTAGGTAGGCGCTTACTTGAAGATACACCACATCTAGACAGTATGCTAACGGGGCTCACTTCAAATCATTCAATTGTTTGTTCAACTCTTTAAGTACATCATTCAGATTGGCTAGTTCCTTTACTTTGTTTTCTTGATCTTTTTTATTTTGATCCAATTTTTTATTTAAATCATCCCTATCCTTCTCCATATCGCGTTGCCATTTTTGAAGTTTCTCATTCTCTTTTTCAGCTTTTTCAACACGGTCTTTTTGGTCAGCTATGGCTAATCCTAATTCATATTTTTTAAGCTCCACTGTAAAATTTTGTAAGAAGGTTTTGGCATTCTCCATAGCAGCATTATCGGAAGTAGAAGACATAAAGTTGTCGTATCCTTTAGAAAGAAACATTTGCAGTGAAGCATGATCTTTGCCGGTCTTAATGGCTTTGAAGTAAATATCCATCATACCAGGGGCTATGGCCGGAAATGTAATTTGAGTGTAGGTGAGAAAGCCCTTCTTGGTGGCTCCTTTAAAACCCTTGTCTTTCATGGTTTGTTCTAACGCTTTTTCAACATTATCAGTAGTGGTTATTCCAAGGTCAATCATCAGACATGGCTTAGAGCCATCTCCCCATTTTTCGTTTCGTTCAACCACAGATGCGGTTTGACCAAAAGAAAAAGTGGTAGCAATTAAAAGCAATACAGAAATTAGATAGATTTTCATTTGAAAAGAATTAAGAGATTAGATGAATAATTAAGGTAAATTTAGCAATAATGGCGATAGCAAGCAAGTTGAGGATTGGTTTCAATTAACCATCTATCAGATTTCGATATTTCGCCAATATCCTCTACTCAAATAATATGCCGAAATGCTTATGATAAAAAGCCAATAAATGCTCTCTGCCAGCCAGGCCCATGCCAAACTTAAACCTAAGGGATTAACCACCAGAAGTAAATATGCCAAGTAGAGAGCAACTGCAAACAGTTCGGTGAACATATTAAACTTGGTGGAACCAGTTCCTTGAACACCTTGGAAGGTGACAGTTGCAGCCGAGAGTAAAATTATGCCCAAAGCCATAACTAAAACAGGATGAAAACTGTCCTCTATAATGTTGCTATTACTAGTATAGACATGCATAATTGGATTGAAAAAAGTTACAAGAATAGCCATCATGCTTAGGGTTATTAAAAAGCTCAGCCATGCAGTTTTTTTGATTAAACTTATTACTTCTCCTTTGCGCCCTTCCCCAATTGTTCGACTCACCAAACTGTTACATGCATTACCTAAAGCCCAACACGAAATGGTAAATAAAAACATAATGCTGCGCATAATATTACTGATGGCTAATTGATGCGAACCCATATTCTCTATGGTAATGAAGAAAAGATACCAGGCACTTACACTAAAAAAATATTGAATAACTAATGGA
>DAIMNW010000195.1:0-4125 GCA_036719905.1 Chitinophagales bacterium
ATTATATATTAATTATAGTTTTATTTAAAATAAATAAATATTGACTATATTAAAGTTGTATTTATTAGTAAAAAGATTGTTTATTTGCCATGTTAAATTGACTTATTATTTTCAATTCCTGATGATCGCTCTTAATCTCTCCCGAATATTCAAATCTCGTGGCATTCAGAAGCCTTACACTTTTCTGGTAAATGCAGGTTTTGTACCCTTTATGGCGCATAAATTAGTGAACGCAAAAGTGCAGCAGGTTCGCTTGGATCATATAGAATTACTCTGCAAAGTCCTTCATTGCACGCCCAATGATTTGTTTGAGTGGATGCCCGACGACTTGATGGATGATGATCAAAAACATCCGCTTCAAAAAATCAGAAAGCAAAACAAGAAAGACAGTCTCAATCAACTTTTGGCTAAAGTTCCTTTGGAAAAATTAGAAGAGATAGAGAAATTACTCCTAAATGGATAATTGCATTTCTATTGCCTAATTTTACGCCCATGATAAAACAAAAAATAGTGGTTGCAGTAACTGGGGCTAGTGGCAGTATTTACGCAAGTTTGGTTCTTCGTCTGCTTCAAAATGAACTTTCAGATCAAGTTGAAAGTGTTGGAATAGTGATGAGTGACAATGCTAAAACTGTATGGCAGCATGAACTTGCTAATTCTGATTATGAGAAATTGCCTTTCAGGTTTTACGATAAAAACGATTTTATGGCGCCGTTTGCCAGTGGTTCGGCTGGCTGGCACAGCATGATTATAGTGCCCTGCAGCATGGGTACTTTAGGCAGAATAGCTACCGGCATAAGCGACGATTTGCTTACTCGGGCAGCCGATGTAATGCTAAAAGAACGTCGTAAGTTAGTACTGGTGACTAGGGAAACACCCCTCAATTTGATTCACCTAAATAATATGACTGTGGTGACACAGGCAGGCGGAATCATCTGCCCAGCTACCCCATCTTTTTATAGCATTCCTAAAGACATAAACGAGCTAGCTTTTACTGTTATCTATAGAGCTATGGAATTATGTGGGTTTCAAATTTCTGCTGCATATAAGTGGGGGTAAATAAAATTTTAACGATGTTAAACCTTTCCAATCTTTTTCTATCAAAAAAAAGCTTATTTTCGAGCGCTTAATTTTTATCACCACTAAATATTTAACAAACAAAACAACAACATGAAAAAATCTCTACAAGTACTATTGTTTGTGGTAGCTTCGTTTCTATGTGCAACTTTTGAAAGTAATGCACAGTTAGCAACAGTATCACAGAGTTTTGATGCAACAGCCTTTGCTCCGACGGGCTGGGTATTATCGCCAACTCCTGGTGTTTCACCTGCAGTATGGTCTCGAAGAACGGCAGGTGCAAATCCGTTAGGATTTATTACCCCTCACTCAGGTTTAGGTATGGCAAGTTTTCGTAGTAGTCCGGGCGGTGGTTTTCCGGGTGCAGCCGTTGGTGATTCTCAATTGTTAATTACTCCAGTGTTTGATTTAACCAGTAGAGGAGCAGCCACAGCATCCGTAAGTTTTTGGATGTTCCGAGATAGTTTATCTGCTGCTAATTTGGATAGTGTTGCTGTTTATATTGGCACCGCTGCTACTACTACCGGTGCTTCTTTAATAGGAACCGTAGTTAGAAACAATTCAGTTGCTATGCCTCAAACTGAACCACATAGCGGCTGGTATATGTACACTTTCGCTTATCCTGCATCGTTCACAGGTGCTACCAATTATCTTATTTTTAAAGGAACTACTACTCTAGGACAAAGAATGTATATAGATGATGTGGTTTACGATACTTACCCTGTTTCTTGCTCAGGTACTCCTAACGTGGGCAACATTATTAATGGTTTAAATCTGATTTGTAACGGTGGCGGTGCTACTACACTTTCCCTCCAATCTCCATTGGTTGGACAGGGTGGTGTTATTTATAGCTGGCAATCAGCTAGCTCTTCAAGTGGACCATGGAATAACATAGGCACCGGAGCTGACACTCTACATACTGCTAATTTAACAGCCACTACCTACTTCCAGTGCGTTGTTTCTTGTCTTTCATCCGGACTTAATTACACAACTCCATTGGATTCTATTTTGGTAAATTCTAATGCTAATCCCACTGTTACCATTAACGGTACGAATTCTTTTTGTGCAGGCCTGAGCACATTATTATATGCAACCGGTGCCACAACTTACAGTTGGTCACCAAGTACAGGATTAACAAGTGCCGGAGGAGCCGATATGGATTCTATGACTGCCGCTCCTGCTGCTAATACGCTTTATACCATTACAGGTTTTGATGCCATTGGTTGCTCTAGCACAGCTACTGTTAACGTTACAGTAAATCCGAAACCAGCATTAAATGCTACGGCATACCCATTGACAGGTAACACTCCACTGCCGCAACCTTCAATTTGCAATGGCGATACTATTCGCTTAAATGCGATTCCTGGTGGCGGTGGTAACCCTTGGACATATGTATGGAGTACTAGCAAAACCACAAGGATAGACACAGTAGCTCCAACTACAACTACTACTTATATTGTGACTGCCACTGTAACAGCTACAGGATGTACCGCTAGCGATACAATTGTAATTACTGTTAGCACTGGAACTCCTCCTACAGTTACAATTACCCCTGCCGGACCACTTACAGTTTGTAATGGTAATGCTGTAACCATTGTTGCCTCAGGTGCTACTAACTATGTTTGGTCTCCGGCCAATGGATTGAACACAACTACAAACGATACCGTTTTAGCCGCTCCTTTTGGGCCAACATTATATACGGTATCTGCTACTAATCCAGGTTCATGTCCCGGAACGGCTACCGTTCAAGTTAACGCCGGTAACTCACCGGTTGCGACTGCAATTGTATTTTCTGGTAATGACACAGTTTGTTCAGGTGCTACAATCATTTTACGTGGCGGTCCTGGTGGCGGTGGCCCTGGTGGATTGAATACCTTCTCGTGGAGCAACGGCCCTGTAACAAGAAACGATACCATCATGCCAACTACCTCTGGAACTTATGTAGTGACTGTAACCAGCCCTGTTGGCTGCTCTGATACAGCTTCAGTAGCTATCACGGTAACAGCCGGCACTGCGCCAACACTTACAATTTCTCCAACAGGCCCACTTGCATCGTGCGATGGCAATCCTGTACAAATTACTGCTTCAGGAACTGGCACTTCATATAACTGGACTCCAGCAGCAGGTTTAGATACAACTTTAGGCCCAGTGGTTAATGCAACTCCTCCAGGACCTGGCCCAACTAACTATGTTGTAACCTCTACTTTAGGTAGCTGTACATCTTCAGTTACTGTAACTGTTGGCGTAGGAACTTCACCGGTTCTAAACGTAACACCTTATGACTTCCATACTAATACGGCTTTGAACGATACTTTATGTGCCAATATTGGTGATACAATTCGCTTGAATGCCATTCCGGGCGGTGGATTCAATCCTTGGACTTATCTTTGGAATAATGGCCATACCGTGAGAATTGACACGGTTGTAATTGCTGCTGCTTCTACAACGTACACTGTTACCGCTACAAGCAATCAAGGTTGTGTTGGTCACGATACCATAGTTATGACCATCATTCCAGATCCAGTTGCTAACTTCTTCTACACTCATAATGCAGCTTCATATGTATTTACAGATTTATCAACCGGTGCCACTTCATGGAATTGGAGTTTTGGTGATGGAAGCAGCAATAGCCTTCAGAACCCAACTTACACCTACTCAACTTTTGATACTTTCACTGTAACGTTGATTATCACCAGCCCTTGTGGAAGCGATACAACTACTCAGCAAATCATTGTTGACAGTACCAATAACATTGGTATCAATCCGGTGACTACACACAATATTCCTCTGAAATTGTACCCAAATCCAGCTACGGAAGAAGTAATGTTGTCATTCAATTTGAATGATGCTACGGCTAACTATACTGTGTTGAATGCTGTTGGTCAAGAAGTTGCAAACGGCAAATTAACTGCTGTTAGCAATAATCATTATTCAAAAAATATCTCCTTAAAAGGCATGGCTGCCGGCACCTATACCATTAAGGTAACTTCGGCATCACAAACGGCTACTGCAAAGCTGCTTAAACAGTAAACAGTTGAATTAATCTTT
>DAIMNW010000196.1:0-4104 GCA_036719905.1 Chitinophagales bacterium
ATTATGGGTAAACCTTCCTAAAGCACACAAAATGGCCACACCCCGATATCAGGAAATAACCAACGCCATTATTCCAAAAATAAAAACAGACGGGGTGGAAATAGAACTAATTGCCGGAGAATATAATGGAGTGCAAGGT
Organism: Chitinophagales bacterium; assembly: GCA_036719905.1. Classification (GTDB taxonomy): domain Bacteria; phylum Bacteroidota; class Bacteroidia; order Chitinophagales; family CAIODY01; genus DAIMNW01. The sequence goes on from DAIMNW010000196.1 coordinate 140, forward strand.
GCAGCTAAAACGTTTTCGCCGGTTAATTTGTTCAATATAAACTTTGAAGCCAATGCCGAAATACAATTAAAGTTTCCAAAAAATTATAATACCGCCATGGTGGTGATTGAAGGAAGTGTGATGGTAAATGGAAAAGAAAAAGCTTCTACCGATCATTTTATTTTAATGAATAATGATGGCGAAAATTTTACCATAAAAGCCATAGAAAATAGCAAATTGCTTTTGCTGAGCGGAGAGCCAATTGATGAGCCGGTATTTGCTTACGGTCCTTTTGTGATGAATACCCGTGAGGAGATAGTGCAAGCTATAGACGATTTTAATAGTGGCAAGTTTGGGGTGCTAGAAGATTGAGTTGGATTGAACGCAGCGAATGAGTCAGTTTTGGCAATTGCCATCCAAATTAAGATTATTATATTTTAAACAATAGATTGTTCATCATAACCATCAGCGCCATCAGCGTTCTATCAAAAATGAAAATTGACATCCACACACATATCCTCCCCAAAGAAATTCCAAACTGGGTAAATAAATTTGGCTATGGCGATTTTATTCATTTGGAAAAAAGTGACAAGCCATGCTGCGCCCGTATGATGAAAGGCGATAAATTTTTTCGGGAGATTGAAGATAACTGCTGGGATGCTGAAGTGCGTATGCAAGATTGTGGCAAGCATGGTGTAACCCAACAAGTGCTAAGCACCATACCAGTATTGTTTAATTATTGGGCCAAGCCAAAAGATGCCTTGCAAACATCTCAATTTTTTAATGACCATATAGCCGAAGTATGCAGCCGACATGGCGACCGCTTTTTTGGGCTAGGCACTGTGCCCATGCAAGATGTTGATTTATCTATTACTGAAATGGAACGCTGCATGGGTGATTTAAAATTGAAAGGAATTGAAATAGGCACCAACGTAAACCAGGAAAACCTGGGCGATGAAAAGTTTCATCCATTTTATGCAGCAGCCGAAAAAATGGGCGCTTGTCTGTTTGTTCATCCGTGGGAAATGATGGGTGAAGAGCATTACAAAAAATATTGGTTGCCTTGGTTGGTAGGTATGCCTGCCGAAAGCAGCCGAGCTATTTGCAGTTTAATTTTTAGTGGTGTGCTGGAGAAATTTCCACGACTGCGTATTGCTTTTGCACATGGTGGTGGTTCGTTTCCATACACCTTTGGGCGTATAGCACATGGCTACGATTGCCGACCCGATTTAGTAGCCATTGACAACCCTATTCACCCACGGAATTATATTGGTAAATTTTATTTAGATGCCCTCACTCACGATGCAGCTTCGCTGGATTATATTGTAAAAATGTTTGGCGATGATAAAATTTGCATGGGCACCGATTATCCATTTCCGCTGGGCGAAGATCTGCCCGGTGCTTTGATTGAAAGTATGAACTACACATCTGAAGTGAAAGAAAAACTATTGTACAAAAATGCGTTAGAGTGGTTGGGGTAATTTGATTCACGATTCAAAAAAAATAAACCGATTTTTATTTAGCTTTGGGAGTATGAAACACAAACGCTACTCCACCGTATTGCTTGCATGCACCATCACAGCGGTTTTACTTGCAGGTAATTTTTTCTTCTTACCACATGAAAATGAAATAGAGGCTGATGGTCATTCGCCGGAAGCGGCTTATGAAAACTTTTTGGTCAGTCGTAGTTATCCTTACCAAACATTTGATACAAAAGCATTCTATCAAGTGGCCAATCAGATTCAAGCGCAAAATCAAACGAAAAGCAACACCTACCTTTGGACATTGCAAGGGCCACAAAATATTGGTGGGCGATTTAACTGCGTAGTAACCGACCCAACTGATACTAGTATAATTTATGCCGGGGCTGCGCAAGGTGGCTTGTTTAAAACCACCAATGGGGGTGTAAGCTGGCTACCTATTTTTGATGCTCAACCGTTTCTTTCTATTGGGCATATTAAAATTGACCCTACTAACCATAATAAAATTTGGGTGGGTACCGGCGATGTAAATATTAGCGGTAATGTGTATACCGGCGATGGAGGGTATATGTAGTACAATGGGGGTAGCACCTGGCAACAAAAAGGATTGGCAAACACAAAAGTAGTAGCACAGGTTGAAGTAGATCCAACAGATTCAAATACTATTTATGCTGCCGCAATGGGTAATCCGTTTGCAAAGGATAACAACCGTGGTTTGTACAAATCGATCGACGGCGGCTCAACTTGGGTACAATCATTATTTATAAATGATTCATGTGGCGTAATGAGTATGGTCATAGACCCTAACAATCATAACATCTTGTATGCTGCTTCATTCAATCGTATGAGAGATTACAACAGAAGTGTGGTGGGTGGCAATGAAACCAGAATTTGGAAATCAATCAATGGAGGTACTTCGTGGACAGTACAAACAAATGGTTTGCCTACCGGGAATATTTCACGAATAAATTTATGTGCACATGCCAATGGAGGAAATACTATGGTATATGCTTGTATGATTGATTATTACTCGTATGATGTGATGGGAATTTTTAGAACAAATAATGGCGGCACTACCTGGAGCTCCATGCAAATGAATAACCTGAATCCTACAGCCATGAATGGGCAAGGATGGTACTATGGCAATATTATGGTTGATCCACTGAATGCCAATCATATTTTTACCTGTGGCCTGGAGTTGATGGAAAGTTTTGATGGTGGCGATAACTGGAACCAATTGTCGCCGTCCTGGTGGACGTATGATGTGCATGCCGATAAGCATTGGCTGAGTTTTGATATGTTCAACAATCTGTTAATAGCCACCGATGGTGGATTATACAAGAGCAACGATGCCGGTATTACCTGGCGCGATATTGAGAACACTCCGGTTTCCCAATTTTATCATGTGGCATTTGACCCTAATAATACAGCACCAAATCCAGATTATTATGGTGGCTTACAGGATAATGGTACCACCGGGGGCAATGCAAGTTCAATTAATAACTGGAGTAGAATATATGGTGGGGATGGCTTTCAACCGGGTTTTGAAAAAGGCGACCCAAGTATAATGTATGCCGAAGTGCAGTACGGCAGTTTAAATGTATCAACCTCTGGCGGTGCCGGATTTACAAATCTTACAGCAGGATTAAACCTGGCTGATTCGCTGAAGCCTTGGGATATGAAGTATATAATAAGTCCACATAATCAAACTAGACTTTACTGCGGTACTGATCAAGTATATGTATTGAACAATTCTCCTGTTGGAACATGGAGTCCAATAAGTCCTACCTTGACGAAGCCATTTTTCAGCGGCAAGAAAAACAATGTGGTAAGCTGCCTGGCAGAAAGCCCAAAATTAGCAGGCACATTGTTGGTGGGCACTGGCGATGGCAATTTATGGCGATGTGTGAATCAATCTAATTGGTTAAATATTACCGGCACATTACCCAATCGTTATTTTACTTCAGTTAATTTTTCTTTCCAATCGCATAAACGATATTTTGTTACAGCACAGGGGTATCGCTTTAACGATAACACTCCTCACATATATAGAAGTGATGATTCAGCGGCTACATGGCAAAGTGTGCAAGGCGATATGCCCAATGTTGGGTTAAATGATTTGTACGTGATAAAACAAAATGATAGTTTTATGATAGCCGCTACCGATGCCGGCTTGTTCGCTACTGAAAATGCCGGCAATCATTGGAAAAATATCAGTGGAAACATTCCAATGTGTCCGGTTCTAGATGTAGAGTTGGATACTATTCGAAATATTCTGCTTGCAGGAACTTACGCCCGTGGTATGTACACCATTCCGTTGGATAGTGTGTTTGCTTCTATTCGTAATTTATTTTTACCAGCCGATACTACTGCGGATACTACCGGAGTGGGAATGCAATCGACATCAAATCAAGCATATTCTATTTGCCCAAATCCATTTCATACAAATTTTTCTATTAAATCAAGTAATCGTATTAAGCACATAACCATATATAATAATATGGG
>DAIMNW010000039.1:0-14554 GCA_036719905.1 Chitinophagales bacterium
GTTCCAGTTGAGTCCACAATTATCTTATACCAGTCGACTAACTGGGTTTGTGTAAGACCAGGAATTGGAACCGGGAAAGCTTGAGGAGTAAAAGTTCCTTTAGCAGTAACATTTACCAATATACGATAGGTGGCAGCATGCACCGTAGCCGAAGCTGGTACACTAACATTAATACATCCGGTACTAGCGCCCAAAAAATAACAAACCGCAGGGTTACATGTATAATTGATATTTGCTCCACCAGGTAAAGGAGGATTGGTGGTAACACTGGTTATAAAAATGGTATCAAAAGCAAAAGTACCCAAAGTTGGTCCTAGCGGTGCCGGAGCGTTAAAGGTGCCAAATGTGTCCTGTGAAACCTGAATTTGAATTTCGGAAGAAAATGGCAAATTTTGACAGGCATGTGGGAATTGGGTGCTATCAGGATGTATGTATCCGTGGTTGCTATTATCATATACACCAGGGGTGCATTGGCTCTTGGCCGCCAAAGTGCCAGTGATAATAAACAAGAAGAGTAGACTGATTTTTTTCATAGTTGTATTGTTTAAATCATGTTTTGTTATTTGTGTAAATTTAGAAAAACTATCTTCATATTTCCTATCTCAATTTAATGCCTATGCCGCACTTTCGTCATTTTGGATTACTAACCACCCTTTTCTGTTTGCTTGTCCTATCAGTATGGGGTCAAGCAAGTACAATATCTGGGAGCACTACCGATACACAAAGTACCGAACCACTTATAAATGTGACCATTAAAGTGAAAGAAACTGCATCCGGCACCTTAAGCAATGTGAACGGTAATTATGAACTAAAACTGCAACCTGGTATATATACACTCATAGCCTCTTATGTAGGATACAACAGCGAAGCTGTTACGCTTACGCTTCATGCCAATGAAAAACTCAAATACGATTTCAAACTAAATGAAAACAAAAAACAACTGCAAGAAGTAACCATCAGTGGTAGCAAGTTTGAAAAAAACATTGGCGAAGAAACCGTTTCTATGGCTGTTTTGAAACCTAACACTATGGAGGCAGCATCGCTTACACGAGTAGATGATGCCCTAAAACGAATGCCCGGGGTGGATGTAGTTGATGGACAAGCCAACATAAGAGGCGGGAGTGGATGGAGTTATGGTGCCGGTAGCCGAGTATTAGTAATGGTAGACGATATGCCTATGTTAACAGCAGATGCAGGCGATGCCAAATGGGAATTTCTACCGGTAGAGAATTGTGAGCAAGTAGAGGTGATCAAAGGAGCTGCATCGGCCTTGTATGGTTCTTCGGCGCTCAATGGAGTAATTCACTTTAGAACAGCTTTTCCAAGAAGCAAACCGCAAACCAATATTTCGATTGTTCAAGGTTTGTACGATACGCCAGGTCAGGCCAATATGAAATGGTGGGGTAATGATTTACAAACGTTTACCAATTTATCTTTTTTTCATAGCCAAAAATTTGGGCATCTGGACGTGGTGGCTGGAGGAAATTATTTTACTGATGATAGCTACTTAGAGGGTGGTTACTCAAGTCGTGCACGAGGCAATCTAAATCTTAGGTATAGATTTAAAAAAATAGAAGGCCTTTCTATTGGAATTAATACAAATGCACAGGTGGCCAAAGGTTCTACCTTCTTTCTTTGGGGTGCCGATGATCACATGATTGTATACAACACAAAACCTTATTTATCACGACCGGATAGTACATATATGTTGCGTCCCAGCGGCGGAATTGATACACCTAAGACAACCCTTAGCAGTTACAATTCTCATAAAATAAATATTGATCCATACATTACCTATCAAACCAAAAATGCTTACAAACTTTCGTTGCGCAACCGCTTTTATTATTCTGATAACATAAACAATTCAAACCAAAGTTCAATAGGACGGCTCTATTATTCAGAGTTTCAAATACAGCACACATTTACCTTTCAAATTCATGCGGTTGCAGGGCTAGTGACAAATTACTCTTCTGTTTCATCTATGCTTTTCTCCGATCACCAGGCAGCCAATCAAGCGGCATATATTCAACTGGAGAAAAAGTTTGGAAAGCGATTTTGGTTGAGTGGCGGTGGCCGATATGAAACAGGTCACTTGGATTCATTGCAGTATAAGTCAAAACCCCTAGGTAGAATAGGATTTAACTATCAGTTAGGTGCAGCCACCTGGCTAAGGGCCTCTGCTGGAATGGGATTTAGATATCCCAGCATTGCCGAAAAATTTGTTAGTACTTCTATTTCTGTTGTTGGCGTTTATCCCAATAAAAATTTAAAAGCAGAACGAGGCTGGAGCAGTGAGCTTGGCGCACGGCAAGGATATGCGTTTGGAAAATGGATGGGTTTTACCGATGTGGCTGCTTTCTATACACGATATGATAGTATGATGGAATTTACTTTTAATGTAATAGATAAAAATCATACTGGCTTTCAAAGTCGAAATGTAGCCAATACTTTGATCTATGGAATTGATGCATCTACCTATATGAAAGGCATGATTGGCCATATGAGTTTTGAAGCTAGTGGCGGATTTACCTATAATGTGCCGCTAGATTTGGGTTTTGATACCGCCAAATGGAAAACTACTTTTTCGTATAGCGATTCAGTTCATAATGTTCTGAAATACCGATACACCACTTCGGCCAAAGGTGATATTGAATTTGGCTGGCATCGATTCACTTTAGGAAGTTATTGCCGCTACAACAGCTATGTAGTTAACATAGATAGAGTTTTCACTTTTCTATTTCCTTCCATCAAACAATATATGTTAAAAAAGGGAACCCAGGGAGATTGGCTACTTGACTTTCGGATGGGTTATCGCCTAACTGATCAAGCAACGGCTTCATTCATTCTGAAAAATGCTATGAACAGAACTTACATTGAACGTCCTGCTTACTTAGCACCACCGCGTACCTTTAATATTCAATTTGTTTATAAATTCTAATTGAATGACTGAACAACAAGATTTTTCATTTTCACATTGCTAGCTTCACTGCGATTACACAATTCAATATTAACTTTATTGAAATTGGCCATTGGCAGCTTAACATCTAGGTAAACAGGCTGCCAATTGGGAGAATCATCCATTAATCGGCCTAATAGAATAAAATTAGATTTTGTAAGACTATCCCCTTTGTAAAAACTAACCTTCCATTGCGGCATTTGCCATGTGTTCCATTCTTTTTTCGAGCATGAAAAATAGGCCCCTGCCCTTAACCAAATTTGAGACTTGCCGGTATAATCTATCCAGATTGATTTTTTAGGATTATGACTACTCACAATCACCACCGAATCTGTTTTCAATTGCCAGAGAACCTTCACATCGGATGGCGAACCAGGATAATCTTCGTCGGTATCTAATAGTTTAAGATCGTTGGTTGCTATTGACCAGCGGCCAAGTGTTCGCCAAAAATAACGCTTAGTCATGTTTTCAGCCTCAAAATGGATTGCCTTGTGAGCTACCCAAGTATAGCTTAGATTAAGATAGATGGCTAGCAGACAGAAAAGTGCAGAGGCTATTTTATTAGTAGTTTTGGTTGTGTGTACCCAACTGATGAATGCGCAAATTGGGAAAAGCATTACTGAATAGCTTTGCACCATTGCTCTTTGCCCCAGACTGGATGCATACCACCAGATAGACCATGCAAATACGGTGTAAAGTGTAGCTGTCATAAATAGACTAATAGCGATGGCTAAATTCCTATGATATCTGACTAATGGAATAAATCCAATGATGCCTACTATCATTACCGGGGTGTATATAAGCCATCCTTTTCTATAACTTATGAGACCATTAATAACATGGGGATGCAACCAATCAAAACCTTGATCGCCGTAGGTATACTGTATCCAATGCCCACTCAACATTTTCCAATAGACTAATTGAATACTGATAAAAGCGGTAGCAGAAAGTAAAAAAAGAAAACTCTTTAATCCCTTTTGCCAGAAAAATCGAATACGTTCTAGCGCTGCTTTACCATTAGAAACCCTCCAGCATACTATTAAAATGAGAAGGATTACTTCAGTGGGTCGAATGAGAAAAGCCAATCCAACTAAACAACCCAACAGGATGGAAATGGTATTAGTTGTTTGGCGATAATATTTATCAATAAAAAACAAGATACAGGCATACACAAAGAATAATTGGTTATGTACTAACCCGTTGCTAATAGAGGCATACTCTAAATAGTTTGTAGCCAACACTAGCAAAGCCAAAGAAATGAGCACTGTCTTGTCATCAAAATATCTGCGCAATACAAAATACATGAGCAATAATGAAAAGCATGCATACGCTACACACCCCAAACCCAAAGCCATTTGATAAGGCATAGAGAAACCATCAGGTGGATAGCCACCAAGCCATGCGATAGCATGAGCCAGAAGAAAAAATGGAGCATACAATATGGCATTACCCATAGTATATTTCATCACCCAGTTACCATTGCTTATTTCATATGCACAATAAAAATCACCCTCTTGCGCCTTATACTTAATTACAGTAGCTCTTGTTTTCTCTAATTTGTAAATATCCTGATTGATGAATAAGGCTGGCAAATAAGCGTAATAGCCAGCCACATCCCAACTAATGGTTGCTTCGCCTCTTGGCTTATTCCATTTTGGATAAAAGAAAAGATTGCCGGATAAAAGCAACAGACATAATAATGTGAGAGTAACTTTTCCTCCTTTGCTCATTGCTGTTTTAGAATCAAAGAGTTGATGATTATCTGGTGTGTGCTATTGACTGTGTGATGGCTTTATAAATAGCCCTCCAATAAGGTGAATGTTTAAGTAAATCCATGTGAACTTTGATTGTATTCTTATCGCCCCTAATGGCTGGTCCGGTTTGATGGTTTGCCGAATGCTGTTTTGAAGCCACCTCAAAAGTATGGGCTAGCAAAGGCACAAGAATTTTAAAATCTATGTTGTTTTCTTTTGCAATAGACTGCGCAATAGCCAACAGATGATTGGTGAAATTATTGGTAAAAACCGCTGCTAAATGCAGCTTTGATCTTTGGTGGGTTTTAATTCGAAAAGTATGTTTAGAAATGGATCGGCCCATCTGATTAATAGTAGCCAAGGCTTTATTCGTACTACCGTCTATCCCTATTGGAACTTTACGAAAATCTAGTGCTTCATTTTTTTTGATTGATTGTAAAGGATACAACCAACCAAAATTGATGGACAATTGCGACAGAATCTCAATAGGAACAGTGCCCGATGTGTGCACTACTATGGGTGATTTTATTCGATTAGCAAATATTTCTAGTAGCGAAAGTTGATTAACCAATTTTGTTAAAACATCGTCCTTCACACAGATAATTAATATATCAGATTTTGGCAAGTCCTTGAGTTTGCTGATGGCTTGTGCATTTAATTTATTTGCCAAGTTCTTTGCACCAGAAATTTTGTGGTTATAGACACACTCAATAGTCCATCCATTTTTCTTAAGTGCAAGCCCCAATTGTGTGGCCACATTTCCCGAGCCAATTATGCTTATATTCTTTTTAGTAGGCATAAATTAGGCTTTCAGTTTGCGGCGATGGAGTAAACTCAACACAAATCCAAAAACGGTAATCACAACCCCTAACCATAATAGGTTAATTTGTGGAAACACCATTGCTTTCATAATGATATAATCCGGCATTGGCGTCTTTTCTGAAATGCCCACTTCCAGCTGCTTTTCTTTCGGTAGTACTTCAGATACAAAAATTTTGACACCAAGTTCTTTCACCTCGGCTGCTACCGGAAAGGTCATCTGATTGCGAATAATATATAATGGTTCGGCATCGAAAGATGTATTATCCGTATGTACTTTAAATCTTGCAGAAACGACCAAATCTCCAGCTTGTAGGGGTATATCCGAGCGCAATGGCTCTGGGCTAATATTTTCGAGAACTACAAATGAACTCTTTAGGCGAACGGTATCCCCCTTGGAAAATTTGTGATAGGTAAAATCTTTTTCATCTACGCTTTTGTCCTCATCGCTATGATTGGGCACACTCGTTACGTGGGTATACACATCATGACTAAAATAGTGCCTTGTATCCGGACTGCTAATCAAACCTCCCATTTTTTCATTTACTTGTGCATTGGGATACAAATAGAATTCTTCTTTGATTTTGCCTGATTCATCTCGTTTTACATAGTGCACTTTGTAGTAAGTATTGGGTGCCACCGTGCTATCGCCCAGATAAGTAACCTCATAATCATCCATTTTCATGGTTACATTTTTGTAGAGCAGAATGTTTTCGTTCTTCTCTTTACCTGTAAAACCATCTCCAAAATCAACGCCGGCTGCATTGTTACTGATGGTTTTTTGCTGATCGGATGAAAGTAATATACCAACCATGGCTAGGCCGAAGCCAATGTGAGCAACCGACCCTCCTGCTACTTTTATCTTCCCTTTTAATACTAATAGAACATATTGTAGGTTGGCAACAATGGTAAAGCTGCCGCACCATACCAGTAGCCAATAAGCAAACTTTTCTAATCGGAAATGCCACACCAAAGCCGCAGCGATTAATAAAGAAACGGCAACAGGTAAAATCAACCTTTGTAGAAATATTTTAATATCTGATTGCTTATATCTGAAATATTGCACACAGGCTGAGAGCAGGGCTAGTAGAATACCAATCCAAATCTGAATTCGGTTATAATGCATTTTGGCATCGGCCGGTGGTGCCCAGTTAGTTCCAAAAAGTTTATTGAAAACCGGTATGCTGGTAGTAAAAGTGATTTGAATAATTGAGATTAATAAAACTAAGGCCCCAATGAACAACCAGAATTCTCGGCTATACGTACTTTCTTCTTTGGCTGGTGAAGTTACCTTGCTGCCATTCACAAAGAATAATAGCAATCCTAGTATGACAAAAGTGCCTAAATAGAAAACTAGTTGACCGCCTAAGCCCAAATCGGTGAAGGCATGTACCGAGGTTTCTCCAAGAATTCCGCTTCGGGTTAAAAATGAGGCATAAAGCACTAAGCAAAATGTAGCAAAAAAGAAAAGGAATGTGGCCTTGAGTGCATGCCCTGAGTGTCGGTAAGCAAGTAAGGTGTGGATACCGGCAATCAAAGTAATCCAAGGCATAAGTGATGCGTTTTCTACTGGATCCCAAGCCCAATAGCCGCCAAAAGTGAGTGCTTCATAGGCCCAGGCAGCGCCCATCATGATACCCGTGGTGAGTACGGCCCCACTAAATAAGCTCCAGGCCCAAGCCGGTTTGGTCCAGCCATCAAAATCTTTTTTCCACCAGCCGGCTATGGCAAATGCAAATGGAACAACCGTGCTACTAAAACCTAGAAAAAGTATGGGGGGATGAATTACCATCCAGTAATTTTGTAATAATGGATTAAGACCATTGCCGTCTTGAACAAACTTGAGATAGTCTGGTTGCTTAAAAATGGGTGCATTTTCCATCACATTTCTAACCAACTCAAACGGATTGCTGCCTACCCTGTAACCAAATACCCAAATGCCTAAAAGCATACTAGATAAAAAAACCTGACTAAAAGAAATAACACTCAATACTGGTGCTTCCCACTTTTTGGCAGTTGTCATCAATATCATGCCCAACACTGCCTGCCAAAACATCCAAAGCAAAAAACTTCCTTCTTGCCCTTCCCAAAAACAGCTAATCATATAGTACACCGGCAAAGCCTTTGAGGAATGGCGCCAAGCATAGTGGTATTCAAAGTAGTGCTGATAGATGATAAAAAACAAACAAGTAACCACTCCCATCACCCCAACCACCATGGCGCCATAACTAAATCTGCCTAGTAATAGAAATGGTCGTGCTTCTTTATCTGCTTTTTCTTTGCCTGCCAGGTAATAAGCTACCGTGGCTAGCATCGATGCAACAAAACTTAGAATTGAAAAAAAATGGCCTAACTGACCCGGCAATAAATGCTCTCCGATAAAATTAGCTGTCATTTGGCAAATATAGTCATTGCCTCTCAGTTAGTGGTTTTGTGTAAAAGCTAATTACTTCCTACTGATCTCGTTAGGTAAATTATGAACTAAACTATGTCATTCATACACTAATTCATGTTAACCACACAATTAATTATTACTGAAGCACAGGAGTTTATAATTTTGAGGTACAAATCTTCATACTCATACCCAATCAGAAATACACCAGTACCAATTTAAAAAAATCCCGACTTCACTTGAGGCCGGGATTTTTCATTTAAGCAATTGATTTTCACCATCTACGCTTAGGTATTTTGTGGTAAATAAATTCGTAATTATGATCGTATAACACCATACAAAAACTTAAGCCGGTGTAGAAGTACCAGTCTTTAGTATTTGGGTTGCCTCGTCGTTCTAGGTAGTTTGATTCTTTTTGAAAACGAGGATCCACCTCATCGGCTCTGATCGAAATATCCGCTGCTAGTTCTCCATTGGCAGCTTTAAGCACATCATAAGGCAGAAAAGCATCTCTGCTTACATCATCTAGATAATCAGTAAATGTTTTTCTAATTCCTATTTCACCTGTAATGGTAAAGTAGTTATCCTTTTTATCTTTAAATCCATACTTTAAACTGCCACCAAACGGAATAGCTGGTTGAATACGAGCATACTTTTTCCCATACCCAGGTGCCCCTTGGCCTTCTGTACCAAGAGGTTGAAGGGCCACCCACCTTCCATCATAGTATGCCTTGGGATTAAAATAGAACAAGGCTAAGCCGGTAAATAAACTGGGAGAAAATTTATGCTTATGCATAATGGGTTGAAATCCAATCAGATTAATTTCAGGTATAATATTTAGTTCACATATTCGGGTGCGAAAGCTGAGATTTCGAAGTGCCAAGGCCGAACGAACGGAAGGATCTTTAGCTTGCATAGAAGCTGTTTTGTCGTCGCCGCTAATGGTGCCAACAAATAGAGAACTTCGCAGAGATAAAAATCTGTAGGGGGTAACTCGAGCAGTCACTCCGCCAGCCAGATTAAGCTGTTTGGTATCAAATGAAACCGTCGATAAATCGCCTAGATAATTAGTTAATCCACCTGTCACTCCTACTTCGCCAAATATATATGGATACTTACGATGACTCCACTGGGAATAGGACTCTAACTGGCAACTAAAAAAGATTAAAAGGCAAAGAAAATATTTCACTGATTCACCTACATTTTATGCAAATGTATTCGAAAAAGTAGCTCCAAAAATGGATTTTTAAAAAAAATTAGAATCGAGGGCACTGAAAATAGTACCTGTGTGGTGGTATGTATCTTTTTGTACGAGCACATTTGCTATTAAAAATATAGCTCACATAAGCATTTATAGTTCCGTACCAATCAAACATCTTTGGGTTTCCTCTTATGGCACCTACTGTTTTAGAGTTACTCAATGCATAACCCTTTGATTTATCGGCCAAAGCGGCGGTATTTGCCCCTTTTTCTGCCACCATCAATTCATAAGGAACGTATTTGCCACTTACATCATCCAAATAATCAGTAGCTGTTTTTCTGCAATTTACCTCCAATCCTACTACTAAAAATCGGTGAACTGACCATTTGGCACCAACTCCTAAGGGTACAGAAACCTGGGTGAGTAGATATGGCGCTTTATAACCTGAAAGTCCTTGCCCTTCAGTTCCTACTCCTTGAAGGCTTACACCACCGCCTTTGGGGGTGGGACGAAAGTGGAAAGCAGCCAACCCGGCTAAAGCATATGGAGTAAATAAAAATCCATCGCATGGATAAAAGCTAAAGAGATTGTATTCGCCGGTTACAGACAATTCATAAATTTTGCTCTGAAAGTCAAGGTTTCTTAAGCGGTGGCTTTCTCTACTCGAATTTAGATCACTACCACTAATAGTAGCATAATTCAAACCCACTCTTATAGATTGCTTATGCTGATATTCATATCGATAGAAAGCTCCATAAGCCCTATGAAATTCAGAAAAAGCCATTGGAAATGGTGCCAAATCACCTGCATAGTTGGCATAGCCAAAACTTAGGCCTGCCTCGTGGGTATTGCGCTGAGCCATCGATGTGAGGCTGATAGTGCTGGTTAAAACAAATACTGCTAGGGATTTTAGTTGCATGAGTTTAATAAATCTCAATCTGTTTTACGGTTTCTTTATTAAAATGTTCGTTTATCAGGTTTTTTATTTTGTCCTTTGAGTAGGTAAGTTCTTGTTTTAGAGGCCCCACTTCAATAAATAGCTTAAGGGTACCATTCTTTAAAGCAATGCGGTTAGTATACTTGTCTATTGTTTTTCCCATCCACAAAGCCCAGTTATTTTTTAACTCGGCCTCTTCCATCTTTTCCGTTAAGTTTAATCTGTTCAGGGTCAGATTAATGGATTCTTCCAATGTGCTGTCGTTCGATCGCTTTTTGTAATTCATGCCCTAAAATTAGTAATAAAATCAGCCTCTTTTTTCTTGCCGTAAAGAAAAGCTTAACAGGAGGTGGCTATCGTACGCGAAAAATCGTAAAAGGGAGCTATAATCCCTTATTTATGATTGTTTGTAGTCAGCGGAATACTCATCGAATTAGATTTGTCGGCTCCGGCTGGTTTTAAATCTACTTCTACAATGGTTTTATTGGAGCCCACCATAAGTGCTTTGGTTTCGTTTATTGGTAAAATATCGTATAAATTATATTCTCCTACCGAGTTTAGCTTGTCAAAAACCCCTTTCATTTCATCAAAAATCATGACCACTCCTTTTGATCCTGAAGCCACTATCTGATGACCAACCGCTTCTACATCCCAAATCATCCCAATGGTTTGAAACATAGGATTTACAGCATTCACCGAGGTGGTAATGCAGCCATTTCGTTTATAGTTGAAATTTTTGCCGCCAGCCATTAAGGCTTCACCCGGCAGATTTTCATGTATGAGCATAGAATACAGTTGGCTGCGTTTCACAATCGAATCATTATCAATATCAAAGGTGAGTAAGCGGCTGCCAACCACATTGTACTTAACAGCTACAATATTTTTACCGTCAAAGTCAATATCCCAAAACATACTTCCTGGTGCAGAGTGAATTTCTTTCCAGGTTATCCCTTTATCCTTGGTTTTAAGTATAAATCCGCCGGGTATAGCAATTCGAGCCTGAGAAATTGCTGAATTACCACCGCAGATATAAGCCACCGAATCGTTTACAATGGCACAATTATAGAATACTTTGTTTTCATAACCTTTGACACGAAGCACATCCCAGCAGCCGGGTTTTTTATAATAGTGATAGATGTAGCCACTATCGGCACAAAGGAGAATATGGTTTTTAGAAAATCGAGCAATTCGCAGAATATTAACCCCCTTGTTCGGATAGTTAACTGCTGCAAAATGCTTGCAATCCTTGGTACTGGAAATAATCCCTTTTTTACCTACTAGCCAATATTCATTGGTAGCTATCTGTTCGGCATCGTAATAGGATGAATCGCTTCTATCGGAATGTTGCAAGACGGAAACGCTTTGAGCGCCAACTTCAGCATGAGGAGCAAATATTGCTATCAAAACTGCAATCACTTTGAAATACAATACTTGGTTTAAAAGTTTCATCTTACAGACTATCGATTTATCTCGATGCTTTGAAATGGGAGGTTAAAAGTATTCAAAATTGAGGAAAGAATGTCAGATTCGGTATGGGTAATAAAGGTTTGATTAAATGATGGTAATAAGTTAATCACTGCCGAGGTTCTTACTCTGTCCAGCTTATCAAACAAATCGTCGATAATAAGTATTGGGCACAAACCTAGCTGGGCTTTAAGAATATCGAGGTTAGCAAATTTGAGCGCCAGCAGAAAGCTCTTTTGCTGTCCTTGTGAGCCATATTTTCTTATTGGCTTGCCATTAATAAGCAGTTCTAAATCGTCCTTATGGATACCTTCATTGGTTCTTTGTGATAATAAATCTCGTTGTTCACTTTTGTTCAATAGTTCTTCGAAAGTATTTTCATTCAAATCTGATTGATAAATTAACTCTACTTGTTCTATATCTCCGGAAATGAGTGCATAATACTTTTTCACCCAAGATACTAGTTCCGGAAGAATGCTTTGTCGAGTGGCAAATATTCGATTACCTACTGGTATTAATTGAGAGTTGATAGCTTGTAATAATGCTAAGTTAACTTTTTGGTGCTCCCCAAATTGGCGCAATAGAGCGTTTCGTTGCGACAAAATTCGGTTATACTGCATCACATCTTGTAAATAGTTGGCGTTCATTTGGCCAATGAGCATGTCCAGAAATCGCCTTCTTATTTCTCCACTTCCATCTATCAGTTCACTATCGTAAGGCGTTATCATCACCACCGGAAAACGACCAATGTGGTCAGCCAGTTTATCGTAAGGCACCTGATTACTAAGCACCTCTTTTTTACCTGTATAAGGTACTTTGCAAGTGACTTTAACAGGTTGAGCAATAGCTTCGAAAATGCCTTCCAAGCGAAAAAATTTCTCTCCCATTCGAATATTTTGCTGATCCGGTGTATTAAAATTGCTCTTAGTAAAAGATAGATAATGAATGGCATCCACCAAATTGGTTTTGCCTACCCCATTTTTACCCGTTATGCAAATGATGGGTTTCTCAAACGTGTAAGAGTGGTCAATATGATTTTTAAAATTAACTAGATGAATACTGTTTAAATACACTTGGGTGTAGTTTGTTTTTTGTGATGCGTTTGTCTTCTTTCTAGCTTACTTGGCCGGAAGCTAAAACATGTCTGATATTACGTTTAATGCCTTCCAATCCGGCACGTTTAAGAGGGCTTTTGTTGAACACCTTTTGAAACGTGTCCTCTGTGATTTCGAGCCAGTTTGAATAATCATTTTCAGCTATTGCCTCTAACGGTTTAAAAAGTGGTTCATTGTTTTGTTTAGCAAATCTATTCCATGGGCACACCTGTTGGCATATATCACATCCAAATATCCAATCGGTAAAATTTGGCACCTTGCTGTCAAATTCCTTTTTTAGTTCAATGGTAAAGTAAGAAATACACTTATCCGCTTCTATGGTTTTATTTCCAAAAAGCGCTTGTGTGGGACAGGCTTCAACACACTTATTACAAGTGCCACAATAATCCTGCATTTGAAAATTGTCGGGTTCCAAAGGCAAATCAGAAATAATTTCGGCCAAAAAATAATAGGACCCAGCCTTAGGATGAATGAGCATTGAATTTTTACCAACCCAACCCAAGCCCGATTTTTTTGCCCAGGCTCGTTCCAGAACAGGAGCTGAATCAACAAAACATCTTCCTTCAATAGGCCCTGCTTGGCTACTCAAGCTTGCTAGCAATTCATACAATTTGTTCTTCACTACCACATGATAATCTTCTCCAAAGGCGTAAGTGGCAATTTTTGGTTTCTGCTGCTCACCAATTCTTTTGTTACCGGCAGCCGAATGAATTGAGGATGAACTAGCAGGAGAACTTTCAACCACCCCATAATTGTATAGCAGGCTCACCACGGTTTTAGCCCCTGGCACTAAGATTCTGGGGTCCAATCGTTTATCAAAATTTCGTTCCATGTACGACATTTCTCCATGATGCTTGGCCTTCAACCATTCTTCAAGAGGGCGAGCCTCTTCTTCTAAGAAGCCGGCAGCGGAAATGCCGCAGTACTCAAAACCCAATCGTTTTGATTCCTTTTTAACAAATAAGGTAAGTTCTGCCCTGTTCAAGAAGTTGTATTTTCTCTAAAAATAGTCAATTTAAAAAGCCATCCAAGCATTTTACCACTTCTACACCTGAAAATAAAAAAGCCCTTCAGTTTCCAAACTGAAGGGCCTTTTTGTTTTGCAATTATTACTTAAGTGTAATGGTTTTAGTTTGTCCATTAACAGTTACTGTAGCAGTGTTATCGCAAGTTCCGTTTCCAAAGTCAATACTACGAACTGGTTTTCCTTGTGGAGTGATGTTCAAAATTCCTTGTACAAAATGACGTGGACAAGACATTTTACGAATTAAGGGATTTTGAATCAATGCAGTGAAAGTAGTGTTGTCGGGTTTAGTTCCACTTGCGCTACCGGTAATTGAATATTCATCATCGCTAAATATGTGTGGTGTAGTATCACCTGCAGTCCATTCGCGATTACGGTTACAAGTATAGCTAAGTGTACCTGCATTGTTTGCTTTGATAATGGATAAATTAGCCACAATTGTCCAGTTCATGTGATTAGCAGCATTCAACCCATTATTAGTAATGGTTTTTGTACCAGTAACTTGATTGTCGTCTACAAAGTAGTTGTTAAAGCTTACATTAATCACAGTTCCGGCATCTCTATATTTTCCGGTAAAGTTCAACAAAATTTGTCCTCTGCGATAACGATTGTCTTTACAAAGACAGTTAGAAGTTCCAAAATCAACTACCATGGTGTGCGGTACAGCAATGGTATCAATAGTTACGGTTGCACATTGACTCATCATAGAACCCGGATCAGCCATTCGGTATCCCATGCCGCTGGCAAATGAATTGGCTTGGTCGGCAATGTTCTGTATGTCATTAACAATGCCTTCAGAAAGAGCGTTATCGCTTGCATCGCTAGCATAAGAATTTAGTTCAGCTTCGCTAAGTCGAGCCCTTCTGCAAGAAGTAAGTAGGCTACCTATTAC
>DAIMNW010000197.1:0-4081 GCA_036719905.1 Chitinophagales bacterium
ATTGGTAGAGTCTTACAATTTCACTTTTTATATTCTTTTTACTATGAAAAAAATACTTTTTCTTTTTGCTTTAGTGATAGTGGTGGGTGGCTGTAAAAAAACTAAATACCCCGAAGGAGGGAAGTATTACGGCGCACCTTATACTCAAATTTTGGGCACCTATACTTTGCAAAAGTATTTGGTTGATGAGGTAGATTCTACAGACTACTATAACAATGTATGTGGGCGTACGGAGTATAGATTTTATAATCCAAACCCTAAGTTCTCAGAGTACTGGTTTGAGGCCACCTTTTTTGATAAAAAAATCATTTCTTATCCGAGTGATGACTCATTATTGGTGGCGCCTTTTGAATTGTTTGATGAAAACAAAACAATAGCAATAGGTGGTCATACCCAAACATTATATTTTCAAATAGGTCCATTAGTACATCAGGGAAATGGCAATAAATGGACAATAATGAAATTGGAAAAAAATCAATTTATTATAGAAATAGATTATTTAACTAAACATTATAGAGTTGAGTTTCTAAAAAAATAAAACCAGTATGAAAAAAATAATAGCAACTTTAATTTTCTGCTTTACAGGCTACATACTAATTGCACAAAACACCCAATCAGACTTTAGTAAGTATTGGTACTACCGCAGCCGGTTTATAAATAATCACACATACATCGGCAATTTCCCGGGTGGCAGCAATGTGTACAATATGAGGCAATTTGATTATAATAGCCAGTACACAAATAATTATAAACCAATTGGCGACCCAAGTGCAAACAGTAGTAACAATTTATCAAGTTGGGCTTATGCAGCAGGACAAAACAATCACCGGGAATTACGGGCAGATGATGACCAGGCTATTCGCCTGGGTTGGTATATAGCTACATTGGCTATGGAGTATTATTTACTTAAAGCCAATAATCAACCCACCGAAAAAACTATTGAAGAACTATGGTATGCTTTGCAGGCATTTGACCGCATGGATGAATTAGCCGAGGATGATTCATATAGGAAAAATATATTATTTGGGAACTCCGTCTCCCCATTTGCAGGAAACAAACTAAATGGTTTTTATGTGCGTAACGATGTGCCTTACGATTTTTTTAATAACTCATCCGATTTAAGAAATCATTTTAATGCCTACCGGTATAACAATGGAATAAACAATACACAATTACCAATAGTTGACCAACACCGATATGATATAGCCCCCGACCCTGCAAGCCCTTCAGGTACGAATTGGGGTAATGTTGACTGGTCAACTACGCCACCAACTATAGCCTATCATAAAAACGAAAGTGTTGACCAAACTGTAGGGCTGCTTACAGGTTTTACTTTTGTGCATGAATTGGTAGATGCAAGTGAAACTTACAATGGTGAAAATATAAACCAGAAGGCCAGCGATGCCGGTATCAGGATTATTGATTATTTGTAGGCCAATCATTGGAAATATATTGACCCTGTAGATGGAACGTGTGCAGAGTTCAGCAATCCGCCAGGAATATTCAGCAATCAATTATTCATTGATTATTACAATTATTTACAAAACTCATTTCCTGTCATTGTAAATAATGCAGCAGCACTGCTTGGTCCTTCGGTAGCCAGCACTATAACTATTCCTCCGTTTGTGGCTCCTTCGCCTAACCCCTGCGATTTAGGCGGCGGAGCCAATGGGTGGATGTTTGCCTACCCCATGATGAAACTGAAAGCACAATTATCAAATACCACTTATAATCCTTTTAGTCAATGGGATGCAGATGCTTATTTTTCAGGCTATATCTGGGAATATGTAATGCCTGATATTTGCATAACAAGTGCACCGCTTAATCATAGTAATTATATGATGCTCACTATGGCAGCCTTAACCAATAGTTTTTATAGCTGCACGGTGGTTCCAAATCCTACTGCCTCTTGGACACCCATTCTACCGCTGATTCCTTTATGTATTAATAACACTGCAGCTAATTTAAGTGTCGGTTGTCAGAGTCCAATTCCCCCAATTCCCCAATCTACAATTGGGCTCTTTGATTATGAATATACTCCCCTTATTCACCAAGTCATTCATAACGGTGGCAACATCTTCATCCCTAATTCATTTTACGAAAATTTGCTCCATTCAGCCCCCTGTGGCGGGCCACACAATTATGGTCATGGAGATTTTTGTACAGAAGAATGGTCGTCACAGGACAGATTAGAAATGCCAGAAGAAAGATGGATAAATGGAATATATCACATTGGTGCTGCGCCCGACACTACCTTTTCTGGTGTATATGGTGAGTATAGCGGTTTGGATTACATGTTCTACTACAACCTTTATCAAATGGCCATACGCAATACTAGCAATCCCTACAAAGCCAACTATTTTAATAAAATGCATCGCACTTATAACCAATCGCAAGTGCCTTTTACAGTAAATGGTGTAACTATGGGCGATAGTAATAGCCCATTGGATATGAGAGGCTTTGAAACAGTAACCATTGGCAATACCAATGGTACTGCTGTCGATTTTCAAACCACAGCCAATGCCCTGTTTCAAGCCGGTGATAAAATAGATGTGCTGCCCGGCACCACAATACAAGGCAATGTAACTTTAGAAACGCATGTATTTACCTGTGCCACATGCGGCGGCGGCACCTACAACCGTGCTGCTTCAGACAGTACAATTGCCGGCGGAGCTTATGGCATGCCTGATAACGATTCACTAATGTATTTGGCACAAGGAGGACATTATACTAATCTACCGCTTAACAACCCACAGCAAGATGAAGCAGAAAACACTTTGCAACTTAGCCCTGAGCAATTAAACCTATTAAGCACCATCTCCAATTCAGCGCTCAAAGGTTCTGCTGTCGCAAATGCTCCATCAGTTTTGGTATCGCCTAATCCGTTTAGCGATAACACTATGATTGAACTTTTTTTGCCAAACGACGAGCAAGAGGGCTTACTCGGCTTGTACAATTCAATGGGGCAGCAAGTCAGTGTAATAAGCAATGGCGCCTTTGTCAAAGGATTACACAATTTTTCACTTGTAAAAGGAAACTTGGTGGCTGGAGTGTATTTGCTAAGTTATCAATCGGCCTCTACCCAAATCAATAAACGAGTAGTGGTGTATTAATTCGAAAGTTGGGGTCACGAAATCTTACTCCAGTTATTTTTTTCTTTGGTGTAATGAACAAGAAACCGCCGCATGGGTTCATGACTTTCCAAAGTAAGTTCAGGGTCGGTGCTTAGTATTTCCTGAGCGCACTCACGGGCAGCTTGCAGTATGGCATGGTCTTTTGCCAGATTGGCTATTTGTAAATTGGTGATACCACTTTGTTGTGTACCGGCTATATCGCCCGGCCCACGAATTTCTAAATCTACCTCAGCTATTTTAAATCCATCATTGGTTTCGCACATGGTACGCATACGCACACGGGCATCGGCACTTAATTTATTGCTGCTCATGAGTATGCAATACGATTGTTCGGCGCCCCGGCCTACCCGGCCACGTAGCTGGTGCAATTGTGATAAGCCAAAGCGCTCGGCACTTTCAATTACCATCACACTGGCATTGGGCACATTTACGCCTACTTCAATTACGGTGGTGCTCACCATTATCTGTGTTTCGCCTTTAATAAAGCGTTGCATTTCAAATTCTTTAGCATCGGCATCCATTTGCCCGTGCACTATACTCACTTTGTATTTTGGAAGCGGAAAGGCACGGCTAATGCTTTCATATCCATCCATCAAATCTTTTAAATCCAGTTTTTCACTCTCCTCAATCAAAGGATAAACCACATATATCTGCCGGCCTTTTTCAATTTCATCTTTCATAAATTGAAACAGACTAAGCCGGGCCGAGTCGTATTTGTGAATAGTCTTAATGGATTTTCGGCCGGGTGGCAATTCATCTATCACACTTACATCTAGGTCGCCATAGAGCGTCATGGCCAGCGTACGGGGAATAGGAGTGGCGGTCATCACTAGCACATGAGGTGGGTGCAGCGAATTTTTTTTCCATAAGGCGCCCCGTTGGGCTCCCCCAAATTTGTGTTGCTCATCTCCCACCGCCAGTCCTAAATTTTTAAACTGCACTTTATC
>DAIMNW010000040.1:0-14541 GCA_036719905.1 Chitinophagales bacterium
ATAGTCTTTCTCTTTTCTCAAATAATAGCCCTACTCAACTTGGCAATACCGATATAGCTTCTTCTGTATTTATTCTCCCATTGGCTAGCGATAATAGAATTGAAATTTTTTGAAACGAAAATGTTCCATGGAGTAATGATAGTTTCGATGTTTAAAAAAAAAACAAAGTGACCGGTTTGTTCGATTTCTTGGCTAAAACGACCAACCATTTTTATAGAGATGATAATTTGATAAACGACAGCCTCTATTGTTATAAGGTACAAAGTTTTGGACATTATACCGTATCGGGCATACCGCGTCCACTTCAGAATTGGTCGCAGGAAATGTGTGCCAGGCCAATTGATACTATTCCACCATGCAGTCCAACACTAAAAATTGTGAGCGATTGTTATCTTCTTTCAGGTGGTACAGCTAGTACGAATACTGAGTTTTTTAATCGCCTGAGTTGGAATAATCCAAATGAATCATGTGCCAATGATGTGGTCAAGTATTATATCTATTATACTCCAGAATCAAACATCGCAATGACTAGGGTTGATACTATAAGCCCAGCCACAGCTATTTCATTTAATCATCACAACATTGATTCTTCATTAGCCGGTTGTTATTGCATTACCGCTATTGATTCATTTGGAAACGAAAGTTTGAGAAGTGATACAATTTGTATGGACAACTGCCCTATTTATATTTTGCCAAATACATTTACTCCAAATGGCGATGGACAAAACGATTTATTTCACCCATTCATCCCCTATCGATTTGTTCATCATATTGATATGAAGATATTTAACAGATGGGGTGATGAGGTTTTCAAAACCACCAACAAAGAAATAGGTTGGGACGGTAAAGATGGTAAAACTGGAAAGCCATTAGCGGCCGCAACCTATTATTACGTTTGCTATGTATACGAAATACATGTTACCGGCATAGTTAGAAGCACAAAACCTTTGCGTGGTTTTATCGAATTGATTCGTTAGGATATCAATTCTATTTTTAATATTTCCCTCGTTTTATCGGTGACTTTATATCGCTCATCAATCCGCTGTCCAACTATACAGACCAAATGCATATTGCTAAAAAGTAGCCACTGTTTTTCCTTCTCTATGATTGATAATTTCTGTTGTTGAAAAAAATCACTCACTTTTTTCTTCTTCATTTTCATACCTAGTGGATAAAAATAATCTGCTCGTTGCCATCGACGCATAAGCAGCGGATACTGAAGTTTTTCTGCATCGATAAATTGCATTTTAGACGGCGAACGGGTGAATGAAATTACATCATTTTGAAGTTTGGTAATCTTTACCTCGGGATGAGAAGGCAAGGTGGTTTCGACTTCGTCGGATATCAGAAATTCCTGTTGATTCGTATCGGATAAGGACGAAATGATAATGTGTTTTCGATCCTTTAGTAATCGGTGGGTGGATGAAAAAAATTGCTTTCCGGATATTTCATTTAAGCTTTCCCAAACAAATTTAGATTGGCTAGAATTAAAATTATATTGCTTAAGCAATTCAAACAAAAGAGTTTGTGCTGGCTGGCGACCTTGCAGTTTTTTAATATTTAACCTTATCTCACTTCCCATTTTCTCAACAATATTCTTCAAATGATATTGAACTGCTTCCTGCATGAGTAATGCTGCATCGGAAAAATGAGACATGTTCTCTAGTGCAGTTCTCTCAAAGGCCGGGTTTATTTCTTGTAAGGTTGGAATTACCTGAAGTCTTATTTTATTTCGTTCATATTTCGTATTCTTATTGCTGCTATCCTCTGAGTAATTGAGTTGATGTTCTTCGGCAAATTGTATCAGTTCTTTTTTTGAAAAACTCAATAAGGGTCTTACAATTTTATCATTGATAACCTTCATGCCAGTTAAACCTTCAATGCCTGTGCCTTTGGTAAAATTTAAAATTTGAGTTTCAATATTGTCGTTTAAGTGGTGAGCAGTAGCTATTTTTTCTAAACCAAATTGGAGTCTGATTTTTTCCAACCATTGATAGCGCAATTCACGAGCGGCCATTTGAATAGAAACTTTATTTTCATCGGCATAGGATTGAGTTTGAAAGGAAGTGACAAAGATGGGGCAATCATATTTCTTAGCTAGTTGAGTGACGAAAATTTCATCCTGCTCAGCTTCATAGCCTCGAAGTTTGAAATTGCAATGAGCGATTGTAAATTTCACTCCACTTAAGGTCAGTAATTCACACAATACTGCTGAATCAACTCCGCCACTAGTTGCCACCAATAGATTTTTGGAGGGCAACTGGTGCTCTTTATACACTTCTGTAAATCGGTCTAACAAATTTTTCATTATTCACATCTTTGCTTACATCAAGGCGTCGAGTGCCCCTCTTAGTTCGTTTAAATTGTGTTGATCATTTTTTTTCCGGCAAATTTTTATTCCATTCTCATATGTTTCGATCGCTTTTTCAGGTTCACCTAGCTGCTCGTATAGTTTTCCTAAATGATAATATACCCCAGTGTACTCAGCATCATCACTAACAATATTCTGAAAATATTGTAAAGCGTATGTGTATTGGCCGGCTTTTATATTCTCTAATCCAAGAGCAAAGCGAAGAAAAGAGTCGGATGGAGTTGCTTCCAACATAGCTTTTAATTTATCAACACGAGAGTTTTGCATACTTAAATATGAAAGGTAATTAATTACTTTTGCGGCCGAAATTAGGCATTTGTTGACGGAAGCAAAATTAGTTAGTGCATTTTGCAATAATCGCCTTTTAAAATTACTAATTCGTTAATCAAATCAACTGACCATGAAGATATTAGTTTGTATAAGCAAAGCTCCTGATACCACGTCGAAAATTTCATTTTTAGACAATAACACAAAGTTTAATTCTGATAAAGTAACATGGATAATTAATCCTTACGATGAATGGTATGCGCTGGTAAGAGCACTTGAACTGAAGGAAGCAAATGGCGGATCCGTAACGGTAATCAATGTAGGTGGTGCAGATAATGAGGCAATCATTCGTAAAGCATTTGCTATTGGTGCAGATGACGGAATAAGAATAGATGCAGAACCATTAGATGCATTTTTTGTAGCCGAACAAATTGCTGCTTTTGCAAGTGATAAGGGTTTTGATCTTTTGCTTTGTGGTAAGGAAACCATTGACTATAATGGCTCTCAAGTGGGCGGCATGCTGGCTGGAATGTTGAATCTACCCTATATCTCTTTAGCAACAAAATTGGAAATAACTGGTTCAACAGTCACTTTAGAACGTGAAATTGAGGGTGGTAAAGAGATTTGTGAAGCCACATTACCCATGGTAGTAAGCTGTCAAAAAGGGATGGCTGAAGCTAGAATTCCTAATATGAAAGGTATAATGGCGGCTCGTAGTAAATCACTAACGTTGCTACCTGCTAGTTCATCAAATTTGCTTACAGAGATTACTAGTTTCGAATTGCCTACTGAAAAAACAGGGGTTAAACTGGTTTCTCCTGATCAAGTAGATGAATTGGTGAGACTATTGCACGAAGAAGCCAAAGTAATTTAAGAATCAGTTTGAATTAATTTATCCAAATAAATAATAAATAGATACAAATGTCAGTACTCATATTTGCAGAGAGCAATAATGGAAAATTTAAAAAGTCTACACTGGAGGCAGTAAGCTACGGCAGCGAATTGGCAAAGAAACTTAATACCGAAGTAGTGGCTTTGGCGGATGGCAGTCTTGATTCGGCTGAACTTTCAACTTTGGGAAGTTTTGGGGCTAATAAGGTTTATACCCTCTCTCACAATAATCTTCAAAATTTTGATTCCAAAGCCTACGCCTACATATTAGGTGAGGCAGCGAAAAAGGCAGATGCTCAAGTTGTTATTCTTTCCTACAACTTAACAGGTAAGGCTGTGGCGCCTCGATTATCAGCCTTATTAAAAGCCGGTTTGGTGGCCGGAGCTATTGACCTTCCGGATTTGTCAAATGGATTTGTTGTAAAAAAGAGCGTATACAGTGGAAAGGCATTTGCACATTACTCAATTAAAACATCTCAAAAAATTATTGGCCTCACTCCCAATTCATTTAAAATAGTAAATACGGGAGGAACATGCGCCATTGAGGCCATCGAGGTTTCTATACCGGATGATCAGTTTAGTGTAAAAGTGAAGCAAGTAACCCAAGCCAGTGGTAAAATTCCATTAACAGAAGCTGAAATAGTAGTTAGTGGTGGCCGAGGATTAAAAGGGCCTGAAAACTGGGGCATGATTGAAGATATGGCCGGAATACTAGGGGCTGCAACAGCTTGTAGCCGACCGGTAGCCGATGTGCATTGGCGTCCACATGAAGAACACGTTGGTCAAACCGGACTTACGATAAGACCCAATTTATATATCGCTGTGGGAATAAGTGGTGCCATACAGCATTTGGCTGGCGTTAATCAGAGTAAAGTAATTGTAGTGATTAATACGGACAAGGAAGCACCTTTCTTTAAAGCTGCTGATTATGGTATCATAGGAGATGCATTTGAAGTGGTGCCGAAACTAAATGCAGCATTGCGC
Organism: Chitinophagales bacterium; assembly: GCA_036719905.1. Lineage (GTDB taxonomy): Bacteria > Bacteroidota > Bacteroidia > Chitinophagales > CAIODY01 > DAIMNW01. The sequence continues at coordinate 4,514 of DAIMNW010000040.1, forward strand.
ACATTTAAAAACACATCACATTAAATTATTTGATAATCAATTCACTAAATACAAGCACTTACAGATAACCAATTGGATAAAATAGAGCTAGAAATAATTGCCCTTTCTCAAAATGTGTCACAAACACACAGCTATGCCATTGTATTAGGTGAGCTAGGTGGAATTCGTCGAATACCCATAGTGATAGGCGGATTTGAGGCTCAAGCCATTGCAGTGGCACTGGAAAAAATAACGCCTAGCCGCCCTTTAACTCATGATTTGATGAAGAATGTTTTCACTTCATTCAATCTCCAGTTGATAGAAGTGGTAATTGACAATTTGCAGGAAGGGGTGTTTTTTTCAAAACTCGTTTGTCAAAAAGGTTCACATGTAGTTGAAATTGATAGCCGAACAAGCGACGCAGTTGCAATGGCGGTTAGGTTTAACTGCCCCATCTATACTTATGAATTTATCCTCGACTCGGCCGGAATTATTATGGAAGATTTGGGTAAGTCGGGCGCAAAAAGTACCACTCCAAAGGCAAAATCCTCATCCAAAAAGGATGATTATTCAAAAATGTCACTTCAAGAGCTAGAAGATAAGTTGCAACATTTTCTTGAGAACGAAGAGTACGAAAAAGCGGCCGCTGTTCGTGATGAGATGGAAAAAAGGAAACAGAACTAACTTGCATTCTTTACCTAATGCATTTTTATATTGTATTTTATTGAGTTCCTTAAAACGCCTTATGAGTAGGCATCCTAGTCAATGAAAGTTTTAATAATACGCTTTAGTGCCTTCGGCGATTTAGTATTATTATCCCCTGTGATTCGTTGTCTGTACCAACAAATACCTGGTTTGGAAATTCACTTGCTGACAAAAAAAAAATATGCTGAGGCTACCCTAGCCTCCCCTTACATCAGCAAATTTTACTACTACAACAATAATTCCTTCGAATTGCTACAACAGCTTAAAATGGAGGACTTCGATTTTGTGCTAGATATGCACAATAACCTTCGAAGTTTTGTTTTTAGAAATGTGGTTGGTGGCAAAAAAATGGCTCTGTTAAAAAAATATAGCTGGCATAAGTGGAAAATGGTGAAGTCGAAAAAAAGCAATATAAAAATACCACATATTGTTGATCGATATTTTGAGGTAGCCAAGCTGTTAAACATTAAAAATGATGGACTTGGACTTGATTTTTTCATACCTAAAAATGAAGAAAATGTTAGCAAGAACTTACCCGAAGCGTTTCAAACTGACTTTGTAAGCTTTGCCATCGGTGGAAGTTTTGCAACTAAACGTTTACCGGTTCAAAAAATCATTGAAATTTGTGATGGTATCAGCCAGCCCATAATTCTGCTAGGTGGCCCTGAAGACAGAGTGAGGGCGGAAAATATCCTTCAAGGAAGTAAATCATTGATTTTCAATGCTTGCGGCTTGTTCAGCCTCATTCAATCAGCAGCCTTGGTTAAAGGTTCAAAGGTGTTAATTACTCACGACACCAGTTTAATGCATATTGGTGCAGCATTTAGAGTGCCCATGGTGTCTATTTGGGGCAATACAATCCCTGACTTTGGAATGACCCCGTACTTTCCTATCCACAACGTTTCGAAAAACTATATTTCGCAAGTAACGAATCTGACTTGCAGGCCATGCTCCAAATTAGCATTTGAGGCTTGCCCGAAGGGGCATTTTCAATGCATGGAGCTTCAAAATGTAGCCGAGATTATTAACAAAACACACGAATTTTCGGGTTGAAAAAACATTTGACCACGAAGAGAAAATTGCTTATTATTGTTTCATAAATTTCTAACTATAAACTTACATTTAAGATATACTATAAACTACTCATAATCATGGAGCATTACTACCTCTATCTGTTAAAAGTTTTGTGCTTTTCTACAGGTATTTTGCTTTTGGCTAACGCACAATCATTTAGCCAATGCCCTTCTAATATTGGATTTGAAGCCAATGATTGCTCACAATGGTTTGGTTATACCGGTAGCACAGCTGTTGGGCCTGTTGGAGGAAATCCAATTATAACGATGACCTCTGCACTCCTTTCGCAGGGAGCAGGCTTGCCCATTCCTGGTCCTCCAGCAAGGATAGAGACGACATCTGGAACTGGTATAGATCCTTACACTGTTGGTGCAACAGTTCAGGTACCTGTTGTTTGCCCTTTGGTTCCAGGCAATCAGCATTCATTAAAATTGGGAAATGACAATACAGGTTCAGAAGCGGAACGAGTTTTTTTACAATTTACTCCCACGGCCAATAACAGTTCGTTATTGTTGTATTATGCGGTGGTACTTAACACGGGTGGGCATTTGGTAAACGAGCAACCCATCTTTCAGATTGAAGTATTCGACCAATTAGGCAATACAATTACCTGTGCATCTCCTACCGTAATTTGTCCAACCGGCACACCACTTCCTCCGGGATATTATGTTTCACCGGTAAATAATCAGGTTTTTTACAGTGATTGGAATGTGTTTTCTGGCAATTTGAGCAACTATGTTGGTCAGGTAATCACCATTCAGATAACAACAGGCGACTGCGTTTATGGTGGTCATTTTGGTTATGCCTATGTTGATTTAAATTGTAACGCATTCACCGTACTAAATGGATATTGTCCTGGGGCTGCCACAGCCCAGTTGATAGCTCCTCCGGGCTTTGGCACATATATCTGGGATACCCTTGCTAATATGAATTCCTATCCACTAGGCACCTCACCCACAGTTACCATTACTACTCCTGTTCTCAATACGGTATATTCATTAATCATTGCCAATGCACCTGGAGCCGTTGGTTGTCCGGATACACTTTTGGATACCTTGCAAATTGCACCATTGCCAATTGCCGCTTTTGGTTATTCAACCAATTTGTGTTCTCAAACAACAATTTCTTTTTATGACTCTTCGGATGCAGTGGTCCCGGGGGCCTGGATAACCAGTTGGTCGTGGAATTTTGGAGATCCATCGTCCGGAGCACTTAATACAAGTAATTTGCAAAATCCTACGCACGTATTTTCTTCACCAGGAACTTATCATGTCACCTTATCAGTCATTTCCATTACAGGCTGTAGTTCCGATAGTCAGGTGGTTACTTCATTCCATAATATTGTAATTAATCCACCACCACCTATGAATCCGACGGCAGGACCTGATAAAACAATTTGTCGCTATCAATCGACTCCTCTTAGTGTGACCGCCAATGCTACTTATGGGCCATATACTTATTACTGGTATTCTCATTATGGATTAAATGATACTACTATCACCAATCCTACTGCCAACCCTCAGATGACTACTACCTATGTTGTAGTTGCTACAGGAGGAAGTGGATGTCAGATGAGGGACACCATTGTTGTCAACGTAGTTGGAGTTGTTCCTTACTTTAATCTATCGGGCGATGATACACTTTGCCCGGGTTCAGCCAGTCAGTTGGATGTAAACTTCCATCCTCCATTCTGTGAAGTGAATCTTGTGCCTTGTACTGGAACCCCAGCTGTAAGTACTGTTGGAACAGATAATACCTTAACCGGTGTTTACCCTACTCCATTCTCAGGCTCCATTTATAACTACAATCATATTCAAATGTTGTACACAAAAGAAATTTTAAATGCGAATGGAATTTTTGGAGGTACTATTCAGGAAATTTCGTTTGATATTGCAACAAAGGCTAGTACAGGCGTGTTTGAAAACTTGAATGTTCGTATGAAATGTGTCCCCAACAGTAACATTGATTCTATGCATATGTATAAATTGACCAATGTAATTGCCAATCAAAATGTAACCACCACCAATGGTTGGAATACTTTGGTTTTACAAAGGCCATATACTTGGGATGGATCATCAAGCTTGTTGGTTGATCTTTGTTACAATAGTACGACTCTACCTGGAGGTGATGATATCGTGAACAAAACAACAACTAATTATACTTCAGTAATGCAGGCTTACTATGGTAATTGTACCTATCAATGGGGAACCCTTTATTCAGATTTGCCAAATACCAAATTTAAAGTTTGTACTGATGGAATGCCGATGGCAACCACTTATAGTTGGACACCAACTACCAATGTAAGCAATCCATCTATTCCGAATCCTACAGTTGCACCAGCCGCAACAACTACCTACACGTTAACCGTAGCCAACAATAATGGCGCCTGCTCCAATACCAGTAGCATGAATATTTTTGTAGATAGCCGAAATGGTTTAATTGGAATGCCTGATACTTCCATTTGTAACTGTTTGCCAGTTCATTTACATGCACAAGGAACAGGTCCTGCACCTTTATCATCAATTGCTTGTGGCGCCAACAATACCAATTGTACCGGCAACACACACACTGAGCAAAGTGGAAATGCTTCAACCACTTCTTCATTTGGAAATCCTTACGGTGGATTTTATATGGATGGTCGGGTTCAATATCTTTATAAAAAAGCTGAATTGAATGCTTTAGGAATATACTCAGGCACCATAAGTCAAATTGCATATGATTTGGCTTCTATTGTAAGTACTCAGCCATATGATAATTTCTCTATAAAGATGGGATGTACTAACTTGACTGCCATGACAACCAGTTTTGTTCCTGGATTGACTACTGTTCTTAATCCTGTTTCCGTTTCTCCAACTTTAGGATGGAATACCTATACATTAGATAACACATTTGACTGGGACGGAGTTTCAAATTTAATTATTGAAACATGCTTTCACAATTTATCATGGACTAGTTCCGATGTCACTAATTCGACAATCACCACCTTTGCTTCGGTATATTATCAACAAGCAGACAATAATACAGGTTGCACCATGACAACTGGTTTCGGTGGCACCACAACTACTCGACCCGATGTTAAATTTACGATTTGTGATGCTCCACCTGCAGACTTTATTTATTCATGGTCACCTTCGACTGGTCTAGATAGTGTTAATAGTAGCCATCCAATTGCCAACGTAAGTTCAACAACTACCTACACCGTAACCGTTACCGGAATTAGTGGTTGTCCAATGACCGACACTGCTATTATTAAAGTGGGTAAACCCTTGTCTATCAACTTACCGGATTCTGTAATGTTGTGCACTGGCAACAAGTATCTAGCCAGCTACAACACATCTGGACTGTATTCTTTCCATTGGTCAATTGGAGTAGGAAGTTTGACTTGTGTTGATTGCTCTACCACAGTTGCAACACCACCACAAACTACCTACTTAACATTTACGGCGGCTGACCTAGCTGATTGCCAAGGCTCAGATTCAACTAAACTTGTTGTGGTTGATTGTGGTGAAATAATTGTTCCAAGTGCTTTTAGTCCTAATGGCGATTCAAAGAATGATTTCTTCTGGTTCATAGATCCAAAGTTTGAAGAGATTGTAACATTCGATGTATTTAATCGTTGGGGCCAGCGTATTTATTCTACCCATTCAATGGGCGGTAACAAAGGTTGGGATGGAACATTTAACGGAACTCCACAGGAAATTGGAACCTATTCATATAACATCAGCATAAAAGACAAACTAGGTAATTTGAAATCGAAACAGGGTAATGTGACTTTGGTTCGATAATCACTTTAATAATTTTTTTTAACTAAATAAACTATAAAACAAACATGAAAAAATCATTTTTAATTCTTGCTATTCTATTTCTTGGTTTTGCATCATTTGCACAAAAACCAGCTACCACAAATGCTCCTTCTACTACAGCCCACGTTCAACTAATGGACTACAACAATGGAGGTATTCATAACAATACTATCTATTCATTCAAGATAACTGCCAATTTTCCAACTAAAGAGCAATGGGATAATGTAAGAGTAGCTTTGAAATCAACCAAAGGCCTCAATAATTTTACCATTGATAATGCTAGAAATATGTTCTGGATGGATGTTAACAATGATGATTTACCAAATTTTGCAGCAGTAAAAAAAGTAATACTAGAGAAAAACAAAATAGTTTTCGATAAAGGTGGCTACGAAAATGTAGTAAATGTGAAATAATGTTTTTAATTGAAATACATTAAATAAATCTATTAATTAGTCAAACGATATTTTCAAATGAAAGTAATTACGCTATCGCGATTGAAGCCTTTGGTTCTACTCTTGGCTTCTTTCTTCTTGCTAACAATTGAGGTGAATGCACAGTGCCCGGCAAACATCGGATTTGAGCAAAATGACTTTACAGGCTGGTTTGGCTATACAGGCAACGTAACTTTGGGTCCAGTCTATAACTGGACTGCAGGTCCTTTATCGCAAGGTTCTGGATTGCCTGTAACTAACAGATTTGAAATAACTTCAGGCACCGGAACGGATGTGTATAGTTGCTTGCCTGTCGTTTGCCCCAATATTTTGGGCAATACACACTCCCTAAGATTAGGAAATACTAACGTAGGTGCCGAATGTGAAAGAGTAATTTTTCAATACCAACCGGGACCAGGTTCCGACAACCTATTGATTCATTATAGTGCAGTACTTAATTCGGGTGGGCATGCGGCTAATTCACAATCTCGTTTTACCATTAATATTTATGATGCTAATAATAATCTAATAACCTGTGCATCGCCTTCCATAGCCTGTCCAAATAGTGCATCTACCCTACCTCCAGGATGGCATGTGGCATGTAATGCAGCTGCTAGCGTATTTTATAGTGACTGGACAACTGTATCCGCTAATTTGAGTAATTATAGCGGAACAACAGTTACTGTGGAAGTTATTACTTCAGATTGTACAGCATCTGGTCACTGGGGATATGCTTATGTAGATTTTTCTTGTAATGCCTTTACCATTCTTAATAGTTACTGCCCTGGAGCTGATTCTGCAACCATGTTTGCACCTGCTGGCTTAAATAACTTTACAGTTTATTGGGCCAATACATCAGGAACAATTTTAGGAATTGGGCCTTCGTTTTTTATCAATAATATTACCCCAACTACAGATACAGTTTATCAATGCATAATAGTTCCGTTACCAGGAACTACCGGTTGCCAAGATACCTTAATGGACACCTTACATGTATTGCCAAATCCAACGGCTTATTTCACTTTTCAAAATAATTTCTGTGCAGGAAGCCCTATGCAGTTTACAGATTCATCCTTTACGGGTGTCGTCGGATCGGTAATCACTAGTTGGTCGTGGAATTTCGGAGACCCAGGTAGCGGTGCTGCTAATTATTCCAACCTGCAAAATCCAGTACATGCCTTTTCTACGGTGGATACATTTGTCGTCACCTTAATAGTCACGTCAAGTTTATCCTGCATTTCGGATTCATTTGTGAATCAGGTTGCGTTTATCACCCAAGGAGCTGTATCAGTAAATGCCGGACCTGATTTAAATCTTTGCTTTGGTCAGAATGGATCGATTAATCCAACAACTAGTCCTGTTGGAGCTTACAACTACACTTGGACACCAACAGTTGGATTGGCAAGTCCAAATACTTTGAATCCAGGAACGGTTTCACCACCTACTACTACTAATTATGTACTAGATGTTTTGGCAAATGGTCAATGTCACTTCTATGACACAGTAAATGTAGTAGTGGCGCCCCCATCGCCTACTACCAGTGCCGGACCTGATGATACAATTTGTTATGGACAGTCAACCACCCTAAATGGTTCAGTGGTTTCAGGTGTTGTGCCTAATGTAGCATTTAATCATGTTTCAGGTGCTGCTATTTTGGATTTACAATCTACTTACGACACTATTTGGGTAAGCGGAATGACCGGAGCAAGTGCTACTATTAATTCTTGCAATGATTTGTGTGGTGTATGCTTAAACATTTTACATACTTGGGATGGAGATATGACAATTACACTCTTTGCGCCGAACGGTAACTCTGTTATTTTAGCACAAAATCGTGGCGGATCAGGTGATAATTATACCAATACTTGTTTCACCCCTACAGCTACTACTCCTATAGGATCCGGATTTCCTCCATTCACAGGATTCTTCTTACCGGAACCAGGTAGTTTCTGTGGATTGATTGGCTCTCCAACCAATGGCCCTTGGGTGTTGAAGGTTTATGATGGATTTTTGACCGATCAAGGAACATTAGTTGATTGGGGAATATGCATTAATCAAACTCCTCCACCTCTCACTTACTTCTGGACACCAAATACAGCATTGAGTAATGATTCCATTCTGAACCCAATTGCTAACCCTACCACTACTACCACTTACTATCTGCATGCCTACGACAATGTTTTCTGTCAATCACTTGATTCCATGGTTCTCACTGTTGTTCAGCCATTTTCTCTTTCAGTAACAGGCATACCAAGTAATATTTGTACCAGTCCTCAAGGTAGTTCGCAGCTTACCGCTACTCCATTGCCTGTGGGTCCTTCGTATACCTATTCATGGACGCCTATAGGAGGTCTAAACAATTCTACAATATATAATCCAACAGCAACCATTACATCCGATGGTTGGTTCCATGTCACGGTAACCGAACCTACTTTTGGCTGTCCACTTTCAGACTCGGTTCATATACATGTACTGCCAACACCTGTTTCTAATTTTTATGTGACGCCTAATATTATTTGTAATACACCAACCATTTCAACCAATTTGGCATCTACGTGCACCTATAACGGGGCTTACACTCCAGGACCAAATGCGACATACAACTGGAATTTTGACGTAGGTGCAACTCCTCCAAATTCTACTGTAGTAGGACCGCATGTTGTGAATTGGAGCACACCTGGTACAAAGAACATTTCTTTGAGTGTTACAGATAGTGGATGTGTTTCATCCACAACGATCCATTCAGTAACGGTAATGAATACACCAAGTTCTTCCTTTACTGTAGCGCCTAATACAATATGTACAGGTGCAGCCAATTTGGTTACTATTACTTATACAGGCACTGGTAACTTTGCCGTTGGAGATCAACCTAATTGGAATTTTGATGGAGCCACTGTCGTTTCCGGAAGTGCATTTGGTCCTTTCCAAGTTTATTGGAATACGCCGGGTGTAAAAAATATTACTTTACAGGTGGTGGGTTCAAATAGTTGCACTTCTCCTGTCACAAGCACTTCTGTAACAGTGAATCTTACACCAACTTCAAATTTCTCGGTTACTCCTCAACCTGCAGCTTGTACAGGACAGAATGTTACCCTAACCTATACCGGGAATATGACAGCCTCTGCAACCTACAATTGGACAGTTAGTGGAAGCTATAGTCCTGCTGTTTCTGGTATGGGGCCAAATGTAATTTCTTGGTCGACCGCTGGAAACCAAACTATTGATTTAAGTGTTTATGAAAATGGATGTAGCTCGACTATCTCAACACAAACGATTCTAATCAATCAAACTCCAACTTCTACTTTTACATTGCCTCCAACAGTTTGTGATGGAGCCTCCGTAAATATTACCTATACTGGAAATGCCTCAGCAGCTGCCGTATATAATTGGAACTTAACAGGAACACATACACCTGTTGTGCTGGCCGGTCAAACTAATTCTGTTACTTGGTCAAGTGTGCCGGGTATTCAAACTGTCACTTTATCGGTTTCTGAAAATGGTTGTACATCAGCAATAACAACTTCTCAAACTATTAATGTGGTGGCTATACCAATAGCCTCGTTTGATGTAAGTTCACCGATATGTACAGGAACACCGGTAATCTTCAACTTCACCGGTTCGAATGCACCAGGAGCAACCACTAACTTTACATGGAATTGGAATGGCGGTACTATTATAACAACCGGTGGACCGACAGGCCCATGGACAGTAACTTATGCCGGTGCCGGTACCTATAACCCGACTTTGTCATTGAGCAACTTTGGTTGTATTTCTAATACTTACACCCAACCGGTAATTGTAAATGCTTCCCCAATTGTTAGCGCACTTGCTGATGACACAATTTGTGTTGGAGATTCTCGTACATTAACTGCTAACGGTGCCGAAAGTTATTCGTGGTCACCTGGAAATGGAAATACACCAGCTATTCATGTAAACCCAAGTCAGTCTACCACCTATACGGTAACTGGCACTGACATTAATGGTTGTAAGGGAAATGCCTCAGTTACTATAATTGTAAGACCCGGCCCTGCAGTTG
>DAIMNW010000041.1:0-14355 GCA_036719905.1 Chitinophagales bacterium
TCTTATAAGTTCGCACTTTTTCAAACCTTATTTTCACCGGTTGCGCCCATGTGCCGATCCCAATTTTCTTCATTCAGTAAAATTGCTGGTGCCGTGTGGTGGCGCTTACAGCTTTACCAGTAGTCATGCTGCTACCAATTTTGCTGTTTGTGGATTCTTGGCACTAGCTTTTCAGTTCCGACACAAAGTTTGGTGGCTACCTTGTATGTTATATGCTGGCTTAATTTCCTTCGCCCAAGTTTATGTAGGAGTGCATTACCCCATTGATGTTTTTTGCGGAATGCTGATTGGTTTGTTGTGCGCAGGCATTTGTTACACTATCTTTACTCATATTAAATACGTTAATAAAATTGGAGAATCCAGATAGTACACTACCCGAAAAAGATGAACTGTATGAGCACCGCATCATTATAGTAGATAAAGGCCAGGAGCCTATCCGGGTCGATAAATTTTTATTATCTAAAATTGAGAACATCAGCCGCAACAAAATTCAAAACGGGATTGATGCCGGCAATGTGATGGTGAACAATAAGCAGGTAAAAAGTAATTATAAAGTAAAACCCAGTGACCGTGTTACCATCGTGTTCTCTACCCAGCCTGTCGAACATTTTCTAACGGCTGAAGCCATTCCGCTTACTATCTTATATGAAGATGATGACCTGGCCATAGTGAACAAACCGGCTGGCATGGTAGTACACCCGGGTGTTGGCAACTATACCGGAACCCTTGTGAACGGATTGCTTTTTCACTTTTTGGAAGAATCCAAAACACGTGAGTATACGGTTAATATTAAAGAGCGAAAAAAATTAGGAAACCATCAACTGGATGTAAGACCCTTTTTGGTTCATCGAATTGATAAGAACACCTCAGGCATATTAGTGGTTGCAAAAAATGATTTGTCGATGGAGTTTTTGGCCAATCAGTTTTTTCACCATACCATCAAAAGAAAATACATAGCCTTGGTATGGGGCGATTTAAAAGAAGATACCGGAACCATTACCGGCCATATAGGACGAAGTTTAAAGAATAGGCAGGTGTTTGATGTGTTTGAAGAAGGGGAGTATGGCAAACATGCCGTTACCCATTACAAAGTGCTGGAGCGCATTGGCTATGTAACCCTTATTGAATGCGAACTGGAAACAGGTCGCACCCATCAAATTCGTGTACACATGAGCCATATTGGGCATCCTGTTTTTTCAGATGAAGTATATGGCGGCAATAAAATTGTGAAAGGCACCATTTTTACCAAATACAAGCAGTTTGTTGAAAACTGTTTTGAAATGTGCCCACGCCAGGCTTTGCACGCCCGTTCATTAGGCTTTATTCATCCCACCACCAGGAAAGCAGTTTATTTCGAAGCCGATTTACCTGCCGATATGAGCAATGTGATTGATAAGTGGCGGAAGTATATTGTTGGGTTGAAGTAGGGCAAACCTTGGCGAATCATTCGGATATCTCTTCGGATAGTGTCTTTTATCTGAACCTAACAGATTTTTATTCAGGCTTAATTTTCAATCTCTAGTTTTTACTAGAGCATTCTAAAAACGTTCCTTTCATAATCGCCTATATAATTATACAGATATAGACTTTTCGTGAACAATTCCGAAGCTTGATTTGCCGTTAAGCTCTTGTCTTACAGGTATTTTAGCCAAACAAAAAACCAAGGAAATCTCATGCTCAATCTTGTTCTCCAAATTAGTGATTCTATGCAAAAGGCATTGAATGCTGGTGCTTCAATAACCACTCCTCCCACACCGGTGGCTTCAGTAAGTTTATTCGATATGGTGGTAAAAGGCGGAATCATCATGATTCCTATTGCGCTGCTTTTCATCATTGCCATCTACGTTTTTATTGAAAGGCTAATGACCATTACCAAAGCGTCAAAGAGCGATGATAACTTTATGTTGGCTGTTAAAGATCATATCAGCAATGGTAACATTCAGGCTGCACGATCGTTCTGCAAAGGCTACTCTAATCCGGTGGCTAGAGTAATCGAGAAAGGGGTGAGCAGAATTGGCAAACCTATTAAAGATATTGAGCGTAGCATGGAAAATGTGGCCAAGCTTGAAGTTTATAAAATGGAACGCTTTCTAAACATACTGGCCATTGTAGCAGGTATTGCCCCCATGTTTGGTTTCTTGGGAACGATAGCCGGTATGATGAAAATATTCGATGAAATAAAAATGACTGACAACTTGAGCATTGGAAGTATAGCTGGTGGTATAAATGTGAAAATGATTACTTCAGCCGCAGGTTTGATAGTGGGCATTTTTGCCTTCGTATGTTATAATTCATTGAACGCCCTGATTGACAGAGTAGTAAACAAGATTGAAAGTGCATCGTTCGAATTTATTGATTTACTTCAAGAACCAACTGCCTAAGCTGCTATGGAAATACGTCGCCGTCAAAAACGTCATGCCGAGGTGAATACCCATTCGCTCAGCGACATTTTGTTTTTTCTGCTGTTCTTTTTCTTGCTGGCGGCAACATTGGCTAATCCCAATGTGATAAAACTACTTTTGCCAAAAGCCAACAGCAATACCTCTAGCAAGCAAACTGTTGTGGTGAGTATTAATGCCGATAAAGAGTTTTTTGTAGGCACCAAGCTTACAGCTTTTGAAAATCTGGCTGAGGCCATTAAGCCTTACTTGGGCAATCAGGTGGATCCTGCAATTGTAATCAATGCCGAAAAATCGGTACCCATAGAAGAAGTGGTAAAGGTGATGGGTGTGGCCAAAGAATTGAAAGTGAAGGTGGTATTGGCTACCCAGCCTGTAAATGGGAAATAATTTATGGAATAACCAAAGCCGTACATCTTAATACAATAATTGGCGAAAGACGTGGAACTATCTTTTGATAATAACGATGAATTAAAGCAGAGGGGCAAAGCCGCCTTTCTCACACTGATCATTTCAGTGCTGATATTCATATTATTGTATCTGATAACCTATTCAATGCCGCAAATTCCCCCACCACAAAACGAAATGGGCATGTTGGTTAATCTGGGGGATAGTGATAATGGAAGTGGTAATGAGCAACCTCTCAGCGACGATACCGAAACAGAGACCAACTCGGCAAAGGCCAAATCGAGCGATGCTGCAGCCCAACCGCCTCAAATGATTAATACTCAAGATGTGGAAGATGCACCTGCAGTTGAATCGGCCAATAAATCAAAGACTTCGGCTGCTGAGTTAAAAAAGAAACCCATTGAAAATGCTAAACCCGATCCAAAGAAGATAGAAGCTGCCAAGGCTGCAAAAGAAGCCGCTGATCGAAAAGCCAAGGAGGATGCTTTTAAGAATAGATTGAAGGGGTTAATGAATAAAACCAATACGAGTAAAAATGAAGGGGAGGGCAGTGGTACCGGCGATCAGGGCGACCCTAATGGCGATCCTAACGCCAAGAATCATATAGGGCAAAGCAGTGGTCTTGGAACAGCCGGCAATGGTTGGGATATCAAAGGTTTGAAAGGTCGAACACCGCGTAAGCAACCTGCAATTTCAGATAAATCGAAAGAAGAAGGCAAAGTAGCTGTAAACATTACAGTAGATAAACGGGGTAAGGTGGTAAATGCTCGATACACCGAAAAAGGATCTACTACTTCGAATCAATATCTGGTAAATCTGGCTTTAAAATCAGCCAGAGAATTTATTTTTAATGATAAAGAAGAGGATGGCGACCAAATGGGAACCATTATCTTCAATTTCAAAAACCAGTAGAAAAAGTTTAAAGCGGAATATTCCCGTGCTTCTTTCTTGGTAAGTTGACCACTTTGTTTTCCAACATTTTGTAAGCGGCAATCAGTTTTGCACGTGTTTGTTCAGGTACTATTACCTCATCTACAAATCCTCGACCGGCTGCTCCATATGGATTGGCAAATTTTTCGGCATATAAATCGGTTTTCTCCTTTAATGCATCTTCAGGATTCTTGGCTGAATCAATTTCTTTTTTGAAAATAATTTCAACCGCTCCTTTGGCTCCCATTACCGCAATTTCGGCGGTAGGCCATGCATAATTCATATCGGCACCTATATGTTTGCTATTCATCACATCATAAGCGCCACCATATGCCTTACGAGTAATCACGGTTACTTTAGGAACAGTGGCTTCGCTGAGTGCGTAGAGTAATTTAGCACCATTGGTTATGATACCATGCCATTCCTGATCAGTGCCCGGCAAAAATCCGGGTACATCGACCAATACCAGTAATGGAATGTTGAAGCAATCGCAAAATCGAACAAACCTGGCGCCTTTTCTGGATGAATTGATGTCGAGCACACCAGCCAACACAGCTGGTTGATTGGCTACTATACCAATACTTCGTCCGGCAATACGGGCAAATCCTACTACAATATTTTCGGCAAAATCTTTATGAACTTCTAAGAAGCTAGCCTCATCAATCACCTCTTCAATTACCTCACGAATATCGTAAGGCTGATTCGGATTGGCTGGAATAATTGAATTTAACTTCAGGCGTAACTCGTTGCCATCAGATTGATAGGGCACGGCTGGAGCCTTATCCTCACAGTTTTGAGGCATGTAGCTCAATAATTTTTTGATATGGTTAATGGCGTCAATTTCATTGGCACAAGCAAAGTGGGTTACCCCACTTTTGGAGGCATGAGTATTGGCTCCTCCCAAATCTTCGCTACTTACTTCTTCATGGGTTACGGTTTTTACCACATTGGGACCTGTGACAAACATGTAACTGGTTTTTTCCACCATCAAAATAAAATCAGTGATGGCTGGACTATATACGGCACCACCGGCGCACGGCCCCATGATGGCACTCAGTTGAGGTATGACGCCTGAAGCTATCGTATTGCGATAAAAAATATCGGCATAGCCACCCAGCGAAACCACCCCCTCTTGAATTCGTGCACCTCCACTGTCATTTAGTCCAATGAGTGGAGCGCCGTTTTTCAAGGCTAAATCCATCAGCTTGCAAATTTTTTCGGCATGGGTTTCACTCAACGAACCACCAAACACAGTGAAATCTTGAGAGAAGATATAGGTGAGTCGGCCGTTTACTTCGCCATAACCTGTCACCACACCATCGCCTAGATAAACCTCTTTTTCCATCCCAAAATCGGTGCTGCGGTGGGTCACCATCATGCCAATTTCTTGAAATGTACCCTCATCCACCAGCAAAGTGATACGCTCACGAGCGGTGAGCTTACCTTTTTTGTGTTGTGCGTCTATACGTTTTTGCCCACCACCCAAAAGGGCTTCGGCAGTTTTATTTTGGAGTAGATCTAATTTCTCTTTCATGTTGAGCTTAAAAGTGGTTCGGGTGTAAAAATGCGAAAATCGGCAGGAAGAATAAAATTATCTCGAATAAAACCTGCGTTGTATTTTACAGCAAGATAATTTAAAGTTTCAGACTAAAAAACGATCACGTATGAAACCTAATGTGCTTGTGCTTTGCACCGGAAATAGCTGCCGTAGTCAAATGGCTGAAGCTTATCTCAATTATTTTGGCCAATCAAAACTAACAACCTATAGTGCAGGAATTGAAGCACACGGATTAAATCTTATGGCTGTGAAGGTGATGGCTATGGATGGTTTGGATATAAGCAGGAACTTGAGTAAGACGCCCGACATGATTACTCATATCACTTTCGATTATGTCATTACAGTTTGTGATCATGCAGAAGAACGTTGCCCATATTTTCCAGGTCAGGTTATTCGAATTCATCACTCCTTTTATGACCCGGCAAAAGCTGTGGGTAGTGAAGCCAATAAAATGGAAATATTTATTCAAGTTCGTAATGAAATAAAAGAATGGTGTGAGAAATTTGTTCACGAAAATTTTTCTTGAATTGGATTACAACCTCAATATTGCGTTTTTTAAAAACAACAAGAAACATGATACAAGCATCTACCCTTAAATTTTTAAAAGAATTAAAGAAGAATAACAACAAGCCATGGTTTGATACCCACCGGAAGGAGTACGAGTTAGCCAAAAAAAATATGGAACAATTTTGTGCTGCATTGATTATTCAAATTGGCAAGTTTGATAAAGATATAGCCTTGCTCTCACCTAAGGATTGTCTGTTTAGAATTAACCGCGATGTTCGATTTAGTAAGGATAAATCGCCATACAAGACCAATATGGGCGCTTACTTGGTTAAAGGCGGCAAAAAATCATACCTGCCTGGATATTACTTCCACATTGAACCCGGAAAAAGTATGATGGCCGGTGGCCTTTGGATGCCTGAAGCCGATAAACTTAAAGCTGTTCGGCAGGAGATTGATTACAATTTAAAAGATTTCAAAAAAATTATTGCTGATAAAAAATTTAAGGCCTTGTTTCCAAAACTAGAAGGGGAGAAGTTGGTAAATCCACCGAAGGGGTATGATGCGTTAAATCCTGCATTAGAATTTTTGAAGCATAAAAGTTGGGTGGTTACACATGCTTTTGGCGATAAAGAAATAATGGATAGCAAATTTGTGACCTCAGCCGTCAAGGCTTCTGCTACCATGAAACCTTTTTTGCAATTTTTTCATTATGCCTTAGCTGATTAAATGACTACAGAACCGTTGTCGCAAAACCAATTATGCAAGGCAATAGCCACACACCTTCGGGATGTGTTTACAGGGAAAAACTGGTGCTTGGTTAATTTTGAACAAGTGCTTCAAGGTGTTGATTGGCAGCAAGCCAATTATAGAATAGGGGAGTTACATACTTTGGCCGATTTAGTGTTTCACTGCCATTATTTTATAAGAGCTGTCATTCAACAAATGGAGCAGGGTGTATTAGATGCCCACGATTCTCTAAGTTTTCCGAAAAGCTATTTAAGTAACGAATCTGAATGGACGGATCTGAAACAGATGTTTTTTAAGGATGTAGAAATGCTAGGTCAATTGATAGAAAAGATGCCTGAAACTCAACTCTGGGAAAATTTTGTGCTCGAAAAGTATGGCAACTATTATCGCAATCTTCATGGCATCATAGAGCACTGTCATTATCATTTAGGGCAAATGGTGATTTTGAAAAAGTTGATACAGGCATCAGGGAAATAAAAAAACCTTAGCAGATAAGCTGCTAAGGTTTTTCATTTTGCTAAAATCTAAAACTTAGTTTCTAGGCATTCTCCGGCTTTGGTAATAAAACCTTATGGCTGAGACGCCATTTACCGGTCTTTGGATCGGTACCAATTATTTTAATTTTTAATTTCTGACCCACATTTAATACACCGTCCATACTTGGTAGGCGCTTGTAACTTATTTCACTGATATGAAGTAAGCCTTCTTTACCGGGTAAAAATTCTACAAAGGCACCAAAATCTTTAATGGATTTAACAGTAGCTTCAAATTCTTCGCCCACTGTAGGTACATAAGTAACGCCTTTTACATGGTTAACAGCCGCCATCATGTTATCTTTATTATTACTCATAATGGTTACTTCGCCCACTTCAACACCATCTCTCATTACTTCTTCAATATTTACTTTGGTGTTAGTTACCTTCTGTAATTCCTGAATATTTTTTCCTCCAGGACCTATAATGGCACCAATGAATTCTTTATCGATATAGATTTTCTCTATACGTGGTGCATGTGGCTTATAATCATCAGCCGGTTTAGCTATGGTTTGATTCATAGCATTTAAAATATGATGACGACCACGTTTAGCCTGATCAAGGGCTTCGGCAAGGCGCTCGTAACTTAAACCATCAATTTTTATATCCATCTGACAACCGCAAATACCGTTTATAGTACCTGTTACTTTAAAGTCCATATCGCCTAAATGATCTTCATCGCCTAAAATATCGGATAAAATAGCATACTCACCGGCAGCATTGGTAATCATGCCCATAGCAATACCTGATACGCCACTGCTTATTTGAACACCGGCATCCATCAAAGCCAACGAACCGGCACAAACGGTAGCCATGGAAGAAGATCCATTGCTTTCCAAAACATCGCTCACCACACGTACTGTGTAAGGGCAATCGGCTGGCATTACCATCTCTAAGGAGCGTTTTGCCAAATTACCATGTCCTATTTCACGACGGGCTGGCGCACGATTTGGTTTTACCTCACCGGTACTAAAGCCAGGGAAATTATAGTGCAACAAAAACTTACCGTACTCAACAGCATGCGCTTTATCAATCAATTGCTCATCATCGATACCACCTAAGGTAACGGTAGCAAGCGCCTGGGTTTCGCCTCGGGTAAACACGGCCGAACCGTGGGGAGTAGGCAGGGCGTTAATTTCCATCCATAAAGGTCGAATTTCATCCATTTTACGACCATCTAAACGCACTCTATCACGAAGCATTACCTTACGGATGACATCATATTCCAAATCGCCGAAATATTTTTTCACCAATGGTTTCAAATCATCTGTTAAGCCTTCGCCCATTGATGCTTCAAACTCGGCACGAACTGCTTTCAACGCATCGCCACGATCATGCTTAGCGGAAGCCGATTTGGCAATAGCCTCCACTTTGGCTTCACAAAAAGCGGTCAATGAAGCTTTTAATTCTTCATTCTGCACCGCATGCTCGTATTCGCGATGTGCTTTTACGCCCACCATCTCTCGTAATTCCAATTGTGCTTTACATTGCTTTTTGATAGCCTCGTGGCCTAGTTGAATGGCTTCCAACAACTCACTCTCCTGCGCCTCTTTCATTTCGCCCTCTACCATCATGATGTTTTTTTCAGAAGCACCCAGAATAATATCTAAGGAAGCTTTTTCCATTTGTGTACGAGTAGGATTCACCACATATGCACCATCAATTTTAGCCACACGAACTTCGCTGATAGGACCTTGGAAAGGAATATCGCTCACCATCAATGCTGCACTGGCGGCTAAGCCGGCAAGTGTATCCGGCATAACTTCAGCATCGTTACTCAACAACCAAATGATTACTTGGGTATCGTATAAATAATCTTCAGGAAACAACGGACGAAGTGTACGATCCACCAAACGGCAAATCAATACTTCATAGTCGCTTACACGAGTTTCTCTACGTGGAAAGCTACCCGGAATACGGCCTGTGCTGTAAAATTTTTCTACATAATCTACCGATAGTGGGAAAAAATCCTGTCCGGGTTTTAAAGAGGTAGAACTTACCACAGTGGCTAACAATACACAATTGCCTTGTGTTACGGTAACCGAACCGTGTGCTTGTTTGGCTAATTTGCCTGTTTCGATAGTGATGGGTTTACCATCGCCCATATCGAATGTTTTTTTAATTCCAATTTGACTCATTTTTGTTTTTGTTTTTGTGGATGGGTTTCATACTAAATAGTTGTTTCAGCTTACTTTAGAAACAATTTTTTACAACTATTGCCCTATCCGGTTATAGAAATTGATTAAATATCATGTAAGAAAAGGGGAGGCCTAAAAACGAAAATGCCCTTAGTGATTAGCTAAGGGCTTTCGTAAAAGCATTATTTTCTTAAACCTAATTGCTCAATGAGCTTACGGTATGACTCCAGATTGTTGTGTTGCAAGTATTGCAACAGTTTTTTACGCTTGCCTACCATATTGATAAGTCCGCGATTGCTGCCAAAATCTTTTGGCTGCCCTTTCATGTGTTGGGTAATGTGGTTAATACGTTCAGTGAACATAGCTACCTGCGCTTCGGCAGAGCCTGTGTTCTTTTCACTTCCACCATACTGTTTGAAGATTTTCTTAGTTGCTTCAGTTGTTAAATGCATCGTTTTTCAGCTTTATTATTTTTCTTAGTTTTTAGGAGGTGCAAATGTACTAATATAAATGCGTAAAAAGAAAGAAATACAGAACAAAATAACTCATCAAGTCTCATAATTTGTTTGATAGATGAATGGCATTAAAACGAACTGGATGAAGTAATACTAATTAAACTGCTTATCATTTGAAATGAAGAAAGTCATAAGATGTTGTTTTTCAGCTAGATAGTTGATTTTTGTGGGATGGTTATCGAATCAATCGCGCCCAATTCTACGGAGAAGAAAAAGTTAATTATTAGCCATAAGCTTCGATTATATGGCATCTTTTGTAAAGGCAAGTTCAGGTTCTATCTATCTAGGAGACGAAATTAAAAGTGAAATTCCTTTAAGCAGAGAAATAAATCACTACTTATGAAAGCAAGGAGGGTTTTTAGAATTAGCATTAACGGTACATTTGATATGTAAATCGATCTTTATTATTTCTATCGATTCATTCTCAAGCCGAATCTAAATGACTGATATTCATTGTATTGTTTTCAAAAATCTGGGTTAAGTACTAGGAAATGATATAGTAAAAGAACCGATAGTCAGCAGTTCATTAGAAAACAATTTGTTTAATTGAAGAATTGTCGAAAAATAAAAATAAATTTGAAGTTTCTATGGAAACAGACTTCAATTGGAAATCATTCTTGTACAAAATAAATAGTAAATCCATCGTACCCATAATTGGCAATGATTTATCATTTATCAAGATTCCCAAGTCAACTTTTGCCAAATCGCCAAATAATCATCTAGTAATTCAGTCGGGTGTAGACGAAGGCGACTTGATAAGAATAAATTTGTATAAATATCTGGCATTCAAGCTCTGGGATATCTTTGGAGAAGGAGAAATACCTCTACCGGCCAACCTTAACAGAGTAACCCTAAATCTACTGGACAATAAAATACCAGAAAACGATATCAGCATAGTCATTGCCAAAGAGATTAATGGCCTTACCGACGAGCAGGTTATTCTTGAACCGTACTTAAACTTGATTAAGGTAAGCGGTTTTGAGACATTTGTAACTGTCAATATAGACAATTTTCTGGAGAGGGCTTTCCAAGTGGCTGGCAAACATGTCAATAAATCTTTCAATTTTTCTATTCCATTTCCAGCCATTGACCCTAACCAACAGGATGATCCAGCATTGCCACAAATTTACAATCTGATGGGCTCTATTGATGGTTTGAACTTTGCCACATCTGACGAACAAGCTCTGGAGTATCTTTACTTACTGCTCAATGGGGCCGATACAATTGGCAAGAAGCTGTTCGACTCTTTGAATCGCAAAAGTATACTCTTATTAGGGAGTAGTTTCCCAGATTGGTTTATGCGGTTTTTTATCAGGATATTGAGCAAGGAACGCTTTAAAAACAGTGTCAAAGCCAAATACGTGGCATGCGATACCACTATGCAGGATGCCGAGCTTAGAAATTTTTTAGAGAAAAATGCAACCAAAGTAATTCCAATCGGAATTGGTACTGAAGCACAACTTTCCGGAGTGATTTACAAAGATTCGATTGATTTTATCAAGCAGATTTTTGACCAATGCGTTGAAGCTCAGGAAACTACCAGCAACCAGGTGAGGTATAAAGAGGTGGTTTTTATAAGCTATTGCTGGACCGATAAAAGCTTGGCAGAACGATTTCGAAACGAATTGGAGAAAAACGGTATCAATGTGTTCTTTGATGATGATGCGCTCAAAACAGGTGACCGGTACAATCAGATTATCAAAAACTATTTAAAAGATTGCAATTTTTTTGTAGCACTCATATCCAACAATGCCTTGAGCGATGAAAAACGCTACGTCTACGATAAAGAATGGCGGAGCGCTTTGGTATTGGATAGCTATAAAGATCAATCCTACATACGACCTTATATTATTGACTCTACCAGCCCAACCGATGATCGAATACCTGAAGAAATGCGAAAATTGAACATTGTAAAGATTCCAAGTTTTGACAATTTGGGCGACCTGGTTCGAAGGTTTATCCAAGAAAATAAGTTGACACCAACTACCTCCTAAATGCCCGAAGTTCTAAATAGCCCCGAACGTAATTTCGATTTTGACCCGGAAAGACCCTTTCTAGGTCTAAAATCATTTGAACAAAAGCAGAAAGCCCAATTTGGTGGCCGCGATCAAGAAGTTAAAGAACTTTTTGAGCAAGTCGAAAATAATCCCACAACGGTGGTATTTGGCAAATCTGGCATTGGAAAAACATCGGTATTAAATGCCGGGTTAATACCCGAGCTGCTAAAGAATTTTTATTACCCCATATATTTTAGAATTGATTACTCGGCGCCTAAAAAGCCACTAGCACAACTAAAGGAAGCCATTGAACTTGGATTTGTTTAACAAGACAAATCGGCCCAACCTTTTAATGGCAGAAATCTTTGGGAATACTTTCACTCAGAAACCATTCAAGGGGGCCTTGTTACACCGGTACTAATTCTAGACCAGTTTGAGGAAACATTTACGATTGGAAAAGAATGCCAACCCGATGTCGATGAACTCATGAATGAGCTCTCTGATTTAGCTGAAAATCGGGTGCCGCTGTCGATACAAAAATCGCTTGATGGTGCCACCAATGTGATTTCTTCTAACTTTGGCGAACAACATTACCGTGTTGTTATTAGCCTCCGAGAAGATTATTTGGCTAATCTTGAAGGATTAAAAAAATACCTGCCATCCTTAAAGAATAGCCACGACCGAGTGGTGCAAATGACAGCTATTCAAGCAATTGATGCTGTGATACGTCCAGCCAAGGGCTTGGTAGATGCTGGAGTGGCCAAAGCCATTGTAAAAAAATTGCCAGGAATTACCGATAAAGATTTCGAAAACGAGAATGAAGAAAATTCCCGAAAATTTGTTGTTGAGCCTTTTCTCTTAGGTATAATATGTTACCAAATTAATGAGCGGCGAATTAAGGAAGGACTTCCAAAAATAACGGAAGACTTGGTGGCCAGATTTGATATACAGAATGTAATTGCCTCTTTCTATAACGATTCGCTTGAAAACTTTGGAATTAATGTAAGATATGCTATTGAAGATACCTTGCTTACCGATAGTGGATACAGAAAGTTGCAATCATTGGAAGAATTTCAATCTTTATACGGTATTGAAAATGAGTCAGTAGAACGCTTGATTGAGAAGCGAATAATTAGAAAGGAAGAAAGAGATGGAGTAGATTATATTGAACTTATTCATGATGTACTGGCTCCTATAATCAAACAAGCAAGAGATAAGAGGATCCATGCACGAATAGAAAAAGAAAAGGCAGAAGCAATAAACAGGGGCATTGAGTTGGATAGAATTTTACGAAGCAAGAGGCGAAAATCTACTGTTAGATTATTAGTTACTGCTTTTGCAACTATCTTGATTTCTGGCATTTCTTTCGTTGCATATTATAAAAATAAAGCGGCTTTAACATCGGAGCAACGTGCGATAGCACAGCAGAACTTAACGAGTTTAAACTCCTACTTAGAAGCGAATGCTTATTATTTATCTTCCTCAGGTGAAAAAAGTATTCTGGCTAAAAGGTATGACACCCTTCTAGCCATTGGCTCTAAAGACAACTACAGGCTATATATACAAAATGGGGGTACCGAAATTAGTCCTTTTTATGTTGCAATGTATCATGCATTGCTCGGACTAAAAGCACCACTTTTAATCGACAGTTTGCAAAGGTCTATGATCCGATCATTGATCAATGTCGGCAGCAGTTTTTTTGCATCGAGTGATGATGGAGAAATTTATAAATTAGATTTGAGTCAAGATGGTACAGATAAAATAGCACTCAAGAATAAATTTCCCATAAGACTCTCATTTTTAACAGCTGATTTATCTCAAAAATGGATGGCAGCTGTTGAGAAACCAAGTTTCATAAGGCTCTTCAACTTAACAGTGCCTAATGATACAGGCATGGTTTTACCACTAAAGTATCACGATAATAATAAACAAACTCTCGTATTTACAAAACAAGGCGATCTACTTCAGCAAACCGATTCTTTTGTTTCAGGCTGGTCAAGGGTAAATCATACCTTACTTACCTGGAACAGGAGAGACGAGCAACAATTAATAAAAGGGGTTTTCTCATCGATAAATCTAAAGATAGATTGGAATAAAGACTTGTTTAAAATTCCCAACTATAAATTCAACTGTATGGCAAGATGCGGTGATACCATTTTGATTGGAGTCAAGGGTGGATTAATTATGCTAACAAAGACACAAGTGTTAGTCATCAAATGTCCTGAACTCACAAGCCCCTGCGCCATGATTTGCAATGAGCAAAAAGCCATTGTTTATATAGGGGATGCAGATGGCACAGTTTCTCGACTCTCATTGATGGACCTTAGCTTGTCTCAAAAGCAAAACCAGTTTTCGATGATCAGTAAGTTGGCCTTGTCCTCAGATGGATCCTTACTTGCCTCTGCCTCCTTTGATGGCAGTATTTGTGTTATTAATGCACTAGAAGCAGAATGGAGTAAGTCGCTTAAATTAAAATTGACAAGATTGGTGGACGGAAGGACAAAAGTGTGGAGTGTGGCAATTAGTAATTCAAACGAAATGCTACTGGCTACATATGCAGACAGTTCTTTTTATAAGTACCCATTGAAAGGTGATGCATTAGCCTCTATGATTGATACAAAGA
>DAIMNW010000198.1:0-4027 GCA_036719905.1 Chitinophagales bacterium
GCTCAGGATGCCAAAATCAGTTTAGACCGATTAGGGGAAATACACACGTTGAAGGATGAAGTGAATGAAGAGCAGCAGGTAATTAAACAAATTCCAGCTGAACATAGTGTAACCATTAGCAATCTTAGTTTTCAGTACGAAGGTCCTCAATCACCAAAAGTGTTAGACGATATAAGTCTAAATATACCACAAGGCAAAGTGACAGCCATTGTAGGTACAAGTGGAAGTGGCAAAACAACTTTGCTCAAATTGTTGCTTAAATTTTACCAGCCAAAACAAGGAGATGTTCGGGTAGGTAAGGTGCAACTATCTTCAATTGATACAGGCTCGTGGCGCAGTCAGGTAGGTACAGTCATGCAAGATGGTTTTATTTTCTCAGATACTATTACTCGGAACATTGTAATGGGCGAAGAAACTATTGATGCAGACAGATTAATCAATAGTACTAGAATTGCTAATATTGATGGCTTTATTCGATCGTTGCCACTGGGTTATACTACTAAAATTGGAGCCAGTGGCGATGGTTTAAGTATGGGGCAAATACAACGTATATTGATTGCACGGGCTGTGTATAAAAATCCCAGTTTTCTGTTCTTTGATGAAGCTACTAGTGCACTAGATGCTAATAATGAAAGAGTGATTATGGAGAATTTGGAGGAGTTTTTTGCTGGCAAGACGGTAATCGTGATAGCTCATCGATTGAGTACAGTTAAAAAAGCAGATCAAATAATCGTACTGGAGAATGGCAAGGTGGCCGAAACCGGCACTCACCTTGAACTGGTGAGTTTAAAAGGTAAATATTTTGAGTTAGTTAAGAATCAACTAGAGTTAGGCACCTAATTTGTATTAAACTTATTCAAATTTACCTAGTCAAACTCAATAATTTCACTGCTTACTTATGCCCGACCATAGTTCGTTTATTCCTGTTCGCATTCAATTTATTGCCTATCATGGCATTGCACTTTATCCATTCTTACTGCTCAAGAATAAAAACTTGGTATTTGATCAAATATTTATCAATCATGAACAAATACATTTTCAGCAGCAAATAGAACTTTACTTTATTCCTTTCTATTTTATCTACTTATTTGAATATATCCGTAATTTACTTTACTACCAAAATCATGACCGTGCATACCGTGAGATTTCTTTTGAGAGAGAGGCGTTTGCCAACCAACATGATTTGGATTATCTAACAAATAGACAGCGGAAAAGCTATCGAAAGTATAAATCTTAAACTCTTCCATTTATTATTTGCTCTACCACAGAAGGGTCTAGCAAAGTGGTTGTATCTCCTAAATTTGTTACATCTCCATCTGCAATTTTTCGAAGAATTCGCCGCATAATTTTTCCACTACGAGTTTTTGGCAGCGCTGCTACAAACTGTATTTTATCCGGTTTTGCATGTGAGCCAATTACATGAGAAACCTTGATGATTATTTCCGACTTAATTTCAGAGAGTTGTGCAGGAGTAATCGTGTCGAGCGGTATAGATAGAATGGCAAAGGAATAAATTCCTTGCCCTTTAATTTCATGTGTATATCCAACCACAGCACTCTCAATAACTAGGTTATGTTCGTTTATAGCATTCTCGACCTCAGCCGTACCAATCCGATGTCCACTCACATTCATCACATCGTCTACTCTTCCGGTAATTCTATAGTAACCATCGGCATCCCTTCTGCATCCATCGCCTGTAAAATACATGCCGGGATACGTTGAAAAATAGTTTAATCGACAGCGTTCATGATCATTGTAGGTGGTTCGCAATATGCCTGGCCATGGGAATTTTATGCATAGGTTTCCACTCACATTGTTTCCAATAATTTCTTTTCCATTTTCATCTACTAGGATGGGTTGCACTCCTGGTAGTGGTAAAGTGGCATATCCAGGTTTGGTTTGGGTAATATTGGCAAGTGGCGAAATAAGAATGCCTCCAGTTTCAGTTTGCCACCAGGTATCTACTATGGGGCAGTTTTCTTTACCTACTTGCTCATTGTACCAATGCCAAGCTTCTTCGTTGATTGGTTCACCAACACTTCCAAGAACCTGTAGTGAAGTAAGTTGTTTGCCCTCGAATGGTTTTTCTCCAAATGTCATCAAGGAGCGAATGGCCGTTGGCGCTGTATAAAGAATATTTACCCTGTGTTTGTCTACAATATCCCAGAACCGACCTGCATCAGGGTAAGTTGGCACTCCTTCAAACATTAAGGTGGTGGCGCCACAACAAAGAGGCCCATACAAAATATAACTATGACCGGTAACCCAGCCAATATCTGCTGTGCAGAAATGCACTTGTCCGGCTTTGTATTGAAAAACATTTACAAAAGTATAGGTGGCGTAGACCATGTAGCCGGCACATGTATGCACCACACCTTTAGGTTTGCCTGTGCTTCCACTTGTATATAAAATGAACAGTATATCTTCAGCCTGCATTTCTTCAGCTTGTCGAAGGTCAGCGTTGGGATTTGCTTCTGCCTTTAGCATCAACTCTTCCCAAAGTAAATCTCTATCAGTATGTAAATTAATTTCGGATTTGGTACGTGTTACCACCATGCACTTTTCTACTTCCGGACAAGCAGCTAACGCTTCATCCATAATATTTTTCAAGGGAATAATTTTTTCACCTCTGAAGGCACCATCGGCCGTTACTACATATTTACATGAAGCATCATGAATACGGTCGGCTATGGATTGAGCGCTAAAACCACCAAAAACTACCGAATGAACAGCTCCAATTCTGGCACATGCTAGTACGGCAATAGCCAATTCGGGCACCATCGGCATATAAATACAAACTCGGTCACCTTTACGAATGCCGATTTCGCGAAATGCTTGAGAAGCTATGCAGACCTTATCATAGAGTTGTTTATAGCTTAAAGTGATTGGGCTTTCAGATGGATGATTGGGCTCCCAAATTATTGCCGGTTGGTCAGCTTTGTCGTGTAGGTGACGGTCAAGACAATTTTCGGTAATATTTAATGTAGCTCCATTAAACCAATTTATCTTAGGCTTTGAAAAGTCCCAATCGAGCACACTGTGCCATTTTATTTTCCAAGAAAAATTTTCGGCTATTGTAGCCCAAAATAATTCCGGTTGCTCAACGCTCATTAAATAAGAATGGGAATATTCTTCAAGGCTATTTATTTGAAAAGGTATGTCCATTTGAAAAGTAAAATTAACTTCAGAGACAGGTGTAAATTAGCTTAAAATGTAAGTCAATCTGTTAAGTATTTATTACATTTTTGCCATCAGTTTTTTTGCATCAGCTATAATGCCGGCATCATCTTGGGTAAGTTGTTTCATGCTTACTAACTTTTTAAGCTGAGCCATTGCTTCAGCATCTTTATTGTTGTCTATCAAGGCTAATGCGTAATCATAATAATAAAGTAAGTATTTAGGACGCAAACTAATTGCTTTAGCATAAGCTTGGCAACTCAAGTTAATGTCACCGGTTGGCATACCACCAAAAAGCATACTAATGGCTGCTTTTTCAGCAAAATTCAAATTAAATACCTCGTAGTGCCACTTTCCTAAAGCATGCCAGCCACCGGCAAGATTGGGGTCGAGTTTTATGCATTTTTCTGCCAACTCTTTAATTTGTTTACTTAAAGCTACCTTTTGCTTTGACGAAGCTTCCAGCGCCATACGACCCAATGCTACACACATTACATAGTTGGCTTCTGCATTGTTGGGGTCCAGTTTGAGAGCGGCATCGGCAAATATTTGTGACTGCTTAAAATAACCTAATTTCTTATTTTTATCATGCTCACGGTTGCCTACCCGGGAGGCATAATATGCCGCCATAGTTAGGGCTTCCATGTTTTTGTTATTTACTTTCACGGCTTCTACAATAACTGGATATGCATCATCTTCATGCAACTGAGAAATGAGAATTTTAGCCTGTATCATTAATTCAGCTTGACTTTGAGCAAACAAAAGGTTGCATGAAAATACTAAGGCACAAGAGGAGAGTAGGGTTTTCTTTAATAACTGAAAGATTGTGTTCATGGGTTTGGTGAATGAC
>DAIMNW010000199.1:0-4010 GCA_036719905.1 Chitinophagales bacterium
CAAAACGATGCATTCAGAACGACCACAACATCGTATGTATGAGCAATGGCATCCATTAGGAATAGTGGGTATCATTTCAGCCTTTAATTTTCCGGTAGCCGTATGGAGTTGGAATAGCATGCTGGCCTGGGTATGTGGTGATGTGTGCATTTGGAAGCCAAGCGAAAAAACACCGTTGTGTGCCATAGCTTGTCAAAATATTATTGCTTCAGTTTTAAAAAATAATAATGTGCCCGAGGGAGTTTCTTGTTTGCTGATTGACGATAGAGCAACTGGTGAAAAAATGGCTAACGATACACGAGTGGCTTTAGTTTCTGCCACAGGAAGTACGCGTATGGGCAAGGCAGTAGGTGCTGCCGTAGGTGCCAGGTTAGGTAAAAGTTTGTTGGAGTTGGGCGGTAATAACGCCATCATTGTAAGTGAACATGCGGATTTAAAAATGGTGCTTACCGGTGTTGTGTTTGGCGCCTGCGGTACAGCCGGACAACGGTGCACATCAACCCGTAGGTTAATTGTTCACGAATCGGTTTATGAAAAAACAAAACAGGTGTTATCAAAAGCCTATGCACAATTAAAAATTGGTGACCCATTGAACGAGGCTAATCACGTAGGGCCGCTGATTGATAAGGATGCGGTGAGAATGTATTCCGAGGCCATTGACGCAGTGAAAAAAGAAGGTGGAAAGATTTTGGTTGAAGGTGAAGTTCTCAGTGGGGTTGGCTATGAGAGTGGTTGTTATGTTAAGCCTTGCATCATCGAAGCCGAAAATCATTATAAAACAGTGCAGCATGAAACCTTTGCGCCCATTTTGTATATTATGAAATATAAAACCGTAGAAGAAGCTATTGCTTTACAAAATGGCGTTCCTCAAGGTTTATCGTCGGCCATTTTTACAAATCACCTACGTGAGGCTGAACAATTTCTAAGTGCCAATGGTAGCGATTGCGGTATAGCAAACGTTAACATTGGGACCAGCGGTGCCGAAATAGGTGGTGCATTTGGCGGTGAAAAAGAAACCGGCGGCGGACGCGAAAGTGGTAGCGATAGCTGGAAAGCCTACATGCGCCGACAAACGAATACCATTAATTATGGTACTCAGTTGCCATTGGCCCAAGGAATTAAGTTTGATTTATAGTCAGGCTATTCGGAGTAGCTGTAATGTTCAAGCACCTCATCTAAAATACTTTCTACATCTGCTACTTCAAGGGTCATCACCAATCGCATACGATAAGCTTTACAATCCGGTAAATTTTTAAGGTAGTTAGCATAGTGGCGACGCATTTCCAACATACCTAATTTTTCTCCTTTCCATTTAATGCTAAAATGAAAATGTTTGCGGCAGGCTGCAATTCGTTCTTCAATGGTAGGTGGGGCTAGCATTTCCCCAGTGGCCATAAAGTGTTTTATTTCCCGAAAAATCCAGGGATAGCCAATGCTTGCTCTACCTATCATAATACCATCTACACCGTAACGATTTTTATATTCCAAAGCCTTTTGTGGTGTATCAATATCACCATTGCCAAATATTGGAATTTTGATGCGTTGATTGTTTTTTACTTCAGAAATTAAGGTCCAATCAGCTTCCCCCTTATACATTTGTACACGAGTGCGGCCATGAATGGTTAACGCCTGTATGCCACAATCTTGAAGGCGTTCGGCAACTTCAACTATATTTTTACTTTTATCATCCCAACCCAATCGGGTTTTAACTGTAACAGGTAAATGAGTCGATTTAACCACAGCTGATGTCAGTTTTACCATCTGAGGTAAATCTTTCAAAATGGCTGCACCAGCTCCTTTGCAAACTACTTTCTGTACCGGGCAGCCAAAATTTATATCGATCAAATCAGGATGGGCAGCTGTAATAATTTCACCTGATAAGCGCATGGCTTCTTCATCGCCCCCAAAAATTTGTATACCTATGGGGCGTTCATATTCAAAAATGTCGAGCTTCTGTCGGCTCTTGGCAGCATCCCGTATCAATCCTTCGCTACTTATAAATTCGGTGTACATTAAATCGGCACCGGCTTCTTTGCACACAGCACGGAATGGAGGATCGCTCACATCTTCCATAGGAGCAAGGAGTAGCGGAAATTCGGGTAATTCTATGTTGCCTATTTTTATCATTCTTAAAGTAATGGCAAAGATAGGCAAATGAAGCTTGCAGATTTCTGAGGAAGTAATGGGCAAATCAATATTTTTACAAAATGAATATTTCGAAATACATAGACCATACCCTGCTGAAGGCTACCACTACGGCCAGTGAAATAAAGCAATTGTGTGACGAGGCGGTTGCCAACAAGTTTTTTGCTGTATGTGTTCCCCCGGTATATGTTGAACAAGCCAAAAACCTTTTGGATGATACCGATGTGAAAGTTTGCACGGTGATTGGCTTCCCATTAGGCTATCATTCGTTCGAATCAAAACTGGCAGAGATTGATTTTGCTATAGAAAATGGAGCCGATGAATTGGATATGGTTATTAATCTAGCTGACTTAATGAGTGAAGAATATGATATGATAACTCAGGAAATTTCAGCACTGACCGAAGCTTGTCATCGAGAGCTAAAATTAATCAAAGTGATTATTGAGTCGGGCATTTTGAATAATGCACAAATAATAAAAGCCTGTGAAATCTGCACAGAAGCAAATGTAGATTTTGTAAAAACCAGTACCGGATTTGCAGCCGTGAATGCAACCCTGGAGGCAGTTGACCTAATGCGAAAAAATTTGCCTGAGCATATAAAGATTAAAGCAAGTGGAGGCATCAAAACTCGAGAGCAAGCCTTGGCTTTTATTAGTGCAGGAGCCGATAGAATTGGCACTTCAAACGGGATAGCTGTGTTACAAGGTTTGAACATAGGGGGGAATTATTAACTTTGTAGGGTAAAATCTCTTCCGCCTTCCTACCGGCAGAAATAGAAATCAAAATTCATGAATCAACCAATCGGTGAGAAGCGCAATCTCTTCTTCTTCTTGCTATTTGTAGCGGTATTGCTTTTAGGTAGTACCCGTGCACAGGCGCAAATGGGTAAGATTGATATTGAGGTAGATCCGGCTATTAGTGCTCTCATACATCGTCATGTTGAATCAAATGTGAGTATTCGTAAAGTGGATGGTTTCAGGGTTCAAATTAAATCTAGTTCGGACCGCGATGAGGTAATGAAAACCAAGGCAGATTTATTGAAGAGCTATCCCAACATCAAAACCTATCTTAGCTATCAGCAACCCTATTTTAAACTTCGTATTGGAGATTTCACTTCACAAGCCGAGGCTTATAAAGCCATGAAGGAAGTGAATGATCAGTTTAAGGGAATATTTGTGGTTCCCGATCAAGTATTTGTACTTCCCGAAGGAATGACTGCCGAAGATGTAAAGGCCTTTAAAGACGATAAAAAATAAACTGGCATGAAGGATAAAATAGAAGCATTAGCTGAAAAATATTTCGACGAAATTGTAAAAATACGGCAGCATATTCATGCTCACCCGGAACTGTCGTTTCAAGAATTCGAAACCTCGAAATTTGTGCAATCGAAATTGCAGGAGTATGGAATAAAATTTACAGCAGGTGTAGCAGGCACAGGAATTGTGGGCATTATTGAAGGCCGCAACCCGGGTAAACGAGTGGTGGCTATTCGAAGTGAATTGGATGCCTTACCTATTCAAGAGAAAAATGAAATCAGTTTTAAATCGACCAATAAAGGTGTGATGCATGCTTGTGGGCATGATGTGCACACGAGCTGCCTGCTTGGCGCAGCTAAAATTCTGAATGACTTAAAGGATGAGTGGGAAGGTACAATCAAATTAATCATTCAGCCAGGGGAAGAAAAAGAACCCGGCGGTGCCTCTGTAATGATTAAAGAAGGAGTTTTGGAAAATCCTCGACCAGATAAAATCCTAGCCTTACACGTTCATCCAGGCATGACGGTAGGCAAGGTTGGTTTTAGAGGCGGTCTCTATATGGCTAGTGCCGATGAAATTTATTTAACTGTGAAAGGCAAGGGGGGGCAT
>DAIMNW010000042.1:0-14255 GCA_036719905.1 Chitinophagales bacterium
AAGGTTATTGATTTTTCTTCGTTTTTCGCTCTCGTTGTATAACAAGAAAACTAAGATGGCCAACACACAAACCATTAATATTCTAAACCACCAGGTTTTCCAATGAGATGGAGTTACCACTATTTTCAAACTGATGCCCTCCTCGTTCCAGTCGCCATTACAGTTGGCAGCTTTTACTCTAAAGATATAAGTGCCTGGTTCTAGATTGGTATATGTAGTATAGTGCCTTGTACCTGAGTATACCCATCCATTATCCACATTTGAAAGCTGGTAGGCATAGGTATTCTTAGAGGGATCGGCAAAGTGTAAGGCTGTAAAATCAACAGAGAATCCATAATCAGAATGATCGATACTTATTTCATTATTATTTAAGTAGGACAGGTTGATTGGTCGGTTATTTTTTAAACTTTTAAATGAATTAATAACTAGTGAAGGTGGTGATGTAGAATGGCGCAACGAATCGGGATTAAAAATATTGATGCCATTCATTCCACCGAAGTAGATATTATTTTTTGAATCATAAAAGAATGATCCTGTATTAAATTCATCTGATTGTAAACCGTTGTAGGTAGAATAGTTTTTAAAATATTTACCATCGTATTTACTAATACCTTTGTTGGTACTTATCCAAATATTCCCTCGATGGTCCTTTACCAGAGCATTAATGAAGTTATTGGGCAAACCACTTTCCACTGTGAATGCTCTTTCACATTTTAAAGTTTTAGGATTGAGTAAACTTATTCCTCCTCCGCTGGTTCCCACCCATAGCATTCCGGTAGCATCTTCCACCATCGATGACACCCTACTATTGATTATCGTAGTTTTGTTACCTGGCACATTTAACAGGGTAGTAAAAGAATTGGTTTCAGGATTGAATAGTTTTAAGCCCACATCCGTGCAAATCCAATATTGCTTTAGATGATCTTTATATATAAAGACATTGTTGTCTTCCTCTAGACTTTTCTTGATTTCCGGTTTATCATCAATCAACTTGATCTGTCGGGTTGCCAGGTTTAACTTGCCAATTCCTTTACCATAGGTACAAATCCAAATGGTTCCATCATCATCTTTAAAAAAACTGTTTACGTTTAAGTTCTTAAACTCCCAACTCTTGGAATAGGTCCCATCTCGGTTGGGTTTTAGAATGGTAATGCCCAAATCAGTACCAATTACCATTTCTCCATTTGGCGCCTGAACAATAGCATAGACACTGTTACTTAAGAGTAGATTCGACTTGGAATAATGTGTCACCGTATTATGTTTGTGACCCAAGGCGTATAAACCATCTTCGTAGGTTCCGGCCCACAACACCTGACTTTTAACATCATAAAAAACGGAAAAAACTTTGTCACTCGGTTTAGTATCTGACTGTAACAGCGATAGTTTTATGTGGTCGAACGTGCGGTAGCCGGAATTGAACTTATTGAGTCCATTTTGGGTACCCACCCACAATAATTTGTTTCGGTCTTCAAAAAAGCATTCAATCCAATTGCTGCTCAAACCGGCTGAATTATCGACACTATATTCTATCGATTCTACTGTTGAATTGGCGCCAATAACCACAATTCCTGAATTGGTATTACCGACATAGATGTCGCCATTTGCTAGTTCATATATTCTTTTCACCCCCAATGATGACAAGGGCTTTGGAAAATTTGCCGTTGAATAGTCAAAGGGAGTCCAGGTTTTGCCACCATCTTTACTGCTGGTAAGTCCTACATCGAAACTACCAACCCATATTTTGCCATTTCGTGATATATGTACTGCACTAAGATTGGCATTCTTCGCAAAAGGTGTAAAAAATTCAAATTTGAGCGTTACAGGGTTGAAACAAAATAATCCGTCTGAAGCAGCTCCCCATATGCGTCCTTGATCATCAAATGCAATGTCTCTTATGTTATTTACATTATTTACAATATCGTCCGTATGCTGATTATCATAAAAATAACCTCGGATGGAATATCGGTTATTGACCAATTGAATGCTGTTTAATCCCTTATTGGTTGCTATCCAATAGGTGTTTTTATGATCATAAATAATTTTCTTGATACAATTGCTGGTCAACACACCATCGTATTCTTTCGAAGGCATGTTATTAATGGTTTTGATTTTTGCTCGGCTCAAATCTAGAATATTGATACCCCCATTATTGGTACCGAGAAATAATTGATTTACGTTATCATTAAAATAAAGGGTTTGGATATAATTATCAGCCAGAAATAGGGAATCGGTATTAAACACCTGATTCAAGGTCTTGAAGGAATAACCATCAAACTGATTTAAACCATCTTGCGTACCAATCCATATAAAGCCTTTTGTGTCCTGAGCTATGCAGTTAACAAAACTCTGAGACAGACCATTTTCGATGGAATAGTGGTCGAATCGCTTAACAATACCTTGTCCATATCCGCCTGTAATAGAGAACAGGCAAAAGCAGGCTGTAATAAGGGAAAAAAGTTTATTCACTTGATAAGTTATAAATCGATCCAGCTCACTTGTTCATGCATCATAGTTTTTTATCAAATATCCACGGGTATTTATAATTATAAAAATAACTCTCCGGTTAGGTCATTTGCATACATTGAAATACGTAAAATAGGACTCCTTATTACTAGAACCGTAAATTGCCATGATCATGGATGTTTTCTTACCTACACAAAATCAACCCCTTAAGAATGCTAATGCTTAATATTTCCACCCAATTGATTGAGCTCAGTTCGGGCTTTAAGAAGTTCCGGCTTTAATTCTAGTGCTTGTGCAAAATCGTGAATGGCCAACTCTTTTTGTTTTAAATCTTTATAACATTTCCCCCTCCAATAGTAAGCCTCGGCATTATCAGGGGCAAGCTGCACACAGATTGTGAAGTTCTGAATGGCTTTTTGCAAAGAATCTTCATTATAGTAAATGAATGCAATATTAAAAATGGGTTCTTCTGTCTGCGGCGATCTTATAATCATTTGTCTATAAATCTTTTTAGCCTTTTCATCCATTCCATTTTCCTGATAAAACATAGCCAAGGCATAATTCCCTTCATAACGATTGCTGTCAATTCGAATTGTATTTAAATAATATTTCTCTGCCAAGGGGCTGCCCTGCTCTCTGGCTAAAAGCCCCAACTGCATCCAGGCATCGTAGTGATCCGGGTCTTGCGTTACCACATCTTTAAAAAATCGAATGGCAGCCACTGTATCGCCTCTTTCTTTATAGCAGATACCTTTCAGAAGAAGCGCACGTGGATTGTATTTATCACGGCTCAACAGTTCATTCAAAGTTGCCACGGCGGCGTCGTACTCTTTCACGTATAAGAACATTTTAGTGAGCTTCAATTTCAAATCTACATCGTCTGGGCTTAGTCGAAGGGCTATTTGATAATAGTTAATGGCCTGGCGGATATATCGAGCTTCGGCATTGATATCGGCTAGTAAGGAAAAATAGTCGGCTTTGGTGGAATCGATACGGGTAGCTTTGTAAAGATCTTTGGCTGCCAAATCCAGATTCTTTGAGAGAAAATAAAGTGCTCCTCTAGAGTAGTACAGTTCAGCATTTGATGGGTCTTTTTCTATCTGTCCATTCAGTTTCTGAATTTTTGGGTCTGATAAATCAGCTTTGGGCTTATCCGATTTTTTGTCTACCAAATTACAACTGCTGCAGATGATTAACACAGCAAACCAAAATCGAAACACATTTTTCATTAGACAAATGTAGTCAGAAATAGAATTAAGCGATTAATTCAATAAGGTGAATTTCAAACAATGGGTTTTCAAATTCTTCAGGATGTTAACAACAGGTTGATGAATAATCAAATTGCCACTTCATTGAGCCGCTGTTTTTAGATTAGCTTTGCAGCTAAATTTTAAAAACGACTTACTTTATGCTTTCGATTCAAAAACTAGCCGGCTTATTGCTTTTTATACTTATTGCCAGCAAATTAAATGCACAAAATACTGCAACACCAGTGCTTCAAGCCATTCCTGATGAAAAACATTTGATCAATATTAAGCAGCTTACGTTTGGTGGCGACAATGCCGAAGCTTATTTTAGTAATGATGGTAAAATGCTTACCATGCAAGTCACCAATCCTAAAGTTGGAATTCACTGTGATAAAATATTTACGATGGATATCAGTCACGGTGCTTCTGAATTGGTGCCATTGAGTAGTGGACACGGCCGAACCACCTGTAGCTATTTTATGCCCGACAATAAACACATTCTTTATGCTAGTACACATGCCACCCAAGACACTTGCCCACCGGTGCCGGATCGTGCAGTGCTGAAAAAATACGTTTGGCCCATCTACGCTAGCTACGATATTTATGTAAGCGATTTAAAAGGCAACATTGTTAAACGTTTGACAGATTCTCCCGGCTACGATGCCGAAGCCACTGTTTCGCCTAAAGGTGATAGAATCATCTTTACCAGCATGCGTACCGGCGATTTGGAACTATTTACCATGGCCATTGATGGAAGTGATGTGCGCCAAATTACCAATACACTAGGATACGACGGTGGAGCTACCTTTTCGCCGGATGGAAAAAAAATAGTGTGGAGAGCTTCTCGACCGCAAACCGAAGAAGCCAAGGCCGAATATCTCTCTTTATTAAAAAACAATATGGTGGCACCTACTCAGATGGAAGTGTTTGTGGCCAACGCCGATGGCAGCGATGTGCACCAAGTTACTCAATTAGGTAGAGCAAACTGGGCGCCTTCTTTCCACCCGTCTGGCAATAAGATAATATTTAGTAGCAATCATGAGTATGAGCATGGTTTTCCTTTCAATCTTTATTTAATAGATACAGATGGAAGCAATTTGGTAAAAATTTCGCAGGATAAAACTTTTGATGCTTTCCCAATGTTTAGCTCCGATGGTAAAAAATTAGTATTTAGTAGCAACCGAAATAACGGAGGGGGCCGCGATACCAATGTATTTATTGCAGACTGGAAAGAGTAAGTATATAAATTAAACAAGCCCCGTCAGCGTTAACTGAGCAGGGCGTTGTTTTTTCCCCGTATGCAAATCTTTACTAGTCGATTAAGTTTACCTCAGTGAGGTAGTGCAAATGAGGTTGAGCAGTTTGTAGAATTATCGATTCATTTTTTTCTGCCAATAAGCTATCTGCTCGTCGGCATTTTTCTGATGATCACTCTCATTACTAAGCGTTTTTAAAAATGTAAAGTAGGCTATTTGATATTTGGCAAGTTCATCTACCTGGGCAGGTGTAAGTGTATTTACATCGGTGGTGGATGAATAAAAACTAGGAGGCGTTGGCAATTTATAAGTTGCCACACTGCTCATCTTTGGTGTGCTGCATTTATCAATGATTTTGTCTTTAGCCGAAACCTTGAAGACAATGATTACAATCAGTGGAATTCCGAAAAGTAAACGTTTCATGATTTTTGTTTTTTTGTTTTAATGACAAGTCAAAGATGCTATCATCGGATGCCCAAAAGTGTCATGTGAAATACGTAACTTCATAAGATAATCTACGATAACGGATTTAATTCAGGCAAAGAAATGGCTGCCGAATAGATTTTTGGGCGCTTATTTGTTTCTTTGCTCTATGATCATCACACTACAACAAAAGTTCTTTGGCCATCATGGCTGGTATGAAGAAGAACAATCTCAAGGCCATTGGTTTGAGGTAAAGGTAAGAGTTCGTGTGACGGACATGAGTCCGTCTAACTCCAACAGCGAAAATCTTAGTAATACGTTTAACTATGAGGTTATTCATCAGATAATTGATAAAAGGATGAAAAGCAGCCGAAAGTTATTAGAGAGTGTAGCTCAGGACATTTATGCTGATTTAAAACTAATTGATAGCCATATGCCAGCTGAAATAACAATTGTCAAGTTGAATCCATTTGCTATGCCCGACGTTGACTTTGTTAGTATTCAAATAGGTGATGCTATTAACTAAAAACCGACTTAGTTTTTGACTAAGACGGTTTTGAAATTGAACTTCGGAAGGAATTACTCTAGCAGGCCATTATTCATGGCATACTTTATAAGGCCTGCAATATTGTGAACACCCACCTTTTTCATGATGTTGGTTCGATGGGTATCTATTGTTCTTGGACTTCTGATTAATTTTTCGGCAATTTCAGCATTTGACAAACCATCAGCAATTAATCGAACTATCTCAATTTCCCGATTAGTTAGCTGATCTTTCATATTGCTGGTCGCTCGGTTCTTCGCCTTATTACGCATATCTGTATACTGATTGAGCATGGTCTCACTCACCTCACTGCTCAAGTATTTGCCACCAGCTGCTACTTTTCTGATAGCGGTAAGCAACTCATCTTTGCCACATGTTTTTAAAATATAGCCTGATGCGCCGGCATCCAACATTTTATTAATGATGGGTCCATCGTTCATCATGGTTAGGCCAATTATCTGAATGCTAGGGTACTTTTCCTTCACAGCTTGAGTAGTTTCAATACCATTCATTTCAGGCATATTGATGTCCATCAAGATAAGGTCAATTTTTCTTCGAGCCACCACATCCATTACTTGCCTCCCATTATTGGCTTCATCTACCACATCAATATCATCGGCATCTTTAATAAGCATATTCATACCGTCAATGATTATCTGATGATCGTCGCAAATCAATAATTTAATCCTGTCTTTAATAGCCATGGGTGTTGATTATTTATAAGATTATGATTTTGGAAATAAACTCTAGTCTCAAAGTTAGCATTCGCTATTCGTTTATTAAAAAAAAAATCTTGTTGTTATTCACAACCAGATATACATCGTATAAAAATCAGGAAGTGATTATTGTTTTGCCGCCAAGGATGGCGCTTCTAAACCGCAACTACTAATTTGACAAGTCGTTCGCCATTATTCTATCAAATTCTTTTAGAAACATTTACTTTTGGCCATTAAAAATTAATTAGCAATGACCAATAAGCTCATAGAATGTGTACCCAATTTTAGCGAAGGAAGAAACCCTGAAATAATTAAACAAATTGCCGAAAGCATAGAAAAAGTTGAAGGCGTGAAGCTATTAGATGTAGATCCGGGTAAAGCTACCAACCGAACCGTAATCACCATGGTTGGCTCTCCAGAAGTGGTTATTGAGGCAGCTTTTCAGGCTATTAAAACTGCTGCTGAGTTGATTGATATGAGCCACCATACTGGCGAACATCCAAGAATGGGTGCTACAGATGTATGCCCACTCATCCCTATTGCCAATATTAGTATGGAAGAAACGGTGCAATACGCCAAAAAACTATCGCAACGAGTGGCTGCAGAATTGGGCATACCGGTTTACAACTATGAATATGCTGCTTCTTCACCTACACGAAAAAATTTAGCCGATATAAGAGCAGGTGAATACGAAGGCCTGAAGGACAAAATTATTAAGCCGGAATGGAAACCAGATTTTGGTGACCCTAAATTTAATAGCAAAAGCGGAGCAACAGTGATTGGTGCACGTGATTTCTTAATAGCCTATAATGTAAATTTAAATACCACCTCCGTTCGTCGAGCTAATTCAGTGGCGTTCGATATTCGTGAAAAGGGCCGGCAGAAAAAAGATGCAACGGGTAAAATAATGAAAGATGTGTGGGAGCCGGGCATGCTCAAAAGTGTGAAGGCAATAGGCTGGTATATTGAGGAGTACGGCATAGCGCAAGTTTCCATTAATCTAACCAATATCAATGTCACCTCTATGCACCAAGCCTTTGATGCCTGTGTAGAAAGGGCGGCTGCTAGAGGTATGAGGGTAACAGGTAGTGAATTAGTTGGCTTGGTTCCCTTGCAAGCTATGCTCGATGCCGGCAAATACTTCTTAAATAAACAGCAACGTAGCTCAGGAGTGAGTGAAAGTGAATTAATCAGAATAGCTGTTAAGTCGTTGAGTTTAGACGAGTTATCACCATTCGACCCAAATAAAAAAATTATAGAATACGTGATGAAAGCTAAAGCTACCAAGTCGTTGGTTGACATGACCTTAAATGGATTTGCCGACGAAACAGCCAGCGAATCGCCAGCCCCGGGAGGTGGAAGTATTGCTGCCTATTGTGGTGCACTGGGCATTTCATTGGCTACCATGGTGGCCAATCTTTCATCGCATAAAAAAGGATGGGATGAGCGATGGGAAGAATTTAGCCTTTGGGCCGAAAAAGGCCAACACTTAAAAGCAGAATTACTTAAATTGGTTGATGAAGACACTCAGGCCTTTAACAAAATAATGGATGCGTTTTCATTGCCAAAAGGTAGCGATGCTGAAAAGGCCACCAGAACAGAGGCCATTCAGAAGGCTACCATTAATGCCATTAAAGTTCCATACCGAACCATGAAACTGGCTTTTGAAAGCTTGCCAATAATTAAGGCCATGGCCGAAACCGGCAATCCAAATAGTGTGAGCGATGCCGGGGTGGGCGTGCTTTGCGCCCGGGCTGCAGTTAAAGGAGCCTATCTGAATGTAAAAATCAATGCCACCGGGCTTACCACACATGCCGAGGTGGCTCCCATATTGGACGAAGCCAAATCAATGGTAGAACAAACAGAGAAACTGGAGGCCGAAATAATGGCTATAGTGGATCAAAAAATTGGATAAATAATTGAATGAGAAGCCTTGACACACTATTTTGGTCATCCATTTGTGGCATAACAATCTAAATCATACATTTGTGCCTCATTTTTAAAAAATGTCACTGAACAAATTCAACAAAGAAACCTACCTATACTGGTACGACCTGATGGTGAAGGTGCGCAAGTTTGAGGAAAAAGCTGGCCAACTTTATGGTATGCAAAAGATCCGAGGATTTTGCCATCTCTACATTGGCCAAGAAGCCGTGGCTGCCGGAATTATGAGCAACCTGAAAGACGATGACATTATTATAACGGCTTACCGCGATCACGGATTGGCAATTGCCAAAGGCATGAGTGCCAATGAGTGTATGGCCGAACTTTATGGCAAAGCCACGGGCTGCACGGGTGGTAAAGGAGGCAGTATGCACTTCTTTAGCGAAAAACATAAATTCTTTGGAGGACATGGTATTGTGGGAGCGCAAATACCATTAGGCGCCGGAATTGCATTTGCTGAGAAATACCGTGGCACCCAGAATGTGTGTGTTTGCCTTTATGGCGATGGAGCCGCCCGTCAGGGTGCATTGCACGAAGCCTACAATATGGCAATGCTTTGGAAACTACCGGTTATTTTTATTTGTGAAAATAACGAATACGCCATGGGAACCTCAGTAGAGCGAACCAGCAACGTAACCGATATTGTGAAATTAGGCTTGGCGTACGATATGCCTAGCAAGCAGGTAGATGGAATGAATTGTGAAGCAGTGCATGAGGCAATGGCCGAAGCTGTGGAGAGAGCACGAATAGGAATGGGCCCTACTTTCTTAGAAATTAAAACCTACCGCTATAAAGGTCACAGTATGAGCGATCCGGCTAAATACCGAAGCAAAGAAGAAGTGGAAGAATATAAATTGAAAGACCCTATTGAGCAAGTACGTAATTTATTGCTTGAGAGAGGGTATGCTACCGCTGCCGAACTTGAATCAAAAGATGTTGAAATTAAAAAGTGGGTAGAAGAGAGTGTAACATTTGCTGAAGAATCGCCCTACCCTGCTGATAGCGAACTTCTGAAAGATATTTATGTACAAGAAGATTATCCTTTCATCACCGATTAACCGAATTCTATTCTAATCTTTAAATAACAATTAATCAATTTCAAACAAAATGGCTGAAAAGCAAACAACACCCGATATTGAATCGCAGATGATGGAATCGTACTCACGTGCGGAACATTGGATAATAGACAACAAACAAATGCTCACATATGTGGTGGGAGGTATTTTTGCCGTGGTAGCCGCCTGGTTACTTTGGAGCAAAGTATTTATTAAAAATCGTGAAGCCGATGCCCAAAAGAAAATGTTTGCCGCTCAAAACTATTTTGAAAATGATAGTTTCCGCTTAGCCTTAAATGGAGATGGAAGCAATATGGGGTTTTTGAAAGTGATGGACAAATTCAGCATGACTCCTGCCGCTAATCTCTGTCATTATTATGCCGGTATCTGCTATCTCAACATGGGCGAATACAAAAAGGCCATTGACAATTTGGAAGATTACTCAGCTGGCGACGATGTAATGAAAGCCCTCACTTTGGGTGCTTTGGGCGATGCTTATATGGAAATGAACAATACCGAAAAAGGATTGAGCAATTATAAATCATCCACCACAGCTACTACCAACGAATTTGCTGCTCCCATCTTGCTTCAGAAAGCTGGCATGGCTTACGAGCATTCGGGTAAATTTGCTGAAGCGAAAGAAATCTACGAGCGCCTGAAAAACGAATATCCTAACTCACAGCAAGGGCGTATGATTGATGCCTACATTGCAAGAGTTAGTACCCATCTCTAAATATTAATAATCAATAAAAAAGCCCTTGACAATGCATTGTCGA
Source organism: Chitinophagales bacterium (assembly GCA_036719905.1). Taxonomy (GTDB): domain Bacteria; phylum Bacteroidota; class Bacteroidia; order Chitinophagales; family CAIODY01; genus DAIMNW01. The sequence continues at coordinate 10,425 of DAIMNW010000042.1, forward strand.
GGGCTTTTTATTTTGTATAAGTTTAAGTATTAGACTTTTTTACCCAAAAATGCATCTGAACGAAGCTTCAATACCCCAAGCATAGCTTCTTTAAAAATTCCTTTACTCATTTTCGACACCCCATCTACCCTATCAATGAAAGTGATTGGCACCTCAACAATTTTAAATTTTGATAGCCAGGCTTTATACTTCATTTCTATTTGAAATGCGTAACCAATAAATTGAATTGCATCCAAATTAATGGTTTCTAATACTTTACGACGGTAGCACACAAAACCTGCCGTTGTATCTTTTACCGGCATGAAGGTGATTAATCTTACATATAAGGATGCACCATAACTCATGGCAATTCGGTCCCAAGGCCAGTTAACCACCTTGCCACCTTTCACATATCTGGATCCTACTGCTACATCAGCCCCATCTGTTTGGCAAGCTTTGAGCAAGTCAAGAAGAGAAGCCGGTGGATGTGAGAAATCACAATCCATTTCAAAAATAAATTCATAATCACGTGCCAATGCCCATTTAAATCCATGAATATAGGCGGTGCCTAAACCCAATTTACCTTTTCGTTCTTCCAAAAAAACACGACCACTAAACTGCGGCAAGGCTTGCTTTAATAAAGCAGCCGTTCCATCCGGTGAATTATCGTCAATTATCAAAACATGGAATTCAGGATGCACAGCAAGCACCAAAGGAATAATCCGTAGAATATTCTCTTTCTCGTTATAAGTTGGTATGATAATGAGTGAATGACTCATGAGTGGGTAAAAATAAAACGGGATTTTGGATTTACGTGCTTATACTGCAAGAAGATGCAATATTATTTGTGTTTGATGTGTTAATGAATAACCGATTCGGAGTTAAGAACGCATGCTATCTCTTATTTCTTTTAATTTTTGTTTGGTGTGTAATGGAAAATCGCTTTTCATAACCCAATCGTAATATTGCGGTTCGCGGCTTAATACCTCGACTACAGGTACATCTTTATATTTTCCAAAATTAAAAACCACCTTGCCATTTCGATAGCTAAGCCTTCTTGCTACATCAATAAAAGGTGCCTCATCAACAAATTTTTCCAATGCTTGTATGTCGTTTTCCAGCTCTTTGGTTTTTTCAACTTGAGCCAATAAAACTTCGTAAGTGGCGGTCACATCAGCCAAGGCACTGTGAGCGTTTTGTAAATCTTTATTACAATAAAACCTATAGGCGGCTTCCAGGTTTCTACGTTCCAACTTATGATAAATACGCTGCACATCAATCAATCTGCGCCTACTTAAGTCAAGTACTAAGCCGCAACGAAGCAATTCTTCTACAAGCAAGGGCACATCGAATCTATTACTATTGAAGCCGGCTAAGTCAGAATCTTCTAAAAAATCAATAACGCTTTTGGCAATGGAAGCAAATGTTGGTTTGTCTTGCACCATTTCATCCGTAATGCCATGTACCGCCGAAGCTTCTTTTGGGATAGGAATAGTAGGATTCACAACCTGATGAAACTCTTCTTTCAATCCATCAGGCAATGCTTTAATAATTGCTATCTCTACAATACGGTCTTTGCCCACATCTACGCCTGTGGTTTCCAAATCGAAAAATGCCAGGGGCCGCTGAAGCTTGAGCTGAAATTTAGTATCTTGATTAAAGAGGTCCATGAGTTACTGAATAAGGTACATAGATACAGAGAATTTTACTTGGATTAAAACCAGGCCAGCATTTCTAATTTGAGATTACCAAAATTTCCACTACTCATCATCAGTACATCCAAGTCGGGTTGAGCTAGTCGTTTGATGTAAGTCAGTATTTGCAAAGGTTCAGTAAATATTTTGATTTCTGAATTGCCAAAGGCCCTTACAATTTCAGCTGGTGAAACTGGTGGCAGTTTTTTCATCTCAAAAGAATGAGCATAATAGAATATCATAGGAAAATCTACTCCATCAAATATGCCTGCGTATTCTTTCATAAACTCTTTATTAAGGCTGCTATAAGTGTGCAATTCCAAGCAGGCGGCCAATTTTCTATTTGGATGCAATTGCTTCATGGCTTCAACGGTTGCCTTCACTTTTGAAGGGGCATGAGCAAAATCCATGTAAAGACTATTGGAAGGCCCTTCTTTGAGTTTCTGAAGCCGCTTGGAAGCTCCTGTAAAGGAACTGATGGCTTGGTAGAATGTTTGCTCACTTACACCCAGTTCCATACAAATCAATCGTGCACAATTCAGGTTAGAAAGATTATGGTTGCCAAAAACCTGCAATGGAATTTCGCCAGAGGAAGTTTGAAGACAAATACTATCAACTTTTTGAACAAAAGGATGAACGCCATAGGCAATCGACCTTACATTCTTTTGCTTCATTAAGGCTACTAAATCTTTATCATCCTGATTAAAGATAACAATGCCTCCAGGCTCCACCACGTCAATAAAGTTGGAAAATTGCTCCTTATAGTTTTCATAGGTAGGGAAAATATTGATATGGTCCCAGGCAATGCCGCTAATGCTGGCAATGTGTGGTTTGTAGAAAAGAAACTTAGGGATTCTGTTATCCGGCGAATCGGGATATTCGTCAGCTTCTAATACAATGACCGGAGCATTACTCAATTTTACTGAGGTATCAAAACCGTCTAGCTTAGCACCTACCAGATAATCGAAATCTAAACCGGCCAAACGCAACACATGCATAACCATAGCGGTAGTGGTAGTTTTGCCATGGCTACCGGCCACAGCCACCCGTTTTTTACTTTTGGAGTGCTCGTAAATAAACTCCGGATAGCTATATATTTTTAGCCCTAATTCCTTTGCCTTAATCAGTTCAGGATTATCTACCCGAGCATGCATACCCACAATTACTGCGTCCAAATCGGTTGTAATTTTCTCGTCAAACCATCCTTCTTTTTCGGGCAAAAGGTCGTTTTTCTGCAAATTGGATTTAGCAGGTTCAAATATTTCATCATCAGAGCCGGTTACGTGATGGTTCAGCTTACTGAGTTGTATGGCCAACTGGTGCATGATACTGCCGCCGCAGGCTATTATATGAATTTTCATATTTGTTTATTGAATCATTAATTTTAGATTATAGAGTTGATAATTAGGTCTATAATGCTCATTTTATAAAGAATAAATAGAGCACTTTTTTGGTAAATTGGCAAAAAATGCTGAGTAATAGGACGTAGTGGTTAAATTAAATAAAGTTGTAACTTTGCAGAGGCGAAAGTCGTAAAATCAAAAAGAACTTAATCAACAAAAAACATTTTTTGTCAAAAGAACAACCATGAAAAAAACTTCCCTGTTTTTATCCTTAATCATCTTTGTAACTGTCCTGTGCTCATGCTCAGCTCATAAAAAGACCATAGGCTGCCCTGGCTTCATTACCAAAGTTGATAATACGACTGTTCATCATAGTTAATACCGCCTTACTTTTTTATGGGCTCTTGCGCTGCCAGTAATATTTTTCTGGTCACCGTATTAATTTGTTTTCCTTTACTATCCAGCAATTCTAGTTTAATAGTACTCTCTCCCATCGGTAACCCTTCTATTAAATAAGGCTTCCAATCTGTTATACTGAATGTACTTTCATTAATGGTGGCTCTTACTTTAGTTCCCTTTTCAGATAATTTTGTATTAATCACATAAAAATCGAGTAGTACTCTGGCTGTGTCAGCGCCTATGTAATTTCCTTTTGGGCGGCTGTAAAAAAGCATGGGACCTTTAATTTCTTTTTGGGTTAATACGCCATTGTGTAAGCTCAATTCTACTGCATTATAGGCTCGTTTCGACTTAATACTTTCATGATAGCTTCTGGACAAAAAAGTAATTAGTTGATGAGTTCCATCAGCAATTTT
>DAIMNW010000200.1:0-3999 GCA_036719905.1 Chitinophagales bacterium
CATGCTGTCTTTAACTGCTCCAGGTTTACCCACAATATTTACCCAATGGTAAACCGGACCACCAGGATTGGAAGAAGTTAACCAGGTGTAACCATAATTATCAGGACCACCCTGAGCGCACAGATTGATTATGGAAATAAAGAACAGGCAGTAAGTATACAAGATTTTATGTAGCATGATCGTTTTTTATTAATGGATAAAAAGCAGACATTAATCCATATTGGTATCTAAATCTACGGTATTATTATTACTTAATAGCATAAAATAACTATAGTGAATGTCCTTATTGAAAAAGTTATCGGGTGTGACAACTTGTTTAACAGTTTGTAAATGAAGGAGATAAAGGTTTGGGCCTTGTCTGAGGAGGGTATTTTAAGCACTAAACTGTCTGCCATTTCTGTACTTGATACAAAGAATAAAAGTTTAGCTAACCATTGAACTGTCACATTTGTCTTGAGGTTGTTAATTGATGTTATTTTGTTTCGAATCGTACTTTAAGTTTTAAAAAGTACTTTTCTACACTATTATACGATAGCCAAGAAATCAATATTGTTCCCAAAATCACTAATACGTATAAATTAAGATTATAAAGAATAACATTATTGCTTATTGGAAGATATTTTAATACCAGTACAATAATTATCCAATGATACATGTAAATGCCAAATGAAATACGACCCAAAAAGGAAGTAACTGTGGTATCGATTTTAATTTTTGGATTGGCAACAACACTATATATTGCTACGACAAACAGCACGGAATAAAATTCATCAGTTAAATATTTAAATTTCAATCCATAGCTCCAAAATACTATTGACAATATAAGAGATAAATAGGCAATAAATCTGTTGCTAATGAATCTTAACCATGTGTGCTTTTTTGCATACAAGAAACCTGCTAGGGCTCCTAGACTCATACAATTAAATTTTGCACCATAAAATATTTTATTGAGTAGAGCTACCAATTCGAAATTGTGAAATGTTCTACTGTTGATAAGTACAATTGCATGGGGCAATATTGAATATCCGAAGAAGAACAATATTAATGTTGCAATAATTTTCTTTTCGGGAATCCAACGAAGCAATAACGGCCAGACCAAATAAAACTGTTCTTCCACTCCAATAGACCATACCTGAGGACTAGATGGCCAGCCGGGGCCAATAGCATGTGCAATATTTGGAAATATACTAAGACAAAGGAATACGGTTACTTCATCATAATCGGCTTTTATAAGAATAAAAGACAGTAGTAATATTAGGTAATACAAGGGCCATATTCTTAGAATACGTCTTGCATAGAATTTTATTAAAGATATTTTTCCGTCTCTGTCTTTTTCTTTTGTAAGTAAATAGGTAATAAGAAAACCACTTATAACAAAAAACAAAATCACCGCAATATGCCCCCTTGGAAGGTTTCTATAGTAATCATCCATTAGGTTTGCCAAACCATTAACCTTTTTCAAAATCTCAATATGTACCCAAACTACCACAAAAGCTGCGATTGCTCTTAAGGTGTCAAGCCCTTTTAAATATTCATTCATCGGTTCAACTTTTGGGTGGATGTTCTTTCCTTTCGCTGGTCAGTACTCCTTATGTTTCTGGCCTTTGAAAAGTTTGTCAAGTGTTTTTGCAATTCGTTTCACTTTCGTTTCTTCTTTCTTCGCTGAAAAGATCCAATCAATAAAAGTTTTCTGTTCACCGTCTGTATAACTTAAAAATGTCTTATGTTCTAACGGATGGTCTAATAAACATGCTAATAATTCTTCTGGTATTTTGTTCGGTGAGTTGTCGGCGTACAAAACCACATGAATAGAATCTCCTTCGCCCTTTCCAATTATTTTTCTGATGTCTGCATTAACGGGTAAAAACAGTTTCTCGTTTCCCATTGGCATTAATTTGTAATTCTTTATTTCGTAGTTGTCAATTGTCCCTTTCACTTTCACCCAACCGAAGGGTGCTTTCTTGTCTTGTACTATTTCAGGAATAGAAGCATATGTCCATCCACCTTTTCCAGGATATTTCTCTAATAAATAACTTTTGTTTACTAACGGTTTTGCCATTTTTATGATATTTGTTTCTTGGTGTTCAAGGTTCGCTAGCCCATTCCTCATAATTGCGGCAAATTGAATATCTAAGAAGTTTTGCTTCCCAATGATCTATTGACTTTTCAATGAAGATTTATTTATAATGCTTTCTATTACTTCAACACCGCAAACTTGCCTCTCAATATTTTATTAGTAGAGTGGTCTTGTACAGTAAACAAATATAAGCCTTGTGAAATAGCCTGGTTAGCTGCTGACAATAAGTCGAAAGCATGTTCGCCACCGCTAAAAATTCGTTTGGTAGGATCGCCGCCGTAGGTTTTAAACCAGCCAATGTCGCTTCCATTATAATTAGCCGCTTCATGTTCAAAACTGGCAACCACATCGCCCGATTGGGTGTAAATGGTCACTAGGCAATTGGCCGGCAGGTTATAGAAATATAGTTTTCTATTGGTGGATGTGTTGCCATTTTCCCAGGCCGCATTCAGTGAGTATGGATTAGGGTAAACGCCTACCTGTGCTGTATCGCTTTCATTTGCCGGTGTACCACTATAAATGGCAAAGGTGTTGCCGGTAAACGAAGATTCTAAAGATGGAATATCAAGTGTTTTATCGCCACCATCAAATGAGGTAATGGCCAAAGTAGTTTGCCAGCCGTTGCTTAGGCCATAAATATGATAGTGGTAATGGTAGGCAATGGTATCGCCTGAAAAGTAGAGTGGGCTAGCTAGTTTAATTTTATCAAATCCATTATTGTAACCCACATCGTTTCCGGTTTTATCCCATTGAGCTGCCAAATCTGATGATGTAATGTTTGACAGTTGAATTTCAGAACCTTTATTAGCCAAATAAATTCTATAGCCTTCAAAATCTTTCAGTTTGCTAACCGGGTCAATAGAATTTTCGGCACCATTATCCCAATACACATCTAGGCTATTGTTTTTGGCTATAATTTTCACCTTTGGGTCGGCTGGTGGCGATGGTAGAATATAGCGGTCCAATATGCCGTCGCCATCAATATCTTCGCCGGTATCTAACACACCATTGTTATTTACATCTTCACCTTTGTAACTTCTAATGGCCCAATTAATGTTGCTGAGCAATTGTGATCGAGTTGCATAATCGTCAACTGTATGCGGCGTAGAGGTGCCACTTTGCTTGGCACAGACCAGTGCTACTGTAAAATTGAACGATTCGCCCGGTAAAACTTCAAGAAAGGGCCCGGCCGAAACCAGTTGGGTACGATTGTCGGCAGTTGAAAATTTGATATTGCCTGGAGCAGTGTTGACACCAGTGCCCATTCGGAGATAACGGGTTATATCATCTGGTGGATAGCCAGCCATATAGGGTGGGGTAGCTGCCAGATCTTTATATCGCCAAAAATTTACATTGCAATGCATGGGCGGATATCCAGCACCGGTTATAGCACTATTATTTCCCGGGTGAAAAAACAAATTGCGCCATTCGCTTCCTAGATAAACTAATGCACCGTACGAATTGGTATAGCCCATATCGCCACTGTAATCATAAGCGTAAACGGCATTGAGGGTGTCGAGCCAGCCGCCTGCACCTTTATTAAAAAATGCTGTGCCCGTAGCATTGGTTACGTTAACGTTTCGCACTACCAAGTCGGACCAGATACCACTATAAACGGTATCCCAGGCTGTGGTTGAATTATTGGTAATGGTATAATTTAAAATCACAAAATAATCGGCATAAGAATAATTCCATGCGTAGGTTTCTAAATGCACGGCAGCACCCAGAGGAATGGTATGTTGGTCGATAGTGGTGGTGGTGCCGGGCACTATGGTGTTTTTATCTGAAAAATCAACTAGCAAATCTTGATGCGAAATGGCGCTTAATGAAAAACTGCTACTGCCTGTGAGCGACGAACGTTGGGAAATCTGATTGCCAATATCGGCTGTAAATTCAAAACCGGCAGCACCTGTGCTATAGCC
>DAIMNW010000201.1:0-3995 GCA_036719905.1 Chitinophagales bacterium
ATGGATGGCAATGGGCGTTGGGCAAAGCAAAAAGGGAAAATGCGCATTTTTGGCCATCAAAATGGTGTGGCAGCCGTAAGGGAGGTAACCGAGGGCTGTGCTGAGCTGGGAGTAAAATTTTTGACACTCTACGCCTTTAGCACCGAAAACTGGCGCCGACCTAAGGCCGAAGTAGATGCCCTGATGAACTTGCTGGTAAGCACTCTGGCCAAGGAGTTGAAAACACTCCAAAAAAACGGCGTTCGCCTGCAAGCCATTGGCGATATAAACGCCCTGCCCAAAGGCTGCAAAGCCGAATTGCTGGATTGTATTACCCAAACCAAGGATAACAAAGGACTAACCCTGATACTGGCGCTAAACTACAGTGCCTCTTGGGAAATTATTGAAGCCGTAAAACAGATAGCCACCGAGGTAAAAGAAGGAAAATTGAGTGTTGAGCAAATTGATAAGCCCCTGTTTTCGGCCCATCTTTCAACACGTGATTTTCCGGACCCTGAGCTCATGATACGTACCAGTGGCGAATTGCGTATCAGCAATTTCTTATTGTGGCAATTGCAATATGCCGAGTTTTATTTTACCGAAATCCTTTGGCCCGATTTTACCCGTGAGAACTTGTATGAAGCCATTATGGAATACCAACGAAGAGAAAGACGTTTTGGCAAAACCAGCGAACAGATAAAGAAATAACTCAACAGCTAAGCAACCCCTACACTCAGATTAAGCAAATACTATTCTCCAGCCAAAAGCCGTTATTGACCAAATATTTTACCCCCTTTATAGAACCGATATACACGTAGTGAAAAAAACTAGTTTTCTGATTTTATTGATACTGCTCTCACTGGGTAGCTATGCGCAAACCGGCACACCGGCTGTTACCAAACCCACGGAATACGAACTGGGCGGATTAACCATATCGGGTACCAAAACGCTCGATGTAGATATTTTGAAAACCTATACCGGTTTGGTAGTAGGGCAAAAAATAAATATACCCGGCGAAGAAATAGGGCAGGCCATACAGATACTTTGGAAACAAGGATTTTTTCAAAACATTGAGGTAGATATTACAAAAACACTGGGCGATAAGGTATTTCTGGATTTTGTACTCACCGAGCGCCCTCGGCTCAGTAATTTTTCATACAAAGGGGTTAAAAAATCAGATGCCGATGATATCAATAAACACATTCAGCTTATCAAAGGAAAGGTGCTTACCGAAAACATTAAGGTAAATGCTACTGAAAAAATTAAAGAGTATTTTCTGGATAAAGGATTTTCGAACATCAAAGTGGAAACCTTTGAAAAGCCCGACACCCTTGGCAAGCGCAATCAGGTGATGCTAACCTTTGTAATTTCAAAAGGAAAGAAGGTGAGAATTGAAGATGTGTTTTTTGTAGGTAACAATAATGCATCCAACGGAAAGCTAAAGCGCTTGATGAAAGAAACCAAGGAACGTTCAAAGGTGCGGCCTATTCAACCCGGCGATGGTTTGGCGCTGCGACATTTTTCTTTGGGCAAAATGTTGAAAGGAGCCAATCAGCTTACCCTACCGGCAACTATGGATTTTTTAAGAGAACGATTCCGACTTAATATTTTCAGCACCTCAAGGTTTAAGCCCGATGAATTTATTTCGGATAAACAAAAAATAGTGGACTATTATAATACCAAAGGCTACCGCGATGCACAGGTAACCGGCGATACTATTTACAAGGCAGCTAATGGCAATTATATTGTTGGCGTTTATGTAAACGAAGGCCCACGGTATTATTTCCGACACATCTATTGGAAAGGAAACACCAAGCATACCGATAAAGAATTGAACGATATATTGGCTATTAAACGGGGCGATATTTATGATCGTTCGCAGCTTGATGCCCGACTGAATATGAATCAGAACGGTGCCGATGTGAGCTCTCTGTATATGGACGATGGCTATCTTTTCTTTCAGGTAAATCCAAGTGAAGTGGGTGTAGAAAATGATTCAATTGATTTGGAAATTGGAATTTATGAAGGTCCTCAGGCTACCATCAATAAAGTAATTATTAAAGGCAATGAGAAAACCAATGAGCATGTTATTCGTCGCGAACTACGTACCATTCCCGGGCAAAAATTCAGCCGGAGTGATATAATTCGTAGCCAAAGGGAGATAGCTACTCTAGGTTTTTTTAATCCTGAAAAAATTGGCATTACCCCCATTCCTCACCCTGAAACCGGTACAGTAGATATTGAATACACGGTGGAAGAAAAATCGAGCGACCAAATAGAATTGCAAGCCGGGTGGGGCGGAAAAAGACAAGGGGTAGTAGGCACGGTGGGTGTTGCTTTCAATAATTTCTCCTTACGTAATATTCCGAAAGCCGATGCATGGACACCGCTTCCAAGTGGTGATGGGCAAAAATTTTCTATTCGTGGCCAAAGCACCGGCAAGTATTACCAGTCGGTAAATGCTTCGTTTACCGAACCTTGGTTAGGCGGCAATAAACCCAATTCGCTTTCTATTGGATCTTACAGCAGCTGGTTCAATTCCACCGGTCTCGATGGTAAAGCCAGCCAGCAAGTGATCATAGGCGGTTCAGTGGGATTAGGAACCCGTTTAAAATTCCCTGATGATTATTTTACGCTTACTCATGCAATCAACTATGAGCATTATATTCTTAAGAATATTCCTCCATCGTATTTCTTCTTAAAAGATGGGGTGGCCAATAACCTGAATCTGGAAGAAACCTTCTCCCGAAACTCAATTGATCAACCTCTGTATCCTAGAAGCGGTTCCAATTTTACCCTCACGGTAAAGCTTACTCCGCCGTATTCTTTATTTAATAAAATAGATTATAGCACCGATGATTTGGCCACCAAATACAAGTGGATAGAATATCATAAGTGGCGCTTCAATGCCGAGTGGTACAATAAGATAGCCGGCAATCTGGTTCTCAAGACCTCGGCTAAAACCGGCTTCCTTGGATTTTACCAAAGCAAAGTAGGTATTTCACCATTCGAGCGCTTTCTATTTGGTGGCGATGGTCTAAATACTTTCCGTCAATATGGCCGCGACATTATTTCAATGAGAGGCTATTCACAAGAGGAAATAATGGGAACTGCCGGTACCAATGTAGGCGCATCTGTTTTCAATAAGTTTACCATTGAACTGCGGTATCCAATTTCGTTAAATCCATCATCTACTATCTACGCCATGATATTTGGTGAAGGCGGTAATGTAACCAACAAGTTTAACCAGTACGATCCATTCCGCCTGAAACGTTCAGCCGGTATAGGTTTACGGGTGTTTCTACCTATGTTTGGTTTATTGGGAGTGGATTATGGCATAGGCTTTGACAAAGGTATAAGTAATCCAAAGATTGCCGATCTTGGTAAGTTCAATATCATCTTAGGTTTTGAACCGGAATAATTCTAGGACTAATAAAAAAAATTAACCGCATGAAACTTTCAACTTTTTCTAACCAATTAACTATCAGCAAAATGAAAAAAACAGTATTCCTGCTTGCTGTGCTTTCTATGTGTAGCCTTGCAAGCTTTGCCCAAAAATATGCCTATGTAGACACCAAATACATATTGGAAAACATACCCGATTATACTAAAGCCCAGAAACAGCTAGATGATATATCGGCCGGATGGCAAAAAGAAATAGAAAAGAAATACAAGGACATAGATGATATGTATAAAAATTATCAGGCTGAGCAGGTGCTTCTGACTGATGAGATGAAGAAAAAACGGGAACAGGATATTACCGACAAGGAGAAACAGGTGAAGGATTTGCAAAAACAACGCTTTGGTTTTGAGGGCGATTTATTTAAAAAGCGTCAGGAGCTGGTAAAACCCATTCAGGATAAAGTGTATGATGCTATTACCAAAATGGCACAGGCCAAAAGTTTAGATTTTGTGTTTGACAAAGCCGGCGGCAGCGCAGGAATCTTGTATAGCAAACCAGAATTGGATAAAAGCAATGATATTATTCGTGATATGGGTTTTACACCCGGTTCCAA
>DAIMNW010000202.1:0-3988 GCA_036719905.1 Chitinophagales bacterium
GTAGTTTGTTTGCGTTTAGTGTTCTCCCGACCCTTTGGCTTAGCGCGGCCTTGAGTTTTGCCCTACAAAAAACTACTTTTCCTTTTGGTGGTGCCATGGGCGATACCATTTTCCATTATCTATCAGGATTTGCCGGCGATGCCGGTACCATAGCCATTTTAATTTGTGCCTTTTTGGCCGCCATGGTCGCTCTTTACAATCTGAATTTTAGCATAAAAATTCCAAATTGGCGTCGCTCATCTGCGCCATTAGAAACATCTTCTGAAGTCAACATAGATAATGCACTCACTCATGAAGCAAAAGATATTTTGGAATCGTATCAACAAGAAGCTGTAACTGACAAAGATGGTTTTACCACTGTGATGCCGTTAAGTATAGAGCCTGAACCCTTGCCTGATTTGCAATTAAAAGCAGACGAATCTACACCTATTGCGCCTTCATTTTCTCCTCAGAACGAATTAGAACTTTCTACAAAAGCTGCTCCAATAAAAAAGAAAAAAGCGACAGATGAAGGATTGGAAATGGTGATTGAAGCTCCCAAAGCAGAAGAAAAATTAGTAGAAGAAAATAAAATTCCGGACATGGAATTTTATGACCCCACTTTGGATTTATCTAATTATAAATTTCCATCTCTTGATTTGTTGGAACAATATGGAAGTGAAACCATTAGCATAAACAAAGAAGAATTAGAATTAAACAAAAACCAAATTGTGAATACGCTTCGCAATTATGGAATTGAAATAGATAAGATTAAAGCAACCGTGGGTCCTACGGTTACCCTCTATGAAATTATTCCGGCTGCTGGTGTACGCATTTCAAAAATTAAAAATCTGGAAGATGATATAGCGCTAAGTTTATCAGCCTTAGGCATTCGAATTATTGCGCCAATCCCTGGCAAGGGAACCATTGGTATTGAGGTGCCGAATATGAAAAAGCAATTGGTGAGTATGCGATCGCTTTTGGCTAGCGAAGCCTTTCAAAATGCTAATATGGATTTGCCGATTGCATTAGGAAAAAATATTTCTAATGAGAATATTGTGCTTGATTTGGCTAAGATGCCGCACTTGTTAGTAGCAGGTTCTACAGGGCAAGGAAAATCAGTCGGGCTAAATGCCATCTTAGTTTCCTTGCTGTATAAGAAGCATCCATCGCAATTGAAGTTTGTTATGGTAGATCCTAAGAAAGTGGAGCTTACTTTATATAAACATATTGAAAAACATTTCTTGGCTAAGCTGCCAAATGAAGAAGACCCTATCATAACGGATACTAAGAAAGTGGTACATACCTTAAATAGTTTATGCATTGAAATGGATAGGCGGTATGATTTGTTAAAAGAAGCACAGTGCCGCAATCTGAAAGAGTATAATGAGAAGTTTAGAAACCGCAGATTGAATCCAAACAAGGGACATGAATATTTGCCTTACATAGTTTTGGTGATTGATGAATTTGCCGATTTGATAATGACAGCCGGAAAAGAAGTAGAAATGCCAATAGCCCGATTGGCGCAATTGGCCCGTGCCATAGGTATACATTTGATTATTGCCACTCAGCGACCGTCAGTTAACATCATTACCGGTACTATCAAGGCAAATTTCCCGGCACGTATTGGCTTCCGGGTTTCCTCCAAAATTGATTCACGAACCATTTTAGATGCCGGTGGAGCCGATCAATTGATTGGTAAAGGCGATATGCTGGTGAGCAACGGCGGCGATTTGATTCGAGTGCAGTGTGCGTTTGTCGATACACCGGAGATTGAAAAAATTGTTCAGCATATTTCTGAGCAACAAGGTTATCCAAGTGCACATCAACTTCCTGAATACATTGACCCCAATGATGCAGAACGTGGTGATATAGAATTGGGCGGCGAACGCGATGAGTTTTTTAATGAAGCAGCTCGTGTGGTGGTGCAACATCAGCAAGGCAGTACATCACTTATTCAGCGCAGGTTAAAGCTGGGTTATAACCGAGCAGGCAGAATAATGGACCAATTGGAAACGGCAGGAATAGTAGGCCCCAATAATGGAAGCAAAGCCCGTGAAGTGAAATATAAAACCGAGGCCGACTTGGAGCAGTTTTTACATTCAAACGTTTAATAACTTCTTAGAAACTGGATTGCTAAAATTGCTGAAAGCGTTTTTCCATTTCTGCAATAGCTTTGTTGCCTTCAGTTCCTAAATCAAGCGAAAAAGAATTTACATAGAGGTCAATGTGCTGCCGCATTACCATTTCATCCATTTCCTGCGAATGGCTTTTAATGTAATCACTAATGTGTGGTAATTGCATAAAACCAAGTTCAACACTTTTTTTAATGGCTTGTTCTACTTGCTTTTTAATTTCCGGCCCCAATGATTTTTTAATAAAAATACCGCCTAAGGGTATGGCACAACCGGTTTCTTGCTCCCACCATTCACCAAGGTCTATTATTTTTTTTAGTCCCCTTTGCTGGTAGGTAAATCGGTTTTCATGAATAATAACTCCTGCATCAACCTCACCGCTGAGCACGGCATTCTCAATACCTGAAAAAACTTTTTCAAGGGTTTGAACAGATTTCCCAAATCGAGATTGAAATAAAAAATGGGCAGTGGTGTATTTACCGGGAATAGCTACCCTTAAATCTTTTACCTCTGATAATGGAATATCATTCTTACTGATTAATAACGGTCCACATCCTCTGCCTAAGGCACTTCCACTGTTCAGCAATTCATATTCTGCTTGCAAAAACATCCAGGTATGAAAACTAAGTTTGGTAATATCTAGCTCTTGATTAAATGCTTTTCGATTAAGCGTTTCCACATCCTCTAGCACCGGTAAAAATCTCAAACCATCAGTTTCTACTTGATCATGTAGCAAAGCATCAAAAATAAAAGTATCGTTAGGGCACGGTGAAAAACCGAGAGTAAGTTGCATTAGAAAATAATTTTAAGAAGTTCATTATTCAGATTTGTAATGGCGGTTTTCATCTCCCACTTCTTTTTATCGCGTTCACCGCAGTAATTGCTGATAGCTCTTATTTCAGTAAACTGCAAACCCGGCTGATGCAAGCAGGCATAAAAGAATCCTGCGCCCTCCATACTTTCTATGGCAGCTTTGTATTTTTTTTGAAGCGCTTTTACGCCATTCACATTACTTTCTATTTTATTTACTGTAATGCCTTTTACTTTTGTAAATGCAGTTACGGTTTTTTTATTTTTCATAAATCCATTATCGAATGGAAAAGCATTTTTGAGCATCAATTTTAAATCAATCAGATTTTGAAAACCATTTTTTTCTACAGCGCCTAAGTCGGCGAAAGCTTCTTGTGTTACTTCTACCACATTTCCCAACAGCTGTTTTCCAGCAAATGAACCGGCAATACCTGCATTGATAGCTAAATTATATTTCTCTTTTTGCAATTGCACTCCGGTATGGTAGGCCATAGCTGTGCTGCCTATGCCGGTAATTAAAACATGGACTACGTTTTTATTGTTTTTATACTCCAGCAGATTTGTACTTAACTGTACAAATTTGTAAACCGACAACAGCGGTTGCAATTCAAATTTTGTAGCGGCAGTTAGTAATATTTTCATTCAGTCGGTTTTCTTGTTTTAGAATTTCACTCCCAAATAACAATGACTTATGGCCACATCATCTACTGGCATGGTAGCATAAGGCGCTGCCAGTTTTATATTTTTTACTTGCTCCACGTTGCCTTTACGAAATGTTTTTGTTACAATGGGTAATCCGGCGGTGGCAAATTGATTTTCATAATCAATCATACGCAAACGGTTTTGGGGCTGCAGATTATTATCAATCATTTTCCATTGTGAGGCAGTAAATTTTAAATAATTATAAATAGAAATGCCGGTATCGAAATGGGCAAAGTGGTCGCTCATATCTATTGCCTGGCTAATGAAACCTTGGGGGTGAATGATTCTTTTCTGCTCTTGTAAAATAGCTGGCAATATGGCTGCATCAATATGTTCCAATGTATTGTTGCTGTGTAGTAAAT
>DAIMNW010000203.1:0-3971 GCA_036719905.1 Chitinophagales bacterium
CAACTACATTTACCCAATCTCAGATTTCCGATGGCTTTACCGATGGTATTAAATATCCATTTAATGGTGTAGGAGGATTTACCAGAGGCGATATCTTAGGTAATCCAGATCTAAAACCAGAGTCTACGAATACACTTGAAGTTGGAACCGATTTACGATTTATCCAGAACAGAATAAGTGTTGATTTTACTTATTATAATGCAACTTCAACTGATGTTATTATTCGTGCACCAATCGCATCAAGCAGCGGCTATCCATACAAAGTGGTGAACAGCGGTGTTATTAATAACCACGGTGTGGAAATTGGCCTAGGTCTTACGCCCATTAAAAATTGGAACGGACTTACTTGGGATATGTATTTCAACTACTCAAAAAATATAAGCAAAGTGGAAAAAGTTGGCGATGGACTTGATCAACTCTTTCTCGGTGGATTTGAAGGTTCCGCAATTTATGTGGTTAAAGATCAACCTTATGGTGTTATCTATGGCGGTAAGTGGTTACGCGATGGCAATGGCAATGTAGTGATAAATGATGATACCACTTCGTTGTTCTATGGCTTCCCTGTCGCCGATTCAAAAAATGGTGTAATTGGAAACCCTAATCCAAAATGGAATATGGGCATTACTAATACATTCACCTATAAGAATTTGACCTTCTCTGCTTTGATTGATATTAAACATGGTGGTCAGATGTGGAATGGTACCGAAGGCGTTTTAAACTTCTTTGGAACTAGTAAGGAAACCGAAAAACGAGGAACAAAGACTACCTTTAATAGTGGTGCATATTCCGGTGCCGTTTATGGTCATGCTGATGCTGATGGAAAACTTGTTCACTATGTTTACACCTCGAGCGGACCGACAGAAGTTGCCGGCGCAGGCGCTGCCAACGATAAAGCTGTTACACTCGATGAAAATTGGTATACAGATAACGGAGGTGGCTTTGGTGCTGTTGCTGAACAATTTGTACAAGACGCTTCTTACGTGCGTTTACGCGAAATGTCTTTGACTTATAATCTTACATCTAGTATTCTTGAACAAACCAAGTTTATCAAAGGAGTTACCGTAGGTTTATATGGCCGCAACTTGTGGCTTCGCACTCCTTACACGGGTATTGATCCCGATACAAACTTAATGGGAGCTAGCAACGCTCAAGGATTAGAATATTTTAACAACCCAGGTACCAAGAGCATGGGCGTAAGTCTAAAAGTTCAGTTTTAAACCATAACCAAACTCTCTAACCCACCCTTCCGTTTTTTGAAAAAAAGCGGAAGGGTGAAAAAAAAATATCAACATGAAAAAAAATAAAATCATTTATCTCTTGCTACTGGTTTTAGTAACCGGCACCATGTCAAGTTGCAAAAAGTACTTTCTTGATAAAAATGGAAAAGACATCAACATTGACCCTAACAATCCTTCTGATGTAACGCCGGGTGTTTTATTAGCTTCGGCTCAGGGGCACTTGGCTTACGCTCAAGGCGGCGACATTTCAAGGTACACCTCAATTTTTACCCAACAGGTGGCCGGTGTATCTCGTCAGGCAGCCGTTTACAATGGCTACACAGTTACCGAGCAGGATGTGAGTAATGTATGGACACTCAATCTATATGGCGGTCCTATGGAGGATTTGAAAATTTTGATAGACAAATCTGTCGAGAAAAAGTATCGTCGTTATGAAGGTATTGGTAAGGTGATGATGGCTTATAGTTTAGGTTTAACTACCGATCTGTGGGGCGATGTACCTTATACGGAAGCGTTCTTGGGTAATGATAATCTAAATCCTAAGTACGATACTCAGGCAAGCATTTATACCAATTTGCAAAAAATGCTTGATGAGGCCATTGTAGCGCTTAACGATCCTAATCCAGGTGCTGTGACGCCTAATGGCACCACTGATTTAATGTTTGGCGGAAGCGCCACCAGTTGGATTCATTTTGCTAATGCCCTTAAGGCTCGTTACTATCTCCATTTGTCGAAGGTAGATCCTGCCAATTACACCAATATTATTAACCTCTTGACTGCTCAAGCAGGTAATATGATGCAAGACAACTCAGACGATGCTGGTTTCGCATTTGCTGGTGGAGCAACTTCGGCTAATCCTTGGTTTCAATTTTATGATCAACGTGGAGATATAATTGTTGCAGGAGTGATGGCTGATTATATGACTTCACATGACGACAGCACTGTTCGTTGGCCATTTTATACTGATCAAAATGACGGTTATATGGGCACCTATGGACAAGCTACTTCTACGGTTCCGTTTATGACTTATGAAGAGCAAAAATTCATTGAAGCGGAAGCTAAGTTTAAAACTGGTGACTTAGCAGGAGCCGCCACTGCCTATAATGATGCAGTGGGAGCCAATGTGGCGAAAGTAACAGGGGCTGCTGCTCCTGCTGCTATGGTGAGTGATTCGGCAACTTCAATAAGCATGGATAAAATTATGATGCAGAAGTATATAGCCTTATTTACCAACCCAGAGGCATGGACGGATATCCGTCGCACTGGTATTCCGGCAATTGCACCTCCAGCAGGTGCTGTACTTACGGCTATGCCACGTTCATTCCTGTATCCTGAATCTGAGCAGTTGTATAACACAAGTGCTCCTAAGAACACAACTATGCTTCGTAAAGTATGGTGGGATAAATAATCGATTAATTAATTTCACAAAAAACCCTCTCAGTATGCTGAGAGGGTTTTTTTTATTCATAAAAAAAACATCCTATTCAATTACGGCAATACATTTTAACTCTATGGCAATGGGAGTGGGTAAGCAATTAATCTCTACTGTGGTTCTGCAGGGTAAACTCTCTTTGAAATACTCAGCATAAAGCCGGTTCATGGTTTTAAAATCGTCTTTCATGTTGGTGAGAAAAACGGTTACATCCACCAACTGATTCCATTGTGCTCCACTTTCTTCCAGCACTATTCTTATATTTTGAAAAACGGAGTGACACTGCGCCTCAAAATCATAGCTTTTTAAGCTGCCGTTCTCATCATACACATTACCCGGTATTTCGTTGGTGCCCGGCTTACGAGGCCCTATTCCACTTAGGAAAAGCAAGTTGCCCACCTTACGGGCATGTGGATACAAGCCTACAGGAGCTGGAGCTTTGGATGTAGTTATTTTATCAGTGCTCATATGCGATATTATTTAACAACGAAATTAATTTATTGCTACACACACATTCTTTACTTCGGTAAAAAATTCGAGAGCATGAGTGCCACCTTCACGACCGATGCCGCTATCTTTCATACCGCCAAATGGAGTGCGGAGGTCTCTTACGAGCCAACAGTTTACCCAAATAATTCCGCTTTCAACTTGTGCTGCCACCCGGTGTGCCCTGGAGGCGTTTTCGGTCCAAATGCTGGCAGCCAAACCGTAATGTGAGGCATTGGCTAATGCTAATGCTTCAGCTTCTGTCTCAAACGATTGAAGCGTTACCACGGGTCCAAAAATTTCTTCCATATTGGTTTCACAAGTAGGTCCAAGATTTTCAATTACAGTTGGCGCAATAAACCAGCCTTCGGCGCAACGGCCAGTACCTTTAACAGCTTGGCCTCCTGTCAGTATTTTGCCACCTTCTTGTTTCGCCAGTTCAATACAGCCCATAATTTTTTCAAAATGTTGTTTCGAAACTATAGCACCTAATCGGTTATCATCAACCATGGGGTCGCCCACCTGCAGTTTTTTTACTTCTTCTACAAATCGGGTTTTAAATTTTTCGTAGATGGATTTTTCAATCAAAATTCGACTACCACACAGGCAAATCTGCCCTTGGTTTTCGAATGAAGAGCGCAAGGTGGTTTTTATCATTTTCTCAAAATCACAATCAGCAAAAATGATATTAGGATTTTTACCGCCCAATTCCAGACTCATTTTTTTAAACTTTGGCGCCACTTGTGAAGCTATGTAGGCTCCGGTTTTGGTTCCACCGGTAAACGAAATGGCTTTAATGCCCGGATGTTTGATAA
>DAIMNW010000043.1:0-14153 GCA_036719905.1 Chitinophagales bacterium
CAATACAATATATTACGTAAACATGTAAGTAAAATCACGTACCGAAAAAATGTCAAACAAAGACGAATTGCAATCTAAGTATAACATTATCAATAGATTAGCTAACTCTAACCATAAATTGAAATGTATAATTGAGCTTTGCGAAACAGTTTTACCATCACATTATTCAGAATTTGAATTTCTGGGGCATGAAATTGTAAAATTGTCTAATCTTCTTGGAAACCATATCGGTTTAGCCACAGGCTACAAGTATTTAGGAATCGTGAGCAAAGCTAATAGGCACCTGAAAGAATCGATAGAATACTTTACCAAAGCATCCGAAGCACTTATGCATTCGGAAGATCCAATCTTAAAAGCAGCCATTCTTAATAATTTAGGTAATATTCATAAAGACTTGAATGAATACCAAAAGGCCATTTTTTACTATTTCGAAGCGTACAAGATATCAGAAAAATATACTGCATCCCGAAGCCTTCCTTCAGTATTAAATAATATTGCCAACATTTATGTCGAACTGGAAGACTTTGAAAATGCACTTGTGAGCTACTTAAAAGCAGAGCAGTTATTTGCAAATCTGAGCCGAGAGGCGGATTTGGCCATTGTCAATAAAAACATTGCCTATTTGCACTACCATTTGAACAATTATACTGCTGCCATTGAGTATTACAATAAAAGCATAGAATTAGCTACTAAAATTGATTACCCTTATTTACTATCTAAATGTTACTTAGGTAAAAGTGATATCTACATTGCCCAAAACAATTACGATGTAGCTGTTACATTTTTGAATGAAAGCCTCCGCATATCAAATAAACTTGATAATCAAGGCCGCACCATTAATATTAAAGCTTACCTCACATTTGGCAAACTGTACTCTTTAAAACAAGACCACGATTTAACAGAACAGTTTTTTCTTAAAGCATTAGAAATTGGTTTAAGTAATAATTTTCGGAGCGATTTGATTGCTATTCATTCTTCACTCTCAAAGCTTTACAGAGAAACTAACCGTTATGAGAAAGCATTCCATCATCTTTCTGAATATCTGAAGTTAAAGGACGAGTTATTTCAGAAAGACACCATGAACAAAATTAGGAATATGCAGGTTACTCAACAATTGGAACAAATTACCCGAGAGAAAGAGTTTGCCGAACAGCAGGCAAAAGCCAAAGCGAACTTTTTGGCAGATATGAGTCATGAAATTCGAACTCCAATGAATCATATCATTGGTTTCTCAGAATTATTGGAAAGTTCGAACCTACAAGAAGAAGATAGATTCAACCTTGGAGCCATAAGACAAGCGGCAGATCACCTACTAAATGTCATTAATGAAATATTAGACTATTCAAAAATTGAAGCTGGGCAAATAGAGTTAAAAAAAGAAGTGTTCAATATTCAAGATGAAATAAAAAAAATCTTACAGATGTTTGCAATTTCTGCTCAGAAGAAATCGTTACAGCTGACTCATAACATTGACTCTAGGATTCCCAAATCTATTATTGGAGATTCCTACAGGCTATACCAAATCTTGTACAACATTTTAGGCAATTCATTTAAGTTTACCGAAAAGGGATATGTTAGATTGGTTTTGAAATTACTCGAACAGCGTGAAAATACCATGACCATTCAATTTCAAATAACGGATACAGGAATTGGCATGAATAAAACAAAACTGAACCGGATTTTTGATAAGTATAAACAGATTGATAATGGCACGTTTTATACTTACGGAGGAACAGGATTAGGTTTATCCATTTCAAAACAATTAGTGGAACTGCAAGGAGGAAAAATATTTGTAGACAGCGAAGAAGGCGTAGGTACTACTTTTAATATAAATATCCCTTTCGAAATATCCGAAGGAGATATATTAGGTGGAAACTCTTCCATTTCAATTTTAGAGCCTGAGATTGTTTACGATCGATTAAATATATTGCTAGCCGAGGATAACAGTTTCAATCAAATGCTTGCTGTTAAAGTTCTAAAAAAGTATTTCCCTCAATCGTTCATTGAGGTGGTAGAAAATGGTGAAAAAGCAATCGATATGCTAAATCGATATGAATTTAGTGTAATAATAATGGATTGTAAAATGCCTGAAATGGATGGTTTTGAGACAACAAGATATATAAGAGGTCATACCGAGACAGATTATTGCAATATTCCAATTTTGGCTTTTAGTGCTGGGGTTACTAAAGGTGAAGTAGATGAAGCTATTGCAGCAGGAATGGACGATTTTCTCAGTAAACCTTTCAAAGCACATGAACTAGTTGAGAAAGTCAAAAAAGTAACCAAACTTCGAAAAGGAGGAACACGCCTTGATTAAAAAGTTTGGCTGCGGCCAAATTGTAGCGATTAGGAGGCTGTCTTGGGGGGATACAACGGATTTGTAACTTTTACTCTTTTTGATTTATAAGGACAATGTTTGCATCCTGAATCGCAGCAATAGCCTCTCTTAAGTAGGTGGACTTCGGTAAATACCATCAGACCTTTGTCATTGATGTAAAAGTCAATATTTTCAACAAGTTCGTCTTTCATGTATAGGTAAATATTAACTAAAAAAAAGGCACTTAAGATAAGTGCCTTTTTCAATGATTTTACTTGATTAATAATTTGGGTCTCCTTTTTGAACTACGGTAAATTCAACACGACGATTCATATATTGTTCTAGCTCAAAACGGGAATCAAACTTATCTGGCAGGTCTTTTATCAGATTGGTTGTTTCACCTTTGAAGCGAACAATTAACCTGTCTGGGTTGATTCCATAATTTTTAACAATAAAGTTCTTGGCATTGGTTGCTCTTCGATTTGACAAACCTTCATTGTAGGCATTTGGCATTCGAATATCCGTATGCCCATCGACATAAACTTTGATTTCTGGATGTTGTTGCATCACTTGAGCAATGTGATACATCTCTGGATAGTATTGAGGTTTGATATAGTCTTTATCGAGATCAAAATGAATCATTGGTAAGAACCATGAAACTGCTCCACCACGTGTGTCAAGACGTTTAACCATTGCCATAATAGAATCCATATCAGGCAATACCTTTTCAGGTTTTTTCTCTGCCACTCCATCAGCATCAACCCTTGCTCCTGGAATAGAATAAGGTTCTTTGTCACGGCAATCCGGAACGCCATCTTTATCGCTATCAAGTTGAACGCCATGTGTATCAACAGGACAACCTGCAGGTGTATTTGGTTCTCTATCTAGAATGTCGATTACGCCATCATCATCGCCATCAGTAAACTCTGGTATACGAGCAACTTTCGCTTTAATGTCGCTTACTTCAATCATCTCAGGGTCAAGTGGATTTAACCACCATAAAGGTTCGGAAGATTGTTTATTCCCAATATTGAAGGCAAGGCCTGCTGAAGTATAATTTTTTGCATCATAGTTTGGGCCTAATGCAGGGTCGGCATGAGGATGCTCTTGCCAACGTTGTCCATCTAATAGGTCATCGGAGCTAAAAGTTTGTTGTGTTTCCAATACAAGCGACAAATGTCGATTTAAACGGAACTGTAAACCTGCCCCCGCATTAAATACATAGTCTAAACGCCATCGATGCTTTCCGGGATTGATTAGGTTGCCTAGATTTTTAAAGTGTCTATCTTGTTCGGCTTGTGATTCATAAATTCCATCCCAAGTAGATTGAAGTGCCTTTTCGGCTATTTTTCGATCGTTGAAATCGTATTGCAATTCGATGGTTTTATAATCATATTTATTTCCATTACCATCCAATTGATCAATCAAAACATCATAGATGTAAGTACCTACACCTGCCGTTGCGAAAATTGAAATTTTATTACGTTCTCTATGAAATTTGATATTATTAAAATTCATTAGTAGCTGCCCTGACAACTCACGATATTTATGCTTGTAGTTTGCGAAATACAGGTTATTGCCACCGCCAGAAACGGAGTAGTTTACTCGGGAATCGTAGTAGCCATTGAGCGCATTATTTTTTTCTGCCGTTTCGGTTCCTTTCCAGTTATAGCCATAAACTGTACCCATAGAACCCTCTCCGCGTAAGGAAAGTAGATAACCTAATGATTTTCTTACTGTTAATCCGGCACCCATGGTTTTACCCAATTTAAATCTAGAAGGAACATCACCGCTGATGGACGGAATGCCGACATTAATGCCAAATTCCCAAAGGTTACGAGGTTTTGCTGAATATGGGGATTGGGCTTCAAGATATTTTTTGGCTTGGGTATCGCGGTACTTAGGCACCCAAGCTGTATCTTCTCGTGGGTGGTAAAGATTT
The DNA here is from genome assembly GCA_036719905.1 of Chitinophagales bacterium. Lineage (GTDB taxonomy): Bacteria > Bacteroidota > Bacteroidia > Chitinophagales > CAIODY01 > DAIMNW01. The sequence continues at coordinate 4,260 of DAIMNW010000043.1, forward strand.
AGTTGACCTTGCTGTGCAGAATCAGTTATGGGCCAGAGATAAACGTCGTTACTTTTAAATTTCCCGTCAGGTTTGGGTACAGGTCCAAAATTTAGTCCATTTGTTTTTGGTTCATCGGGGTCTAAGGCTGGAGCAGTTGTATCAGTTATCTTTTCATTTGTTGGAGGGCCAGAATTAGTATTTGTATTAACATTCTTAGCCTCCTTCTTGGCTAGGGCGGCTTCTTTTTTTGCCGCTTTCTCAGCTTCTGCTTTCAGCTTTTTTGCTTCTGCAGCGCTTTTTGGACTTACATCTGCTGGTGTATCTGTTTCCTCTTCCTGCGCCAAAGCAACTTTTGTACAAGACACGGCAAGGAGAAAAAATAAGAGGAGTAATCGATTTTTCATCAGGTTAAACGCTTGATTTTCAATATGGTTTACTTTGAAGGATAGCTACAAAAATATAATTATTCTGTTAAAAAAAAAGTTTTTTTTATGATGACGTTTATTCACAATGTAGACTGGTCAATTTAAAGACGTTCTAGGACTGCTGCAATGCCCTGTCCGCCTCCTACACAGGCAGTTATTAGACTGTACTTTTCACGTGCTTGTTGCATTTGCTTCAAAGAAGTAAGCGACAATCTGGCACCCGTACACCCCAGTGGATGGCCCAAAGCTATAGCCCCACCGTTTTTGTTTGTTTTCTCTTGGTCGAGCCCAAGCTGTCGAATAACCGCTAAGACTTGAGATGCAAAAGCCTCATTTAGTTCTATTCTGTCAATCTGGTCAAGATTTAAACCGACTTGTTTTAAAGCAATTGGAACGGCGGCACAAGGTCCCATCCCCATTATTCTTGGATGCACCCCGGCTGAGGCGCAACTAATCAGTCTGCCAAGTGGTTTTAGGTTCAACTGGGTTGCCATTTTATCACTCATGACTATAACGAAAGCCGCACCATCACTAGTTTGTGAGCTGTTTCCGGCTGTAACTGTTCCATTGTTAGCAAATACGGCTTTTAATTTGGCTAAAGCATTAATTGAGGTATCTTTTCGAGGGCCTTCATCGGTTTCAACGGTCCAATTTCTGGATTGCTTTTTTTGTTTTTCATCTAAATAAATTTCTTTTACTTCGTATGGTACAATTTCATCCTTAAACAAACCTTGTTCGATAGCTTTAATAGCCCGTTGATGGCTATGAAAAGAATACTCGTCTTGATCTTCGCGGCTGATATTGAATTCTTTTGCGACTGCTTCGGCAGTTAACCCCATACTTAAATAGTAATCGGAATGCGCCTTGGCAATAGAGTAATTGGGAACGGTTTTCCAACCTACTGTTGGCACCAAACTCATACTTTCTGTGCCTCCGGCTATTATGCAATTGGCTTGTCCGCTTCTAATTTTAGCCGTAGCAATGGCTATAGTTTCTAACCCCGATGCACAATATCGGTTTACTGTCATTCCCGGACAATTCATCCCCACGGCTTCAAGCGCTATCATTCTGCCTATTTGTAAACCTTGTTCAGCCTCAGGTACAGCATTTCCTACTATTACATCATCTATCAATTTAGCATCTAATTGAGGATATTTTTGAAGGAGCGCTTTTATCACCCTTATGGCCATATCATCGCTTCGAGTAAAACGAAAACCACCTTTAGTCGCTTTGGTTACAGCTGTTCTTAGTCCATCGATGATTAAAGCGTCTTGCATAATTTATTTTGATTATTAGTTGCTATCAAATTTCTCGGTTGTTGAAGGTATCGCCTTGACTAATATCTCCTGTTTCCATTCCTTTTTTAAACCAATACATGCGTTGAGCCGAGGTGCCATGGGTAAAAGCATCAGGCATTATTCGTCCTTGGGCTTGCATTTGCAGGTGGTCGTCGCCTACTGCACTGGCTGCATTCAAAGCTTCTTCTAAATCGCCTGTTTCGAGTATGTTTTTCATCTTTTGGGCATGATGTGCCCATACGCCGGCAAAAAAGTCGGCTTGTAGTTCTAATCTAACCGACAATTTGTTGGCTTCTTCTTCGCTCATTCCTTGCTGCATTCGATGAATTTTATCGGAGATACCCATTAGATGCTGTACATGATGCCCTACCTCGTGAGCAATTACATACGCCATAGCAAAATCACCTGGTGCATTCAGCTTATCTCTCATTTCCTGATAAAAGGCTAAATCGATATAGACTTTTTCATCGGCTGAGCAATAAAACGGCCCCATCGAACTACTGGCACCACCACATCCCGATTGTGTTTGGTCGCGAAAAATGACCAAATGGGGCATTTGATACCGGGAACCTTTCTCCTCAAATAATTTAGTCCAAACATCTTCCGTATCGGCTAAAACTACTTTTACAAAGCCAGCCAACTCATCGTCTTCTTTGGTGTTGATACGAGCCGATTGTTCGGTGGCTGAGCTTAACCCATTTTGTGCTCCGCCCACCATTTGCAACATTTGCATGGGGTTTTTGCCTAGCAGAAGCGAAATAACCACCACCGCGGCAATGCCTAAGCCGCCTAGTTTAAATCCTCCGCCGCCAATCATTCCACCGCCACCAGCTCCTCTTTGGTCTTCCACGTTATCACTCTGACGTCGTCCTATCCATTTCATAGTTTATTCTTTTTTAGGTATTCCAATTGATGAGTTAAAGATATGCAGAAGCCATATCTAAATAAGAATTCTTTAAAACGTTGCTGTGTGCAATGAACAATCACCTGCACACCCATGCCACATAGTGTGAGCCTACTTTTGTATACTCAACTTGAAATAATTCATAAGAATCAACAGATAAGTGGGTTTGCACCTGAGCATACTTTGCGGTAATTTCTTTAATGATTATCTGAGATTTGAACTCAACGCCATAATGTTGCCACCATTTGTACACCGCTTCTTTGATGCACCAATAAAGCATGCAAAGTTCGTTTTCGGATTTGCCTGAACAGGCTTCTAACTCTTCTACACTGAGAAACTTATGTTTTATGTTTAAAATTCGAGGGGCCACTTTTTCAATGTCAATTCCAACACAATACTTGCTGCTCACTATGGCAGCAACATGATTTGTGGTATGCGAAATGGAAATATGTGCCGGATGATTTAGTAAATTGGGCTTGCCATTTAGCAGATTCACAATCTCTGCCAAAGGCTCGTCAAGAAGGTGATGCACCAAATATCGGCTCGAGGCAAATTGCAGTTGCTTTTGAGGATGGGTAATGCTCCTTAAGCCGGTTTCATATTGCGGAAGCAACTTGATATAATCTTGCGCAACCCCACCTACCTCAGCAGCAGCCAGATGAAATTCATCCGTTTTTAATTCGTACAAAATTCTAATTTTCTCCACCTTCGATAATTACTTACAAAAAATTTACGTCTCTCTTCACAGATGTATTCTTTTGCTATTTTTACCACCACAAAATACTTGATTAATGATTTTATCTGATAAAAAAATTCTGGCTGAAATAGAAGAAGGCAGCATTGTATTAAAACCTTACGATCGCAAATGCCTTGGCAGCAACTCGTATGATGTGCATTTAGGCAAATGGTTGGCCACCTATAATGATCAGGAATTGGATGCCAAAAAGCACAATACCATAAAACATTTTGAAATTCCGGATGAAGGCTATGTGCTTCAACCACATGTTTTTTATCTGGGTGTAACGCTTGAATACACGGAAACTCATAAACATGTGCCTTTTTTGGAAGGCAAATCATCAACCGGACGCTTGGGAATAGATATACATGCTACTGCCGGTAAAGGCGATGTAGGATTTTGTGGCAATTGGACCTTGGAAATATCTGTGAAGCAGCCGGTACGCATTTATAAAGGGATGCCAATTGGGCAGCTCATCTATTTTCCTGTTGATGGTGAAATTTTGGAAAAGTACAATCAGAAGAAAGGCGCTAAGTATAGTGGCCAACCCGACAAGCCGGTGGAAAGCATGATGTGGAAGAATAGTTTTTAGTTTTACATACTGCACATTTTTTTTACATAGAGGCCTCTGTCACTTAGCCCCATTAGCAACCAGGATATTCCTGTACACTATTTCACCTTCAACATTCGTTTTATTAATTCTATGAAAAAAAAATTGGCTTTCTTACTGATTGCTCTCGTTTCCATTCTTGTTGTAACAAGAAAAGCAGAAGCTCAAAAAATTACCATCAGTGGATTTGTAACCGATAGCTCAAGCGGCGAAAAGTTGATAGGTGCATATGTATTTGATGCAAAGAAAAACATTGGAACCTCAACAAATAATTATGGTTTCTACAGCCTGACTTTGCCTACCGATACGGCCAACTTGACCATTTCGTATGTGGGATACAGAGCGGTGAACAAATTCATCTTGAGCAAGCAAAATGTAAGTATAAATGTGCCGCTGCAGCAAATGCTCACCCTTAAAACCACCACCATTTCGGCCACACGAAACTCGGCGCCCATACAAGAACGTTCGCAAATGAGCGAAATTTCTATCCCCATAGCACAGATAAAAAAAGTGCCGGCTATGTTTGGCGAAACGGATGTATTGAAAGTGCTGCAATTGCTGCCAGGGGTACAAAAAGGAAGCGAAGGCAGCAGCGGAATATATGTAAGAGGCGGCGGCCCCGATCAAAATTTGATTTTGCTGGATGGAGTTCCGGTTTATAATGTGAGTCATTTGTTTGGTTTCTTTTCCGTATTCAATACTGACGCTTTGAATAATGTAACGCTTATAAAAGGCGGATTCCCGGCGTATTATGGTGGCCGACTATCATCCGTAATTGATATCAGTATGAAAGAAGGTAATATGAAAAAACTTTCGGTATCAGGTGGTGTAGGTGTAATAGCCAGCAGGCTTACCATTGAGGGACCTATTCAAAAAGATAAAACATCTTTTATCATCAGTGCCAGACGCACTTATATTGACTTACTTATGCGACCTGCCTCCAAAATAATTTCAAAAGGAGCGGCTTCTATAGGGTACTATTTCTATGATTTAAATGCGAAGGTTAATCATAAGTTTGGCGACAAAGACCGCGTATATCTCAGCAGTTATTTTGGAAAGGATGTTTTTGATGTAAAATTTGGCGATACCTACACCTTAAGTTCTCAAACTTTTACAAGCAACAATAAAGCAAAACTTTGGTGGGGCAATGGCACAGCAGCCGCCCGATGGAACCACTTGTTTACTCCCAAATTATTTCATAATGCAACGGCTACTTATTCTCAATATCAATTTTCCATTGGTGCCAATGCAGAAAACAAGTTGACAGATGCTGCCAATTCGGCTAATAATACAACCTCCAAATTTGGCATTGAATATTTGTCGCGAATTCAGGATGTAGGTTTCCGCAGCGATTTTGATTATTCGCCTGTAAGTAAGCACCATATTAAGTTTGGGGCCAATGGCATTTATCACATGTTCAGTCCGGGCATTCAAAGTTTCTCGGCAGCAGTAGATGGTACTACCCTCTCCGATACCAGTATTAGCGAACAAAAATTCTATTGCACCGAGTTGGCTACCTATCTGCAGGATGATTGGGAACTTAGCCGACGCTTAAAAGCTAATGTTGGCGTTCATGCCAGTGGTTTTATTGTTCAAAATGTGTTTTACAAATCATTGCAGCCCCGACTGTCCATGCGTTATTTACTCAATCCTGAGCTTTCCATCAAAGCCTCATACGCTCAAATGGCACAGTATCTTCATTTGCTTAGCAATTCAGGTATCAATTTGCCCACCGACCTTTGGCTGCCGGTAACCGCCAAGGTGAAACCCCAAACCAGCGAACAATACGCTTTAGGCGCTGCTTATACCTTAAAAGACGATTACGAGTTCAGCCTCGAAGGGTATTATAAGAACATGTACAATGTTTTAGAATATAAAAATGGCGCCAATTTTATAAGCAGTGGCGATTGGCAGGATAAGGTGACCAACGGAAAAGCATGGAGCTATGGAGCCGAACTATTTGTGCAACGCAAAACCGGAAGATTTACAGGTTGGCTGGGCTATACTTTGAGCTGGACCTATCGTCAGTTTGCCGATAAAAATAATGGCGACCCCTATTTTTATAAGTACGATCGACGGCATGATGTAGGCTTGGTAATGGCTTATAAAATAAATGACAAATGGGATGTGGCTGCTACCTGGGTGTATGGAACGGGCAATGCCATATCAGTTCCATTGCAAAAATATCTTGATTACACCGTTCTAGATTACCGCAACCTACCCTACCTGAGTGGGGCACAAATTGAAAATTTTGACAAGGTGAACAATTTCAGAATGCCCAGCTACCACCGTGCCGACTTTGCTATTAATAGAACCAACCACACCAAAAAAGGAAAAGAATTTGTACACAATATTTCTATCTACAATTTGTATAATCACCTAAACGCTTTTTTCCTCTATAGCGGATACAAGAAGAATGACCCTACACAGCCCACTTACAAGAAGCTGACACTGTTCCCAATTATACCAGCCTATTCACTCAATTTCAAATTTTAATCATCTTAACCTAGCCATGAGAATATTCATTGTTTTAGTCACGTTTAGTTGCCTGCTGGCTTCCTGTGCCAGAGATTTGGATGTAAAAATTCCAACGCAAAAGTCTTTATTAGTAATCAATAGTGTGCTGAACCCGGATAGTGGTTTTGTAGTGCATGTGAGCCAAAGTATTGGTGCCCTTGATTATGGCAATACAAATGAAGTTACTAATGCAAAAGTGGAAATCTATGACAATGGCTCTTTGCTAACTCAGATTACTAACAACACACTCGGATACTATGAGAGCACCTATAAACCCGTGGCAGGGCATACATATCAGGTGCAGGTAAGTGATGTCAACTACCCAACTGCTTCTGCTACCTTGGAAATGCCAGCGGATGTGCCCATTCAAATAGTGAGTTTCTTTGATTCGGTACCCGACCCCATTAAGCAAGGTTCGAGTAGAGCGGAGCTTAGTTTTTCATTTCAAGACGATGCTGCTACTGCCGATTTCTATAAAGTAGAATTATTTATAGAAGACAGTGTATTTCTTGCCGATACTATGACCCACACCTTGGTGCTGGTGGGCACTTCTAATGGACTGCAACCGCTTTCCATTGGCAGCGACGATTATACACTTACACAAGAAAACCAGGATGCCCTTCGCGATGGAAATATGCAATCGTCTATAACCTTTAGCGATGGAATTATTAATGGAAAAAGCGCTACCTATAAAATCTTTGGCACATCACTCGATTTCTCACAAAATGGCCCTTCCGGAGGTCCTGGCGGTCCACCACCAGTAATTGACCAATTTATCCATCACAGCCACGTATTTTTTCGCTTAAGCCACATTACCGAAAGCTTATTCAAATACACCCGTTCGCTAAATTCCTATTATCAAAGCCATGGCAATCCGTTCAGCGATCCAGTACAGGTGACCAATAATATTATTGGTGGCTATGGTATCTGGGGGGCACGAAATGGAAAAATGGTTCAGGTAAAATAATTTCTCCTTATTCGAGAATTATCTTTTTACATTTCTCATGCCCGGCATCATTGGTTACCTTAATGATGTATAATCCCTTTGGAAAATTAGTGCCATCTATTACTACCCCTTCCGAAGTTCTGCGGCTTGGCATATTCACCATTTGCCCCATTGAATTATATAAAGAGAAGTGATTAACTTCATTACTATTCCAGGTCACGGTAAAGCTATTGGTAGCTGGATTGGGATACACTCCAATACTTTCATCCAATGGCTGAGCTATTTTATCATACGCTAATGGATAATCTACAGTGAAATTGTAAATGAAATAATGCCCAAAATCGCCTTCAAAGCTTTTCAAGGTAGAGCCATTCAGATTTTTAAATCGACACTGCCCTACTCCATCATTATTAGCCCAAAAATCAATACCATCATCATCCGAATCGTACATGCGCAATGAGTAACAACCCGGCGATAGATTCAAGGTGTCTGAATAGCTTTTTGAACTTAGCAAATTGGCACGGTTTACTATGGGCGTTCCGGCTGCATCTAACAACTGATAACTGGTCTCTGAGCCAAACAGATTAGTGCGCACAAATAGAATAAAATTGCCGGGATGTACAGGCGGAATATCGAATGTGCTATTGCCAAAATTGTTAAACGTATAGGTGTCAGCCGCTCCATTCGGATTTTTTATTTCTACATGAAAAACATTGTTAGTAGTACCGGTAATGCTTGACCACAAAGTTCCCGGAGCAGGCAGTACCACAGTAGCGGTAGCAAGAAAAGCCAGGCTACCATTCCAGGTATAGGTTTCGCGTTGCGAACTATTATTTATCCAATACTCAATTACCAAACTAGTCAAAGTAGTAGAGCCGGTGTTTTGAATGACGATGGTAGGATCGGTACAAATAGTATTAGTACGCAGGTATTCCACTTTTTGCGTAGGCGATTGAATGTCATAAACGGCTGCATCCAAAGTATGATTAGGCGGCCCATAACTTACCAATTGCGAACTCACCCAATAATTTGAAGCCCCTGAAACCACATCAATTCCATAATCTACACTATCCGACGAACCAGGTGTAACCAATGGGGTAATATCAAACTCCTGAATATCGGTAGGCGCTCCCGGGCACCAGCCGGCTCTATCGTAAATCCATGTTCCGCCTTGCGGATAAATAGGATTGCTGGCACAAGCCTTCCAAACATTCCAGTTAAAATCTCTGGCGCCTCCGGCTATATTGATATAATGCTGACGAGGTATAAATTCGCCATCTTGCCCGTGGCCGGTAATAGCCGTTCTTATTTTGTAAGCCACCGAATTGGCATCAAAATGCACCATACGAGGCTCAAAGTAGCGGTCGTTTAGAATATTGCCATAGCCCACATTATCCACTTTCCAGATATTGGCCACCTGCTTTACATCATGCGGTGGTGTACCCACTATAAACATAAATCGAATATCGAGGTCTTCCTGCCATTGGCCACCTGCATCTATGGTCATACGCTTGCGTCCTTTCAAAATGGGCTCTAAATCCGATAAATCGAATGTCCAGGTTTTGCCATTAGGGCCAAGGTTAAGCCCAATACCATAAGGCGTTACAAACGACATAATTTGAAAACGCGAAGGATAAGTTTTGTAAAAATTTAAGGTGCCAATGTTCACAGTACCATCAGGCGCAATCAAAGTTGAATCGAGCAAGGCACCGGTTTCGCCATCATATTTATAAACGTAGCCGGCTGTGTAAGATATGGTGGTATCGTAGGGTACTGCAGCATGACCGGCCACCATATAACTATACACCGTATTGGGATTATTCACCACCGAATCGAGTATGGTAATGCTAGTAATAGTTTGATTATAGGTGCCTTGAACAAATGTGAGTGTAGGGCGGAAAACTGTTTCAGCAAATCCTTTAAAAATGTCAACTGCTCGGTTTCTACGCCATAATGGACTGCCAACCAAAGTAGCCGTATCGGTCACTGTCGAATTATCAGCAGTTACGTTTCCGCTACCTTCATTAAAGGCATAATGTGCCATTAGATTGGCATACGCCGGATGAGCAGGGGTAATAGGCCTACGCATCCAGTTTTGAATATTGGCAGCTGATAGCTCCGTATTCCAGAGTGTAAACTCATCTATCTTTCCAAAGTACGGATTGTTCAATCCATGCTGATTGCCCAATTGAAAATTAGAAATTTGAATAGGAATAGTTTTGCCGGCACCACTATGCCAAAGGGTGCCGTTCAGGTAAATTTTCATAGAGCCGGTGGCAGTATTTTTAGTAAATACCCAATAGTTCCAATTGCCGGCAAACTCAGCCGGAGTAGCCACTTTGTTTATTCTGTCATAAGGACCATTAGAGCCGGCATCCCAGTAAATATTGGAATCGCTCCACGGAAAATGGATATTCAATTGTCGATTGTTGCTGGCATCGGTAGCGTAAAGCACAGAGGTATTGGTGGGCAACAC
>DAIMNW010000044.1:0-14045 GCA_036719905.1 Chitinophagales bacterium
CCACAATAGTAGATGATACAGATGATTACATTACACTAACTACCCATAACCGCCGTGCTGATGAGATTAACAAAAACAAAATGCAACAGCTCGATGGCAAAGAGTATGTTTTCAAAGCGGAAATCCAGGGAGAATTTAATCCCAATTTGTTTCCGATGGAAGAGGAATTGAAGTTGAAACAAGGCGCCCGGGTTATGTTTATCAAGAATGATTCTGGCGAAGAACGGCGATATTACAATGGCAAACTAGCCACTGTAAGCCGCCTCACCGACGAATCGCTTTTTGTACATTTTGATGAGAAAGATGAAGAATTTGAAGTGTTGAAAGAAAGCTGGAAAAACGTGCGCTATGGTTTGAACGGCGAAACCAATAAAATTGATGAAAAGGAAATTGGTGAGTTTCGTCATTACCCACTTCGGTTGGCGTGGGCAATCACTATTCACAAAAGCCAAGGCCTTACCTTTAAGAAAGCTATAGTAGATGCCGGTTACTCCTTTGCGCCCGGGCAAGTGTATGTGGCCTTAAGCCGATGTACAACATTGGATGGATTAATTTTAAAATCGACCATTACACCGCAAAGCATTCAAACCGATGAACGAGTGATTGACTATACCGATAAAGCGATGAACATAGATCAGCTAAGCTCGGTGTTCAAGCAAGAGCAACGCAACTATTTTCGAAATCGATTGATGGATAGTTTCGATTTTATTTCATTGAAGAAAAGTATTGATTATTTCCGCCACAAAACGGAAGCCATGGAGGTGGCCGGCAATAGTGAAGAAAAAAAATGGCTTCAGGAATTAGAAAAAACCATAGCCGCCGAACAAAAGGTGGCCGATAGTTTTAAAATAAAACTAGAATCGTTAATCACTCAAGCCGATGAAAGTGGCGACAGCAGTTTGCTTCGCGAACGACTGGAAAAAGCCATAGCCTATTTTGTAGAAAAAATAAAAGCCGGCTTAATTGAACCAACACATGCCTACTTACTATTGCTTAAGGGAAAAAATGGGGTGAAAAGATATTCGGAACAAATTGGCAAACTGGCGGCTCAGATTAATTCGTTGGCCAACAGGATTCAGACCATTCGCTATGGAGATATTGAATTTAAGAATCCTGAACAGCTGCTTGCAAAAATTGAAAAGCCTATTAGAGAAAAGAAATCAAAATCGGAAGGAGGGGCTTCAGCCAAAACAAGTGTGGCACTCTTTCTTACCGGAAGAAGCACCGAGCAAATAGCGCTTGAACGCGGCATGGCATTGGTTACTATTGAAGGTCATTTAGCTACCGGAGTACTGGAAGGAAGCATACCCATTAGTGATTTACTGGCCCCAGACAAGTTTGAAATAATAAGCGCAGTGCTAAAACAACATCCTGATGAAACCAAATTGTCGCCATTAAAAAGTCTGGCCGGTAGCGATGTGAGTTGGGCTGAACTGCGCTATGTGATTTGCCATTATGAACGTGAAAAACATTTAAGTACTATATCAACCTAATTCAGAAAAACCAATTATGAAACTACCCGATTTAAATAATGCACTTGGTGTGTTTAGAATGATAGCCTGGGCCGAAGGAGTTTCTTTCCTTCTGTTATTACTTATTGCCATGCCGCTGAAGTATTTCGCCGGCTTACCACTTGCAGTAAAATATTTTGGATGGATACACGGCATTTTATTCATTTTGTATTTGCGCTATGGATTAAAACTTATGTTGCAAAATAATTGGGGCATAAAAAAATCGCTCCTTGCCTTAGGGGCAGCATTGGTTCCGTTGGGTCCTTTTATTTTTGATAAAAAAATATTAAATCACGAAAACGAATTGATAAAATGAAACAAAAAATAATAATTACCGGTGCTACCGGAATGGTTGGCGAAGCGGTGCTCTTTACTTGCTTGGAAAATGCCGAAGTAGATTCCATATTAGTAATCAACCGAAAACCAAGTGGATTTACACACCCGAAGCTAAAAGAAATATTGCATGAAGATTTCTTTAATTTAAAACCAATTGAAGCTGAGCTGGGCAATTACGATGCATGCTTGTTTTGTTTGGGAGTATCGTCGGTAGGTATGAAAGAGGAGGAATACACTCGACTAACCTATACACTCACCATGCATGTGGCCGAAACTTTATCTCGTTTAAATAAAGCAATGACCTTCTGCTATATATCAGGTTCAGGCACCGATAGCAGCGAACAAGGGCGCATGATGTGGGCTCGTGTAAAAGGAAAAACAGAAAATGATTTAATGAAATTGCCTTTTAAAGCAGTTTATAATTTTCGCCCGGCTGCACTCATACCTAAGCCGGGAGCCAAGAATGTGTTGCCATACTATAAGTATATAGGCTGGATGCTGCCGGCAGTGGGTAAACTATTTCCAAATATGGTTTCTACTCTCGAAGAGTTGGGCAAAGCCATGATTCATGTAGCCGGACAAGGATACAACAAGAATGTGCTAGAGGTAAAGGATATTGTATCTTTAGGAAGATAACTAAACTTTAAACAACTAAATCGTAAACAAATGACTTCAAAAGAAAACTCACTGAACTGGTTCGAAATAGCAGTAACCGACCTGGCACGAGCCAAAAAATTTTATGAAACAATTTTTGATATCACAATGCCCGAAATGGAAATGCCGGGTATGCGCTGTGCCATGTTCCCTTCGGAGCCCATGAGTGGAAAAGCGAACGGCTGTCTATTAATTGGCCCAATGCATAGGCCTTCGGCAGATGGAGTTAAGCTGTACCTTAATGGTAATCCAGATTTGGCGGTTGCGTTATCAAAAGTAGAGGCTGCCGGTGGTAAAGTAACTATGCCCAAAACTTCCATCGGCCCTAACGGTTTTATGGCTTTTATTATTGATACTGAAGGAAACCATATTGGGCTTCACTCGAATAAATAAGTAAGAAAGGCCATTACATGATTCGTAATTTTTTATTTCATCGGGTAAATCCTAAACGAGAAAAACTTTGGGACCCAATGGATGTACGTTTGTTTGAAAGGTGTGTCAAATTTATTAGTTCGCGGTATCAAGTAGAACTTCTCGAAGACATCGTATTGGGGAAAATTCCGGATACAGGAAACATGGCCACTATAGTATTCGATGATGGGTTTGCAGATAATTTAGAATTTGCCGCACCCATTCTCAGAAAATATAATTGCAAAGCATCTTTTTATGTGGTTACCGATTGTATAGATCGAAACATTCCTACCTGGACTTATGTGCTCGAACACCGATTTCAATACACACAACAACCCAATATTGAATTACCGCTAAGTTTTATTCCCGAAGCTCTGAAAGCTGCAGTATTTTTGGTAGAAGCGGATAGAATAGCATATGTACAAAAGCTGAAACCGTTTTTAAAAACCTTGACACACGAAGAGAGAACAGAAACTTTGAATTTGGTTCAAGAACAATTATGCGATGTAGAGCTTCCTAAAATAATGATGAATTGGGCACAAGTTGCTGAGCTAAAAGCTGAAGGGCACTACATTGGTTCGCATACACATACGCATGCCATGTTGGGCACAATGAATAATCGTGAAGAAATAACTGCTGAACTGAAAATTTCGGCAGAGCGAATTCAATCGATGCTTGGGCACACACCACTCACAATTTCTTATCCTGTTGGAAGTTATACGGAGCAAACAAAAACATTGGCCAGAGAAGCAGGATACAAAGCAGGGTTGGCTGTAAACCAAAAGTTTTATGAGCCGTTAAAACAAGACCTTTTCGAGATTCCAAGAATAGAGCTCTATTCAGAACCCTGGTGGAAAACCAATTTGAGAATTGCTGGAACGCTGCCCAAACTAAAATCGTTAATTGGCTACTCATGAAAATTGTACTTTGGATAGGCAACGAGGCTAATCAAAAAGCATTGGCAAACAAAATTCATGATTTGATTCCCATTGCCGGAATTATTACTGAAACTAGAACACATAAAAAGAGATATACTTTTTTAAAAATATTTGAAATAGCAATTGAAAAAATATTTCTACCCTCTATTGGCAAGGCATGGTGGGAAATGAAGTCAAATTACCAGAAACTGTATCCGGATTATCCTAAAGTAACTTTGCTTGATGTTGAAAATATAAACTCTGATGAAGCGTATCAATTTACCAAAAAGATTGAGCCTGATTTAATTGTTGTTTCAGGTACGCGATTGGTAAAAGAAAAATTGTTAAGTGTGTGCCCCACTATTGGAATTCTTAATTTGCACACGGGTTTATCTCCCTACATAAAAGGCGGCCCTAATTGCACCAATTGGTGTATAGCCACAGGTCAGTTTCATTTAATAGGCAATACTATTATGTGGATTGATGCAGGCATTGACTCGGGCAATATTATTACAACAGAAAAAACACCCTTGGACGGCTCTGAAGATTTAGAAATGATACACCAAAAAGTAATGGAGCATGCACATGCCCTTTATGTGAAAGCTATAAATCATATAAGTGCCGGTGGAAGGAGCAATGTTGCCCAAGACTCAATTGCTGTTGGTAAAACATATTATAATCAAGAATGGGGCCTTAAGCAAAAGTTTGATTTGGTTCGCAATATGAAAAATTTTAAATCATGCACTAAAGAGATAGAAGCGGCAAAAACATGTGAAGCCGTAAAAACTGTACCTATATAGCTGAACAAAACCTGATTCATTTACGGATTCTGATTAAAACCTTAGCTCATGAATTTTTTGAAATTAAAATCAACCTGGACCACAGCCGAATTAGGCATTATCAAAGTTTGTGTAGCTGCTATGTATTTGGTGGTGGGTGCGTATTTTCACAACTTCATTCATTCCTATTATTGGCCACTACTTATAGTGGGCGCAGCCTGTGCCTTATGGGCCGGATATCTTTGGTTGAAAAAAGTGAAGGCTGAAAATTAGTGTGAAAAAAAAATACCGCCAATGCTATGCACAGGCGGTATTTTTCAATGAGGCTTTACAAAATTATCTCAACAAAGTAAGGGTCCCTGTACGACTGAATTTTTTTCCATCATAGCTGTTTCCCTGCCATGTAGTTTGGTTGGAAAATTGACCTTCTATTTTCCATACATAAACATCTTGGGGCATCAACTCCCCTTTATAAGTTCCATCCCAGCTTTCAGTAGGAGAGCCTTTTTCATCTAGAGCAACAGACTCCCAAAGTTTTTCGCCCCAAGTGGTGAACACTTGTGCCTTATAGCTAATTAGTCCAACACCTTTCGGCATAAACACTTTTACTTCTTCATTTAATCCTGCATGCGGCGACATAGCATTTGGCACATACAATCCACTTATATATTCTGTTTCAATAAGTTTTGAAGTAGTATCGGTACAGCCATTAGCATGAATGGCAATTAACACAACTCTATAGTTACCAGCCTGTAAATAACTGTGCATGCTAACGGAGTCGGGTGTGGTTAACGGATTACTTACATCACCAAAATCCCAAACGTAATTTACGGCATTGGTTGATTGACTTGTAAAACGCACCTCTACATTTGGAGCAGGAGAATTTAAGTCGTCATAGGTGAAAGCTGCAATAGGTCTTGGCAACACAGTAATGTATCCCGGTTTTAGAATACTATCACTACAAACGTGATTAAGGCCTTCGATTTTTAAGGATACATTATAAATACCTGGCGCAACAAATTGATGGGTTGGTGTCTTTGTATTATCTGCAAAAGTTCCATCACCAAATACCCAGTGTTGATAGAAATCATCAGTCGATAAATCGGAGAAAGTTACCTCTAGTGGTTCGCATCCAACCTGTGGGGTTCCACTAAAGTCGGCATGGGGTGCAGGATAAGAGATAACGGTTTGTGATGAGGTATCGCTACATCCATTGGCATTGAATGCAATTAGTGTAACTACATGATTGCCGGGCTGGTTATATGTGATAATGGTATTAGTATTCAAATTCGTATTACCCAAACCATCATCCCAAACAAAACTATTTGCTCCATTGCTCGAATTGCTAAGCGTTAAAGAGAATGGCGTTTGACAGGGGTTGGAAGCTATATAACTGAATGCTGCCACCGGTTTAGGATATACCACAATTTGATAGTAACCGGTATCGGCACAGGTATTAGCATTGGTGGCTATGTAAATGATGGTATGAGTGCCCGGCATGGTGTAGGTATGATTAAATACCGAGGCAGAGCTGTTACTCGAATTTCCATCGCCCAAATCCCAATTATGGAAATTGGCAAATTGAGTATTGTTGGTGATTTGTACTCCAAGATCTTTACATCCAAAAGCTGGTGTAGTTACTACGTTAAGAATAGGCGTTGGAAGTATAGTAACAACTTGTTGAGCAGAATCGGTACAACCAAAAGCCACTGTGGTGCCAATTAATCGAACGGTATAATTTCCGCTTGCGGCATACTGATGCACACTTGGGTTTTGAATATCTGTGGCGCCATCGCCAAATTTCCATTGAAAACTACTCAAGCCCGGATACACAAAAGAGAATGTAACCGGAACACCAACGCATACTGTATCATCCGATATAATCATGCTCAGATTTGGTCCCGGGTTTACCGTAATGGTTACATTTATTGGCAAACCATTACAAGCATTAGCCACCGGGGTAATGGTGTAAGTAACAGTACCAACTGCAGGGCCTGTGGTCACAAGCGTTTGATTTATAACAAATCCACTTCCATTGGTAGCACCCACAACTCCGCTTTGAACAACTGTCCAGCTAAATTGTGTTCCTGAAACACTTCCTGTCAAACTAATGTTAGTGTTGGTTCCACTGCAAATAGTTTGAGCAGGCGGAGTGGCGGTAGCAACCGGTATTGGATTTACGATGGCTGTAACGCCAATTGGTAACCCAGGACAACCATTAGCCAAAGGGGTAACTAAATAATTAGCCGAGTCGATTGTGCTGCCTAAGGCATTTAGCGTTTGAGCTATAATGGCACCACTTCCGCCTGCAGCCCCACCAACGCCTGATTGAGCCAACGTCCAAGTGAATGTAGTTCCTGATACGGAACCCGACAATGGAATATTAATAGCCGTTCCGCTACAGATGGTTTGGGTAGATGGTGTGGCAGTAGCAACAGGGATTGGGTTAACGGTTACCGGAATTATTATAGGCGCTCCAGGACATAAGTTGGCTGTAGGTGTAATTGTATAATTTACCGTACCAATGGTAGTGCCTGTACTATTGAGTTGCTCATTTATCAAGGATCCATTTCCTGCAGTGGCTCCGGTTACTCCATTTTGGGCTACCGTCCATGCATACGTGGTGCCGGTCACATTACTTGTAAGGCTAAGGTTCGACGAATCGCCCGAACAAATAGTTTGAGTAACAGGCGCAGCTATGGCCGTTGGAGTTGGATTAACAGTGATAGTGACCAATATTGGAGTACCGGCACAGGCCCCCACCGATGGAGTAATTGTATAGTCTACGGTACCTGATGTGGTTCCGGTAGTGGTAAGAGTTTGGCTAATAACTGCCCCACTTGAATTCGATGCACCAGCCACGTTGAATGGGCTTACGGTCCATGCAAAACTGGTTGCAATCACATTGCTGGTTAAATTAATTGCAGGGGCAGCACCACTGCAAATAGTTTGATTTGGCGGAGTGGCATTAACCGAAGGAATAGGATTAACAATAATCGTTACTTGAATCGGAATACCTGTACAGCCATTAGCGGTTGGCGTAATGGTATAAGTGGCAGTTCCACTCACAGTGCCAGTGGTAGTTAGAGTTTGGCTAATGATGGAGCCGGTTCCATTAGATGCACCACTTACCCCCGACTGAACCACCGTCCAAGAAAAACTTGCACCAATGACTGAGCTAGTGAGATTGATAACAGGTGTTGCACCTGTGCAAATAGATGCAGAGCTCGGTGTGGCCACAGCTGTTGGAACGGGATTAACAGTGATTACAGCAGAATCCATAGGGCCAAGGCAGCCATTATAGTTAGGTGTTATCTGATACGTGGCTGTGCCGGTTGTGGGTGTAGCACAAAACAATGTTTGATTAATAACACTGCCAATAGCATTGGTACCACCCGTGGTATTATTTTGTAATACTATCCACGAGAAAGTAGTTCCCGGGATACTGCCACTCAGATTGATTGTTGGCGATGTTCCTTCGCAAATGGTTTGTGAGGTAGGCGCCACAGTTACAGTTGGAGATAATGAAACAGTCACTGTATCGGTAATAGGAGAGCCGATACATCCATAAATAGTTGGTGTAGGGGTAATGGTATAGATAGCAGTTCCTGGAGTGCTGCCGGTTAAGCTAAGCACTTGATTTATAGAATTACCCATACCGCCACTGGCACCGGTTACTCCATTTTGAACTACTGTCCAGGTAAAATTGGTGCCCGGAGCCAAACTGTTTAAAGCAATATTGGTTGATGATCCTGAGCAAATTCCCTGAGACGCAGGAGTGGCTATGACATTTGGAAGCGGATACACGGTGATGGTAGTGGATGTAGTATCATAACTACAGCCATTATTGGCATAAAGCGAAATGGTATAAGTTCCGGCATTGGGATAAGTTTGGGAAACAACTTGCTGACTTGAATAGTTTCCATTTCCAAAATTCCATGAAATAGAAGTGGCGCCGGTTGAAAAATTTTGAACCGTGGTAGTGAATGGCGCACAGCCTGCTGTAGGTGCAATATTGAAAAATGCATTTACGGTATTAGGATGTACAAGAATTGAATCAACCAAAGTGTCGGCGCCACAGGCATTACTCACAATCAAAGTAATGTAGTAGGTGGTGTCTTGTGTGCCGGTAAAATAAGTATGAGGCGGCGGATTCATAGCCGTGGTGGTGGCACTTCCATCGCCAAAATTCCACAAGAAAGTGGTTGGCAAACCAATGGAAACATTTGAAAAATAAATTGGAAGAGGAGAACATCCCGAACTCACATTGGTTCCAAATTGCGCATGTGGCGATGGATGAACAACTACCGAATCGGTATAGGAAACCGCCCCACATAGATTCACTGCCTGAAGGATGATATAATAGGTGGTGTCGCCTTTAAATGGTTCAGGGTAAGAAGTGGTTGGCGGTACTGTGCCCACATAGGTTTGGCTATTATATCCTAAATCCCAATTATATGTTGGATTGTATCCGAAACTATTATTGACAAAGCTAACAGCCAATGGTCCGCAACCTGAATCGGGGCTGAGTGTGTAGCTAGGTGTGGCAACTGTAACCACGGTAATAGAATCAGTAATGGAATCGATACACCCATCAGTGGTAGTACAAATTAATTCTATCATATAACTACCCGGATTGGCATACGCATGATTTGGGCTGGTAATACCTGACCATCCGCCATCACCAAAACCCCAATGATTTAGAATAATGGAACTAAATGAATTATTAGTAAACAAAACGCCTGCGTTTATACAAGCAGGATTAGGGTGGGTAAAACTTACCACCGGAAGTGGCTTCACAGTGATTACCACATTGTTTGAATCTTGACAATTGTGAATATCGGTTTCTACAATGGTGTATGTTGTAGTGACCAGCGGTGTTACAGTATCACTTGGATTCGTGTTAGCATATCCTAATGGATTGCTATACCAGAAGTAGGTACTACCTGGCACCTGCAAGCCTCCAATAGCAGCCGACTGATTGCTGCAAATAGTTTGATTCACTCCGGATAAGGCTGCCGGCTTAGGGAACATGTGTACAAACACACTATCTGTTGGGCTATTGCATCCGCCAATAAATTGCGAACAGTAATACATACCCGTATCAGGGTATAAAGCGTTTACAATAACAGGGTTCTGTGATGTAGAAGAATAGGCGCCAGGACCCGTCCATGTGTAGGTGGAACCAGGCAATCCGTTGGCAGTTAAATTAATATTTGAATACCAGCACACCGGGCTGTTGCTGCTTACACTTGGTGCAGGCGGCAATGGCACTACGGTCACCGTCATGGTGTCTGATTTATAACAACCGGTTATATTATTGGTACGTGTTACAATGTAGGTAGTATTGGTTGTTGGGCTGGCGGTTGGGTTGGCTACGTTCGGATTCGTTAGAGCTGTGGTAGGTGTCCATACATAGCTAAAACCTGCTATGGGAGCAACACCAATTACAGTGCTTGTGCCCATACAAATTACTTTATTGGCTCCGGCATCTGCTTTTGGCAAAGTGTCAACTGTTACATAGGTGCTGTCGGTTATTGAACAACCTACGGTATTGGTTGCCGTGCAATAGTATTTTGTGGTAACTGTAGGGGTGGCCACTACTGTCGGTCCGGTTGTGGTATTTAACCCTAAAGCAGGGCTCCAGATATAACCACTTCCTCCGCTTACTGTTATGGTATCAATAGTTTGTCCAAGGCAAATGGTTGAATCAAAATGTGAAAAGGAAAGTGTTTGAATGGGTTTAACAACACAAACAACAAATGCCGTATCGGTGCAGTTGGCACCATTAGTTCCTGTAACCACATAGGTGGTAGTAACGGTGGGTGAAGCCACCACCACTTGCCCTGTTGTGCTGCTTAGCGCTGTCGCTGGACTCCAGGTATACGTGGTAGCACCGCCGGCTGTTAAGGTGTTAGGTGCTCCCGGGCAGGTTAATGGTAATGCTGCGCTGGCCGTTACGGTAGGTACACCATTTACATTTATAATAGCCGTTGTCGAATCTATGCATCCAAAAACAGAGGTTCCAACAATATGGTACGTGGTGGTGGCTGCTGGGGTGGCGGTAACTGTTGCCCCGGTCGATGTATTCAAGGTGCCAGCCGGATGCCAGGTATACGTGGAAGCTCCATTAGCCGTTAGTGTGATAGAACTGCCAAGGCAGATGGTATTGTTATTCGATGGCCAAACGGACAAATTCGGAAGAGGATTCACTGTTACATACACTGCATCATTATCACTACAGTTAAAGAGATTAGTTCCAGTTACCGAGAAATTACCGGAAATAGTAGGAACAGCATAAACGGTGTCATTGCTCGAAACCCCAATCAAACCTGAACCAGACCAAGAATAGGTGTTGGCGCCTGTAGCAATCAACATTACAGTATTTCCATAACAAACAGTGGATGGCTGAGCCACAACAGTCACCGTTGGAGTTGGCTTTACAGTTACTATCATGGTATCACTACCCGAGCAACCATACCAATCAGTAACCGAAAGGGTATACGTGGTAGTTGAATTGGGATAAGCAGTTGTATTAGCAGAAGATGGGCTGTTCACATTTCCCGAAGGCGACCAAGAGTACCAGTACGATGGCGTACCATTCGAAGCACTTCCGTTCAATGGACTACCAAATCCCTGACAGATAGTAAAGCTAGGACCGGCATTAACTATTGGCAGTGGATATACCGGTACATAAACCGAACTTGGTGTACTTCCGCATTCGTTGGTAGCTATCAGTGAAATTGTATTAGTACCACCGGCAGTGAAAGTTACATTGCCCGGACTTGCGCCTGTACCTGTGGCTGGATTACCGCCAGCGTAAGTCCATGCATAATTCGATACCGTACCTCCACAACCATACACGTTAAAATAATTAGCAGGGTTAACGGTGTTAGTTCCACAAGCGCCGCTTACTGGGGTGTTAGTTGTTATGTATGGAACCGTTTTTACAACTGTGGTTTGCGATGCAGCAAAAGTGCCACAGGCATTACTCACATTCAAGGTAATGTTGTAACTCCCTGGAGTAGAAAATGTAAATACCGGGTTGGTGGCAGTGGAATTTCCACTTGAGTAAATATAACTGCCCGATGAATAATAAATACAACCTGAACTGTAGGATACAACCCACGAGTAACCTAAGGTGCTACAACCAGCCGAACCCAATGAAGTGTTACTAATGGTGACAGTAGATGGTGCACATCCATTAGGCGGCGACATACTAAAGGCCGGGGTAGGTGGCGGAACCACACAAATAGTTTGACTAATGGTGTCCAGACCACACTGGTTGGTAGATCCTGTAACCATGGTGATGGTATAGCTGCCAATGGTGTTAAAATTTACATTCAATGCATTGGAACCGGCTAGCCATAAATTGGGGTCAGTTAGATTAAAGGTATTACCCAAACTTCCTCCGGTGGTCCAACCGGCAGCTGGAGTTATACTCCAAACTACGGGTTGTGAAGTTTGATTACACACACCAGTTACTGGGTTGATGTCAAAACCTACAGTAGTATTGCTAAACGTTGCAGAAGTATTCACACAAATTGTGGTGCTTGGTGATATGGTAAATGATGCAACGGGTGGCGCCGAAACATAGATAGGCACAACAGCACCCGAACTAGTTCCACAAGGATTTGATGCAGTGATAGATGCTGAAAATGAATTTGGATAACTAGTGGTACCATTGGAACTAGTGGTGCCGCAAGATGAAATACTAAACAAGTGAGCTACGCTGGCTGGCGGTGGATGCGGAAAAGTAATAGGAGCCGAACCATCATTAAAGGTCACTGTATACATAGTACCCGGAGGATTATTTGATGTTCCGGTAATAGGAAAAGTGAGAGTATTGGGGCCACATATAGTGCTATTACCAGGGTTGCCTATTCCAACAGCCGGATTACTACCCACAAACACACTATAGTTTATGGTATTGCTACAGCCATTGGCCCCTGTTACGGTATAGGCCAAAGTATAAATGCCAATCGCATAGGTGTGTGTCATGGTGGGTCCCCATGCAGTAGCAGAAGTAAAGTTGGGCGAACCATCACCCCAATTTATGGTATAGTTGGTGTTGGTGGCTGTGGTGGTTGATGTATTGGTAAATGTAAAAGTAGAAGTTGGGTTGCTTGTACAGGTTTTAAAATAAGGCTGACCATTTATCACCACAAAACCGGTGCCCCCCATCGCAGCGCTTGGAATTTGATTTACGGTCACATTGTGTATCACAGTAGCTGAACAGCCAGCAGAATTCGTGACAACAAGAGTTACAATAAAACTTTGTGTCCCATTACCGATAGCCGTATTAAAAGTATGGGTGGGGTTCTGCGATGTGCTGGTATTACTACTACTGGTTGGGTCGCCAAAATTCCAGGCATAAGTTAATCCAGTTCCAGTTCCTGATCCATTAAACTGAACAGGAAGGTTACCACACTGCGCAGTAGCAGGGGTATAGGTAAATGCGGCCGTTGGTGTAGGGGATACATTTACGGTAATGTAGGCTGTGTCTTTGGTAGTGACTGGCGGCCCAGGGCAGGTTCCTATTACTCTATAGGTAATAGTAACAAAAGGAGTAGCAGTTACCGTTGCGCCCGTTGTTCCACTCAATCCTCCAGCAGGAGACCAGCTATAGGTACTAGCACCGTTAGCAGTCAGGACAACGCTTTGTCCGGAGCATATGTTAACGCTACCTGATGGATTGGTAGTAATATTGCATTGAGCATTTACTTCAATGGCTGAGGTTAAAAACCATCCACCAATAAATAGAATTTGTAATAATTTATTCATCGACTCGTTTGGATATAAGGTATAAAAAAAATACGTTAGGTATTATTTATGATTACAAAATACGCACTTCAGCAAAGGCTTTCGCCTTTATTTTGTCATAGATTGTACAGGTTCAAGTAGGGTGAATCCTGCTTTAAAAATAAAAACAATCCATCTTCTTGTTGCTTGGCCCCCCTCTTCCATGGCTTGCATTTTTAAACCAGAAAAACAAACCAATTTCATGAGCTCCAGGCGAATAACCGCGTAATCCATTTATGCTCACATCGTAGCTGTAACACACTTTTAAGTTTGTTGTTCGGTTTATTTTTAAATCAACTCCAATATCAGCTATCAAAGCATCCACATCTTTTGATAGGCCAGGGAAACTGCGGCTTCGGAAAAACAATCCTCCGAACAATGGATTTTTCAAACAGTTTACCCCCATTACCAGTTCACGAAACTTGTCCTGACGTTCATATAAAACAGCAGGAACAATAAGGCCACTGAGGTTTTCGTATCTTGAAAAATTGAAAGGAATCAAGGTGGTGAGTTGGGTCGAAAACTTAATGGGTAGCCGGGCGTTCAATCCCATCAACGATTGATCGGGTCGGGTAATGTGATGAAAAGCAACACCCCAGTTTACGGTGGCCTTACGTTTTTTCGACATATTGGCT
>DAIMNW010000204.1:0-3914 GCA_036719905.1 Chitinophagales bacterium
GATTAAGCTTGTAGTAACACCAGCCTTGAAGAAATGCCACGGTATCTGTTTTAGCAGATTCCTCATCAAGCAAAGTAAGAGCCTCGTGGTAATTACCATTCTGCACCAGGTAGTTGATAAATTCAAGATTGGGTGATATTTTTTGTTCGTTCTGCTGAGCTACAGCCGTGCTACCCAAGTGGCCTGCAAACAAGCTGAATGAAACAAAACAAAAAAGAAACGCTACAAACTTCCGGAGAACAAGGAGAAAGGTAGAATTATGGCTTCGGGAAATTTTTAACACTGTAGAAATTTATGGGATCAATAATTCGAAAATCGGCATCGAGATTAAACGGGGTAAGATCAAATCGAAGGAATTCGTTACATCTACTTAACCGGTCTGCACTTAAGGCCACACCTTTAAACAAGCCGTAGTTTTGCAAACATTGTTTACTAAAATTAGAACAGCTTATTTCATAAGGGCATTCGCTTGCTATTTGTTGTGAAATAGTACTTTGATAAAAATATAGTAAGCCTCCAAAAGTAAGTGTCACCGGATTATATCGTAGGAAAACATTTTTCGACTTAGGCTGTAAAAATTTCACTACTCGTTTTTGTGTAAATTTTGAATTGGTGAAATTCTTAGAAGCAACCAATGCTGAATAATCACCGGTATTCACACCTTGCGCATAGGCTGATGAACTCACAACTACCAGAAGAATTAGAATAAATTGGAATCTCATTTCTGACCGGTCATTTTTTTTATATCTGCTTCGGTTACCAATTTGGCTGAAGACGGAATCATATAATTCAAATAAGTATCTATCACATCACGATTGGTTTTAAGATTAGAGTATAATCTTCGGGTAATTACGGAATCCTTACCATCATCCATAAAATTAATTTCGGTCAAATTCATGGGCATCATGGTGCTGCCAACCCTTTGATAGTTGGTGTAATATACCTTTTGCATGGGTATATTTTTCTCACGAATAAAAGCCATATAAATTGGCAAGTTGTTTTGATGGGCCAGTATAACCTTTTGCAAGCCCTTCGAAGTTTTTTCTTTTTGAATCCATGTGGTAACCACTGCCCCGTCGTCCAGTTTAGTATCAGTTACTTTTAGTCCCATTTTTGGCAACCCCATAGTATTAATATCGCCACTGAGAAACTGATAAATAAAACTTTCTTTGCTACTATAATCATCACCACGTACCATCATCACAGTATTTGAATTTTTATCATAGGTTTTCATCTCACCGCCATCATCTGTAATAATGATTTGTTCAAAGGGAGAAGTGATATGGGTCACCATTTTACCACCTGCTGTGCGGTAGTACACCTCCCCTTTTACAGTAACATACTGCCCATGCTGAAGGGTACGGGCGTTCATATCAAGACTTAATTTTTCTGTGGGCAGAAAGGCAAAAACCATTAAGCCCGAAACTAAAAGGAGTAGCACAACGCCAATTCCTACTTTATATTTACTCATGCTACAAAGAAACAAAAAACCCTGCACCAATGGCAGGGTTCCTTGTGTAAAATATTGTTAAATGTGAGCTAGAAGTTAAACTTAAAACCACTGAATGATTTTCTTATTGTTGGCATACTTACTCTGAAATTCATTATCATCAGCTACTAAATACATAATTCCATCAACTATGGCACTGATGACATTTAAAGTTTGTATAGGACCAGTAATAATCCATCCAATAACAGGAATGAATACAAATCCAAAACCGCAAACAGCGATAGCGGTATGAACAATGCCAGCTGTGGTATGACCTAAGTAATATCGATGAATTCCCAGTGCACCAGTGCAGGGTATAACTCCTAATATTCCTGCCGTCATTCGATCTTTAGAACCATTTTTAAGTTGAGTCTTCTGTAAAATTCCGGCAACATCTTGCATGTTGATTTGAATCTCAGTAGAATTGGTAAACATGTCTTCTACCTTGGATTCATTCAGTTGATATTGAGATGCATACGCGACTGAAAATGAAAGGAATAGAAAGGCGAAAAAAGGTGCAATTTTATTAAGCATAGTGATTTTTTTTTCAAAGATAATAATTGAATGGAATTTGCAATTTTTTTTCAGTACATTATAAAGCATACCCTACCCCTAATTGTATGGGCGATTTGGCTATGCCAGCTTCCCAATATAGGAATAAGTTCTTTGAAGGATAGGCTTTAAATCCAACGGTTAATTCGTAAGAAAATGGAAATTTAAATTTGTGTACAAGTGGCGGTAGAATAATATTCTTGTAGGAAGCCTGTACGTTTATTTTTCGAAACGAGTAACCCACTCCTGTAGAAATGTAAGGATCAAACTTAGGCCGGTTCAAAAAGTGCAAGTTCAATTTAGGAAGAATGGAAACACTCGAATATACAGCATCATAGAACACCAGAAAATTGGTGCCGTTGCTAGCACTAATAATATTCACTTGACCGGTAGAATGCAAACGAGCCGCCGAAACGTTGACCGACAATCCTAAATATTTATTCAATCCGTACTCTGCTTTTAAGTAGGCTGGGCCCAATGTGCCAATGGTTTTAACATGAAAGGTGGTGGTATCGCCTGGTATTTTCTTATCCGGTACAGGGTTTCCATCAATTGCCACTAAAGCAAATAAAGTGGCAAAATACGGCTTACCATAGCCTCCACTTATCGACATGCTTCCTTTGTTAAAACTTCTCAGGTAAGCATCTTTTTCTTTCCCTTCTTCTAGTTTGTAAAATTTTTCATCTTGCCTTTGTGCTAAAGTGGATGAACCATGGAGGCCCAAGAAGAACGCAAAGAATAGAAAGCAGTTTTTCAACCTGAGAAGTAATTAGTTAATACCTGATACAATAGCTGTTTTGTCAATTTTACCAACCAAACCTTGCAATACCTTACCTGGGCCAATCTCCACAAATTCAGTAGCTCCATCGGCTATCATATTTTGAACGGTCTGGGTCCAACGAACTGCACCGGTTAGCTGAGCAATCAGATTTTGTTTTATTTCTTCAACTGCGGTATGTGGTTTGGCATCAACGTTTTGATAAATAGGACAAATAGGCGTTTGGAATTCAGTTGCCATGATAGCTTCGGCCAGTTTTACTCGTGCGGGCTCCATAAGTGGAGAATGAAATGCTCCCCCTACCGGCAACACCAACGCACGTTTAGCACCGGCAGCTTTCATAGCTTCGCAAGCTTTGTTTACTCCATCAATGCTTCCGCTTATAACTAACTGTCCCGGACAATTATAGTTAGCAGGCACTACCACTTCCTCTATTTCATTGCAAATTTGCTCTACCACATCATCAGCCAGATTAAGCACAGCAGCCATAGTAGAAGGCTCAGCTTCACAAGCGGCCTGCATGGCATTGGCTCGTGCAGCTACTAATCGCAATCCATCTTCAAATGACAAGGCATTGGCAGCTACCAAGGCAGAAAACTCACCCAATGAATGCCCTGCCGTCATATTGGGTTTGTAATCAGGTTGTGTTTTTGCCAAAATAACGGAATGAAGAAAAATTGCAGGTTGAGTAACCTTGGTTTGCTTTAACTCTTCTTCGGTACCGGCAAACATGATATCCGTTATCCTAAAACCTAATATTTCGTTGGCTCGTTCGAACATGCCCTTAGCCACATCGCTGCTTTCGTACAAGGCTTTGCCCATGCCAATAAATTGTGAACCTTGTCCGGGGAAAATGATTGACTTCATATTTTGTTGATGATTGAGTGGAGTTAAAGTTGGTTATTGGTAGATTGATTTCTACTTTTGCAAATGTAAGATAGCAAATTGAATAAGCAATTGGCTACTCCAAAAGTTCTCCTAACTATTCATTAGGCCCAGGTGGCGAAACTGGCAGACGTTCTACCTTGAAGTAATAGCGCCCGAAAGGGTGTACGAGTTCAAATCTCGTCTTGGGCACCACAATAATTAGCTGAG
>DAIMNW010000205.1:0-3878 GCA_036719905.1 Chitinophagales bacterium
CATACTTCAACTATAGTAAGTGACGCAATTGGGAATGATAAATTTAATTTTAGATTAACCGTATTTCAAGAATCAGATGCAAAAAACCAACCACAGCAGCCCTTCTTAAAAAATGAAAAATATGTTTTGCGAAATGCTGGCGATAGTGCTACACAGTCAGTAATAGGTTCAGCTGTAAAAACTGCATTTGATGTTAATAAAGTGCTTTACAGAAAAGTTGATACGGTCATCAATGGCAATCGCGATTCCATTTTTATTCAAAGCACTAATCGTGACAGTGTACTTTACACCGTTAGCTTTTCTCCCATCAGTGGTAAAGCTGGCGACTATATTCAACTTACTACGGCTACCAATGGACGGGTATACGTGTGGGCAGGGAAGGGTAAAGGTTCCTATTTACCTATTGAGCAGATAGTGGCTCCTAAATCTGCATCGGTAGTTACCTTAGGCGGCTCGTATAAAATGAATAAGAGCAATGCGCTCAATGCCGAAGTAGCATTGAGTCACTTTGATGCCAATACTTTTTCTTCAAAAGATGATGCTGATAATAATGGAACAGCTTTTAAAGTAGCGTACTTGCACAATCAGTCTTTTTTAAAGAATCAAGGCGTTACATTTAATTCAGCTGTACAATACGAATATACCGATCATCGCTTCAAAACTCCTGAACCCTTTCGTCAGGTTGAATTTCAACGAGATTGGAATGTATTGAATAATCAGATTAAACATGATGAGCATTTGGCATCGGCCGTTATTGATTATCAGAAGAATACTTTGGGGGCAATACACTATAAGGTAGCAACCTTTTTGCAAGACTCGGTCTACAAGGCTTTACAACAAGAGGCCAGTTGTAATATTCGCTATCATGCTTTTGGTAGCTCGATAAGTGGAAGCTATTTAACAAGTAATGCTACCACTAAATACAGTTCAAGTTTCTTTCGACCTAAGGCCGATATCTATTACACTGTTGCAAAATTAGGAGGCTTGAAACTTGGGACAAGCTTGTCACGTGAAAGCAATCGAATTTATTCCAAGGGAATGGACACTCTCGATTTTCGCAGTTTTTTCTTTGATGAATTTAAATATTACCTAACCACTTCAGATACGGCAAAAAACAAATTCAGTTCTAGCTTTACTCAGCGATGGGATAAAAAAGCTGTTGGTCAAAGTTTCACCAATGCAACTTTCGCCCAGGCATGGAATAGCTCATTTGCGCTTAATAGTTTCAAAAACTTCAATGTGCTATTTTCACTCACTTATCGCAAATTGAAAATTGTTGATTCGACACTTACTATGCAGAAGCCTGATCAGGCTTTGTTAGGTAGTTTGGATTATACACAGCAATTGCTCAAAGGCTTATTGAATTACAATATGCATTACGAATTAGGATCGGGGCAAGAGTTAAAACGAGAGTATGCTTATTTGAAAGTCGCAGAAGGTCAAGGGCAGTATGCCTGGAACGACCTAAATGGCGATAATCAGCAGCAGTTAAACGAGTTTACTGATAATGATTTTTCCGATAAGAAAAGTTATGTGAAAATATTAATCCCTACTACCACCTATGTGAAAGCAAACAATATTCAGTTTAACCATTCGATTGTAATGGAACCGGAGAATTTATGGGGCGAAAAATATGGTGCCAAAAAGTGGATGAATCGTTTTACCCTACAATCAACGCTGCAATATCAACAGAAGTCGTTTGCAGATGGAAATCTTAAACGCTTTAATCCGTTGATTCCAATTCCCGATTCATTGCACTTGGCTGGTAATGTAATGTCGTCAAATACCCTCTATTTCAACAGGAGTATGCCCGTTTATAGTGCCAATATTTCTTTGCTTAACAATGTGAACAAGCAACTTTTAACTTTTGGAATTGAGACCAGAAGAAAAATGGAACATCAACTTCAACAAAGATTAAATGTGAGTCAGCACATTGGAATAAGGTTGAACATGGCAAATGGAATAAAATCTTTGCTTTCCGATAATGTTGTGCAGCAGAAATATAAATTTCATTATTACTATATTGAACCTAAAGTGGATGTTATTTTAAGCAATCGAATTCGTATTACACCATCGTATAATTACAAAGCTGCATTAAACCCCACACCAACGCATGTCGATTCAGCTATCATTATGAAAGGGATGGTTGATTCGCGGATTAATTTGCCTGGTAAAAGTGTTCTCACATTCAATTTTAGTTTAGCTACCGTTAAGTACAATAGTTCCACCAATACCCAAGCGGCATATGCAATATTAGAAGGTTTACAACCAGGCAGCAATTATCTTTGGGGTATTGGATACGAACGTAAATTGGCAACTAATATGGAAATGAGTCTGATTTATGACGGACGAAAGACAGGCGACAAAGCCATTGTACACACTGGCAGGGCAAGTGTAAGAGCCATATTCTAATTCATTATGTATGATTAATCTAAGCCAAATTGATAGTGCCAATTTTGAAGAAACCGCACTCCGTATTTTTAAGCGGCAGTACGAGAGAAATATTATTTACCGGCAGTATTGTGAATTATTAAAAGTGAATCCTGAAAAGGTGACATCTATATACCAAATACCTTTTCTGCCCATTTCATTTTTTAAAAGTTTTAAAGTGATTTCAGGTAATGAACAGCCTCAAATAATATTTAAAAGTAGCGGCACGGCTAATACTGGTTTAAGAAGTACTCATTATGTAACAGACTTGCAGCTTTACAAGGATAGCTTTCTGAATTGTTTTGAACTTTTCTATGGTTCTAAAAATAATCCTCCTATTCTTGCACTGCTTCCTAATTATCAAGAGCAGGGCGATTCATCACTCGTTTACATGGTCGATCAATTAATTGCCCAGCAGCGCAGCAGCTACAGTAATTTTTACCATGAATCAGGGAGTGATCTGTATAAAGTACTTATTGAACTAGAGAATAAAAAGCTACCTGCCATTCTTATTGGGGTAACGTATTCTTTACTAAATTTTGCAGAAAAATATCCTCTTAAGTTAAGCAGTACAATTGTTATGGAAACAGGAGGAATGAAAGGCCGCCGAAAGGAATTAACCCGTAGTCAAGTGCATGAGCAATTGATGAACGCATTTCAATGTGATACTATACATTCAGAATATGGTATGACAGAATTACTTTCGCAAGCTTATTCAACTGCAAAAGGAATTTTTAGATCACCTCCATGGATGCAGTTTTTTACACGTGATATTTATGAGCCGCTGTCCGTGTTGCCAGTTGGAGAAAGAGGGGCTATTAACGTGATAGACTTAGCTAACATCAATAGTTGTTGTTTTATAGCTACTGACGATATTGGATGTTGTTATGCAGATAAAAGCTTTGAAATATTTGGTCGATTAGATAATTCGGATATACGTGGCTGTAATTTGTTGATGGAAAATTAATCCACAAAAAAATCACCTTGTAAAGTATTCCCAGGCTGAAAAGCATACTGATCAAACTGATTAAAACCTTCTTGTTTCAAAATCTGCTCATCGCTAAAACAATTTCCTGTACATTCAGAAGGATTACGTTTTAGAATATGAAAGGCTGCATCAGCTAGTATTTCGGGTTTACGGCTCCGGTTCATTAAATCATCACCACCTAACAAATTCTGAACAGCTGCTGTTGCAATGGTGGTGATAGGCCACAAGGTATTGGCGGCTATTTTTTGCTCTTTAAATTCAGCGGCCCATCCAAGTGTCAACAAGGTCATACTGTACTTAGTTATCATATAGGCTGCTGAAGGCGAAAGCCAATGTGGAGCCAAATTAATTGCAGGAGATAGTGTGAGAATATGTGCATGATCCGATTTTAACAAGTAAGGCAAAGCATGTTGGGTTACTAAAAATGTTCCTCTCACATTCACTTGTTGCATCAAATCAA
>DAIMNW010000206.1:0-3862 GCA_036719905.1 Chitinophagales bacterium
GAATATGTGGAGGCGTACCAATTGGCTACTCCGGGCACTACTTCTTCCGGCTTTATAACGTATGGCAATGCTTTTCTTACAGGCATTTCACAGCTAGCTGCCAAGGTGGCAGCTGCTAGGCTAAAGCCCATCATTTTCAGGAAGTCTCTGCGGCCGGTTTCTTTGCTTCCGAAACCTTCTTCAAATATTCCCTCTAAAGGCAAATCTTCTCTGAATTCATTCTTTTCTGATTGAATAAATTCTTGAGTGGGTTGAAGTTCTTCAAATCCTTTCCAGTATTTTTTTTCCATAATTATATATATTAAGTACTGAGTACTAACTTTTTGTGATTATTATGATTTGATAATTTCGTTTCAATTAATAGTGACATTTTTGACATTCTGTTCCTCCCATCATGGCTTCAGTTACGGCGGTAATTTCTCCACTTTTCATTTTTGCATGTAAATCTTCATACATAGCATAGTATTTATTGTCTTTAAAGTCCACCTTAGTTTCTCTGTGACAATTGATACACCAACTCATGCTTAACTCTGCATTTTGCTTAACTACTTCCATTTCTTCTATTTTGCCATGGCAAGTTTGACATGCAATCTTACCAGCCTTAACGTGCTGTGAGTGGTTGAAGTAAACGTGATCCGGAAGGTTATGAATTCGCACCCATTCTATTGGTTTGTTTTGTTCATATGCATCACGAATTTTCTGGATTTCCTCGGCACCAGTACCATTTACGGTTTGGCCCACAGCCTTGTGACAGTTCATACACACGTTAACTGGTGGAATACCAGCTTGTTTACCTTTTTCAACTCCAAGGTGACAGTATTTGCAATCTATTTTCATTTCCCCGGCATGAAGCTTATGAGAATATTTAATGGGTTGGTCGGGCTGATAGTTTTTTGAACGGCCCATGCTTATACCTGAGTCGGCAACATACCATCCACAGAAAATAGCCAGAAAAAGAATAAAACCACTTACCATATATTTATTGCGGTAAAAAGGTTTGGGAGTTGGCAACACACCTGGCTCCTTCTCATTTACAAGGTGAATTAAGTTGCGATTAATTTTACCAATAAGAATATAGACTACGAAAAATATGATAAAAAGAGTGCCAAGCATGTAAAGCATGTCGTTACTTTCGGATTTAGCAACGGCACCAGCAGCGGCCACTGGAAATTTTGGTGGGGCTTTTACATAATCTAGAATGGCATCAATTTCCTCATCTTTCAAACTTCCAAAAGCTGTCATGGAAGTTTTATTGTATTCGTTAAATAATTTAACGGCATATTCATCACCACTGGAAATTACTGATGCTGAGTTCTTTACCCACTTATGTATCCAAGCACGGTCCCTTCTCTTTTCTACATCTTTCAATGCCGGACCTACCAATTTGCCTTCAAGTTGGTGACAGCTAGCACAATTATTTTTAAAGAGTGCCTCTCCATCAGGCGCTGCAATGGCCACTTGACCACCTAAAGCCGTGATACCCAATACAGCAATCAGGAGAAAAATAAATCGAAAGCGTAAAATCCTTGTTGGAATTAATTGGAAATTGCTCATAAAAGAAGTGTAGAATTAAAGGTCTGACTTTTCAAACGTGGGCAAATGTAATGTTCGACTCTGAAATTTTATAGTGCTTTTTAACAAATAATTATGATGTTGAAAAAAAGAAGTCTGGATGAGCAATCAATGACATTTTTTAACTACTTTTTGCCGTTTCATTTCAATCAAGTTATAACTGTCAGAAGATGCAAACTAGCCCCACAAGTACCGAAGCGCAATATGCCATTCCTTTAAAATTTCGCAAAACAGAAAACCTACATATCTTATTTTGGTTGATTAAAGATTTAAGCTGGGCCATGCTTTGGAAGCCATTAGGCTTACTAATGATTGTACCAACCCTTTCAGTCGCCATTTTAATAACCATTCAAACAAGGCATATGCGTTCAGAACTCTACCACAATCTGGCTGTCACCTTTTGGATCACAGCCAATGCTTTCTGGATGGTATGTGAGTTTTGGGAGAAAGATTATTTAAGATTATATACCATTATACCTTTCAGCATCGGATTGGGCTTTATTACTTGGTATTATTTATCCCAATATTTTCTACACACTTGGAAAAAAATAAGCCGCAAACTAAATTAACTCACATGCTGATTATTAAACCTTATCAGATTAAAAAGCGAAAAGCCACTAATTTTACTTTCATAATGAACAAATTCTTTACTATTCTCCTATTTTCATTTGTATTTTTCGGTAGTAGTTGTCAGCGAAAAATTGACCCTGCCATGGTTCAAGCCATTGAACGTCATAATCTTATGCATACTTGGTGGCTATTTTACTATGCCGAGAATGGAGCCGATAAGACTACCGACTTTCTAACGCTTAATCAAAAATATAATATCACGTTTGTACCACCGGGAAGCTATTACGAATCTGCCATAACGCCCCAGCCCACAGCATTTATACATAAAAGAGAAGGCACTTGGGAGCATAATTCAGCCACTCATAATCTCTTCTTAACCCAAACCATTGATAGTGTGGGTGGTTTTATTGACTCTTCCCAACATAAAATAGTTTATAACGTGCTCGAAATCAGTGATTCCATGCTTTGGGTTACTCGAAAAGATGCCAGCGGCACCGTTTTTGAATCTAAACTAAAATGGAAGTAAAAAACACTCGACAAATGAAAAAAATAGCCCCACTCTTTTTACTAATTCTTGCGTTTGCTTGCAATGCACCCCGTCATTTTATATTATCTGGCGAATATGATTCAGCCATAGAAAAACTGGTCAGAAAACTAAGTCATAATCATAAGAGCGATAAAAACATGCTACTACTGGAAGAAGCTTATCAAAAAGGCCAACAGAAAGATTTGGAACAAATTGACTTTCTACGAAAGGATACCAACAAAGACAATTGGGTTGAAATTACCGGGCTATACCTGCATATGAAACGCAGACAAGAACTAGTAAGTCCATTAATTCCTCTTCATATTAAATCTCTTAATCGCGATGCAAATATTAAAACCATGAATGTAGATGAACTTTTGATTGCCGCCAAAAGCAAGGCCGCCGATTATTTATACAGCCATGGAAAAGAGTTGTTAGCCCACCATACTAGAATCGATGCACGGTTGGCTTATGAAGAGTTTAAACAAGTGAAATTTTATACTACCAGATATACAGATATTGATAAGCTGATAACCGATGCCAAATATTTGGGAACCAATAAGGTTCTCTTCCGCTTTGAAAATAATTCCAATAAAATTTTACCGGTTGATTTTGAAGCTGAGCTTCTCAAAATTTCTTTAACTAATTTGAATGGCAACTGGGTTCAATACAGTACGGTTAAAAATGCCCAAACCAAATATGATTATGAAATAATAGCCCATGTAAAACAAATAACCGTAAGCCCTGAGCAATTTTTTGAGAAGGAGTATTCTCAACAAAAAACCGTCAAAGATGGCTTTGAGTATGTATTGGATGCCAAAGGAAATGTAAAAAAAGACAGCTTGGGTAATGATATCAAGAAAGAAAAATATAAAACCATTACCTGCGATGTGAAAGAAACTCGGCAGTTCAAAATGGCTACCGTTGAATGTACAGTTGATTACTTTGATGTATTAAGTAAAGAACTGCAAGGGAGTTTCCCGGTTAAAACAGATGCGGTGTTTGAAAACTTCAGTGCCAGGATAAAAGGAGATGCCAATGCTTTAGATGATGCAACAAGAGCCATGATTGGGCATCAGGTGGTGCCTTTTCCAACGGAATTAGATTTACTAAGCAAAGCGGTTGCCCAATTGAAACCACTTATTAAGCAAGTACTTGATGACAAGTATAATCTTGTGGCCAACTAATTTACCC
>DAIMNW010000207.1:0-3857 GCA_036719905.1 Chitinophagales bacterium
ATACATACCACTGCCACCAAATTTTGGCAGCAAGGATGGATGCACATTAAAAATTTTATTGTGGAATTGACTTATTAAATATGGCGGCAATAACAATAAAAAACCGGCCAATACTAAGTGACTGATTTGATGAGCTGCTAAAATAGGCAACAGATACTCGGGTGAGGCTAGTTGCTCTTTGCTAATAATTTCAACCGGTACTCCATGTTTGTTGGCTATCTGAATGGCGCCAGCCTGTTTATTATTGCAAATCAACAAGGCTACTGTTATCTGTGGGTGATTTTTAAAATGAGCCATCAGCTGCGCTGCATTGCTACCCTGCCCACTGGCAAACACACATAGTTTATTCATTTAGGAATGCAAACGATAGTACGTGATTAAATCGGTAGAAGAAATTTGAGTGAAACCAACCTGCCTAAGAAGGGTTACCAACTGCCCACGATGAAACGTAGAGTGATTAAATACATGGGTAATAGCCT
Organism: Chitinophagales bacterium; assembly: GCA_036719905.1. Lineage (GTDB taxonomy): Bacteria > Bacteroidota > Bacteroidia > Chitinophagales > CAIODY01 > DAIMNW01. The sequence goes on from DAIMNW010000207.1 coordinate 480, forward strand.
GCTGGTAGGTATGGGTGTATTGCTCACCTAAGGTGTTTTTAAATGTAATGCTCTCGGCCAATTGCTCCTCTGAAATATTTTTGGCAAATGTTTGTAAACCTAGGGAAGCATTTTTCCAGGCACTGAGTAGTTCCTCATGGGTGCCATCAAACTGAGCACCTCTCCAGGTTAGTTTTTCTTGCTTTTGTAAGCGTTGCAACCAAATATCTTCGGCGCCATAAATATGTAGTGCCGTTTTTCCAATGCTGGGGAAACTGCTCACCAGTTCAATATCCATTTTATCCGGCCCGGCTGCTTGAATAAAGCCAATCAAAGTTTCGGTGGCCCACAGATTATAGTGGCTCAGTTGTTCAATATATTTTTTCATAGTTATTATTTATGAAGGGATAATACATAAGCACTTACGGCACGTATTTCCGGCTCACCCAGTTTATCGTTGAACATGGGCATTAAAGCACGGCCATGATACACCACATCGCCTATGGCATCTTGGTCAAGGGTGGTTTTGGTCAGATTGGCTTTATCGTTAGAGTTGCCATCGCCACCGGTGCCGTGGCAACTTACACAGTATTTTTCAAACACCATTTGCCCATAAGGCAGTTCATCTTTTTCGTTGCTTACCTGAATTTTACCGCTATTGTCTTTTGGCAAATTATTGCAGGCGGCAAGCGCCAGAAGAAAGAGGAAGAAGATTTTTTTCATGTTTAAAATTTACGTGCAAATTAAAGAAACCGCTCATTATTTTATGTGAATAATGCCCTACAAAAAACCTTACTTTTGCGCCTCATCAAATTGTAAATGAATGGCCAGAAAAATTAATTCTATTCTGCTATCGGTATATGATAAAACCGGTTTGGAAAATATTTTAGAAAACTTAAAACGCCTTGATATAAAAGTTTACAGTACCGGTGGCACTTACGAATTTATCAAAGCCAAAGGATACCAAGCTATAGAAGTGGAAGCGGTTACCGGCTATCCATCCATATTTGGCGGTAGGGTAAAAACCTTGCATCCGGCCATTTTTGGTGGCATATTGGCCCGACGCGATAATGAGCAGGATAAAAATGAATTGGAAAAGTACGCCATTCCAACTATTGACTGTGTGGTGGTTGACCTTTATCCATTCGAAAAAACTGTAGCCAGTACTAACGATGCGGCTGCCATAATTGAAAAAATAGATATAGGTGGCATTTCACTGATAAGAGGAGCAGCCAAAAACTTTAACGATGTGGTAATTATACCGTCAGTAAACGAGTATGCTGAATTAGAAAATATACTGATTGCCCAGGATGGGGTTACTAAACTAGAGCAGCGCAAATTATTGGCAGCCAAAGCTTTTGCTGTTACTTCCCATTACGATACAGCAATTGCACAATGGTTTGCTCCATCTATGAGTTTGCGTTATGGCGAAAATCCTCATCAGCAGGGCAGGTTTACCGGCAATTTTGACCAACTCTTTGAACAATTGAATGGCAAAGAAATATCGTACAATAATTTGTTGGATATAGATGCGGCTGTATCGCTCATAGCCGAATTGCACGATACCACTTGCGCTATTTTGAAGCACAATAATGCCTGTGGTGTGTGTAACTCCCAAGAATTGCTTACAGCCTGGCAGGGTGCACTTGCCGGCGACCCGGTAGCTGCCTTTGGCGGTATAGTTATTTGCAACCGGGAGGTGGATGAAACCGTGGCAGCCGAAATAAATAAAATATTTATTGAGGTATTGATTGCTCCCGGATATTCCGATGGCGCATTGAAAATTTTAAAGGAAAAAAAGAACCGAATTATTTTGTTGCAGAAAATTGTGTTTGATGCTCCGGCCCTGCAGCAGCGTACCGTGCTTAATGGAAAATTGATTCAGGATTATAACCGTAAAGAAGTAAAAGCTGAAGATTGTAAACCTGTTACCCAACGGCAGCCCACTGCTGCCGAAATGGACGACCTATTATTTGCCAATACCATCAACAAGCATTTAAAATCAAACGCCATATCGCTGGTGAAAAACAAGCAACTGATTGGCAGTGGCTGTGGTCAAACCAGCCGTGTGGATGCACTGAAACATGCTATTGAAAAGGCTCGTCAATTTAATTTTGATTTAAATGGAGCCGTAATGGCCAGCGATGCATTTTTTCCGTTTCCCGATTGTGTGGCCATAGCTCACGATGCCGGAATAGATGTGGTGATACAGCCGGGTGGCTCGGTAAAAGATCAGGAAAGTATTGATTATTGCAATGCCAATAATATGGCCATGGTAACCACAGGCATTCGCCATTTTAAACACTAATTCTTTCCCAAAATGATGAACTATTTTAGGGCCATTTGTCTTTGTTTGATTGGCTTGCAACTCACTCAGGCAGTATATGGGCAAACCGCCTTTGATAAATGGGCGGCTAACGCCGATTCGTTGAATAAAAAACGAGCCTATGCTGTAGCCGGTGGCAGTGCTGCTATTTTTTGTGGGGCATTAGTGGGTTTAAACTACGCTTGGTATGCCAATTACCCACGAAGTAATTTTCATTTTTTTAATGATAATGGCGAATGGTTGGAAATAGATAAGTGCGGCCATATTTACAACGCTTATAGTCAGGCTTGTATTAGCGCTGCCGGCTATCGTTGGGCCGGGGTTGATAAGCGGCATGCTGCCCTCTATGGATTTGCTACCGGCGAAGCCCTGCAGCTTACCATTGAAATAATGGATGGTTTTTCGGCTGCCTGGGGATTTTCAAAAGGGGATTTTTTAAGTAATACAATCGGGGCCTCCTTTCCCTTACTGCAGCAATATGTTTGGAACGATCAACGCATTCTTTTAAAAGCATCGGGCCTTTACCGCGATTATTCTTACGACCCTGTTTTGTTACAACGTGCCAATTCGCTTTATGGAAAATCTATTCCTGAGCGTTATTTGAAGGACTATAATGCCATTACCACCTGGGGCAGCGTAAACATTGCTTCATTTATCAAAACGGAAAATAATTTTCCCAAATGGCTGAATGTAGCAGTAGGGTACGGTGCCGATGGCATGTTTGGTGGCTATTCCAATACTTGGAGTTATGATGCCAATGGAAACAATCCAAGAGATAAGGGCACAGCACCGGTAATTACTTATAATAGAACCGATGTGAAGCGCTACCGTCAGTATTATCTTTCGCCCGATATTGATTTTACCCGAATAAAAACCAAATCACAATTTTGGAAAACTTGTTTTGTGGTGCTCAATGCCATAAAAGTGCCGGCGCCAACATTAGAATACAATTCGCTTGGTAAGTTGAAAGGACACTGGCTGTATTTTTAAAATTCTATGGTAGTTAAATCAGTCAGGGTATAGAATAGGTTGGATGCCGCCTGCTGCAGAAAATAGTTGATATGATTATCTAC
>DAIMNW010000045.1:0-13683 GCA_036719905.1 Chitinophagales bacterium
TGCCTGATGGAGTGGAAACTTTGAAGGCTGCAGCGGCGCTGGTTAAAGACGGCTGCGTAGTATTACCCTACATTAACGCTGATAGTGTACTTTGTAAAAGGCTAGAAGATGTTGGTGTAGCCGCTGTAATGCCCTTAGGTTCAGCCATTGGTAGCAATCAAGGAATTCAAACGCGGGCTATTTTAAAAATAATAAGTGAGCAATCTCTAGTTCCAGTAATCATTGATGCAGGTATTGGAGCACCCAGTCATGCTGCCGAAGCCATGGAGTTAGGTGCTGATGCTGTGCTGGTAAACACCGCCATTGCAATCGCAAAGCAACCCACCGAAATGGCTGATGCCTTCAGAATGGCAGTGATAGCAGGCCGTAAGGGATTTGAATCCGGCTTACCACAAGTACGGGTGAATGCAGAAGCAAGCAGTCCCCTTACTTCATTCTTACAATAATCTTTTATGGGTTATTTCTTCTCGAAATGGCCTTCTCAATTTGTCTCTCAATAATTAGTTTGGCTATTTCTTGTCCGGCATTTGGCTCACCAAGTAGGGAGTAAAACTTATTTTCGTCAATATCAATTCGATACATGATATTTTTTAGCTTTTCAAAATCGTATCTTATAAGATGACTAATTTCGGCTGCCAGCAATTGTTGTACCTGTTGCAAGTTTAACTCATCCTTTATAGGCAAATCAAAAATGGACGCTGGTAAAATTTCGTGTGGGCGCATTGGAGTGGACATAATTGATTACAATTTTCTCAGCACTCCCATTCCAAATAATGCAAAATCATATTTCACAGGGTCTGCCGCATCGAAGTTACGAAGTTGTTCTGTAAGTTCAACAGCGCTAGCCCAATTTGCCTTTCCAGCTTTAATCAAACCTAATCGAGTAGCTACTCTTAATACATGAACATCTAACGGGCAAATCAATTGATCAGGCTTAATGTTTTGCCACAATCCAAAATCAACCCCTCTTGAATCTTGACGCACCATCCACCGCAAATACATGCACAAGCGCTTGCAGGAAGAATTTTTCAAAGGAGAAGAGATATGCTTTTTCTTTCTCGGTAATACATCTAGTTCGCTAAAGAAAGTATGGTTAAAATTGACAAGCGCTTCAAAAACATTCTTACTTTTTAACTCATTCAAGCTAAAAGCATATTCTAATGAATCATATTGGGTGTAATGATTTTTTAAGAAGGAGATAAAGTAAAGCAAATCCGTATCATTAAATGTTCGGTGTGCAAAATGAAGAAAGCGTTTTAAATCAGAAGTAGCATGCTGGGTAACAAACCCATGTGGTTGGTTGTCCATTAATTTCATTAGTTGAATAGATTTGCTAATGATCGTCTTTCTATTGCCCCATGCAAATATGGCTGCGAATAGACCGGCAATTTCTATGTCGGCTTTCTGACTGAAGCAGTGTGGTACTGAGATTGGGTCGTTAATAATAAAGTCTGTATTATTATAAACATGATAGGCCTCATCTAGCAGATGTTTTATTTGACTGCTATTTAGCTTTAATTTCGTCTCTTCTTTATGCTTATTGTTCGTAGATGTTCGCAAAACCTTGACTAAATCGGTTGGCATAATTGATATTCTGTGTATCTATGTGAAATCTAATGGCAGGCATCTATATTCATATTCCCTTTTGCAAACAAGCTTGTAATTATTGCAACTTTCATTTTGCTACATCCCTGCGCTACAAAGATGAGTTAATTCATACACTTTGTTTGGAACTAGATCAGCGACAAAGTTATCTTCAAAATAACAACATAAGTACCATCTATTTTGGCGGAGGTACACCATCATTGCTTACTGCCGCTGAAATAAATACCATTATTGACAAAATCATTTCTTTATATAGATTAAATGTCAATGCAGAGATTACCTTAGAAGCAAATCCTGATGATTTAAAACTAACTTATTTAAACGAGCTTCGTTCCACTCCTATAAACAGGCTTAGCATTGGTGTTCAAAGTTTTTACGATGAGGATTTACTTTGGATGAATAGGGCACATACTGCCCATGAGGCCGATTATACCATTAAGGCTTCTCAGGATAAGGGTTTCGTAAACCTGAATATTGATCTTATTTATGGTATGCCAACTTTAAGTAATGAAAGGTGGATCAACAACATTGAAAAGGTCGTTGGGTTAGGTACTCCCCATATTTCGGCCTATGCACTAACTGTAGAACCCCAAACAACATTATTTAAACAAATCAGAAATAAATTGTTGAAGCAGCCGAATGAACAACAGAGCACAAGCCAAATGATAACGCTAATTGAAAAGTTACAATCGTATGGCTTTGAGCATTATGAAATTTCAAATTTTGCCCGTCAAGGCAAATATGCAGTGCACAATACAAATTATTGGAGAGGTGAACATTACTTGGGCATTGGCCCTTCAGCTCATTCATTCGATGGCAAAAGTCGGCAATGGAATGTTGCAAACAATCAACAATACATTCAGGCATTGCGAAGCAACACTCCATTTTTTGAAAAAGAAAGCTTAACCATCCAAAATCAGTTTAATGAATATATTATGACTTCGCTTCGTACAATGTGGGGATGCGATTTGAAAAAAGTAGAATTTGATTTTGGCGGTCAGTACAAGGAAGAGTTACAGCGTAAGAGTCAAAAATATCAATCCACTGACCTAGTTAAACTTCAGAAAGATAGCTTGATTCTTACACTTGGTGGCAAATTAATGGCTGATAAAATTGCCTCAGAATTGTTTACAGATATTGTTGTTTAGATAATTTCTGCGTCATTCTTTTTACACCAGCCTACTTTACCATCAGCAATTCTGATATTCAACCAGTCTTCATTTTCTTTTAATAACTTCACTTTTACTCCTTCGTGAAGAACAAACAAATCGGTCCCACTTTCGTCCGGAGCGCTTTTTACTGATATGTTTGAAGGTATAATGATCGCATATTTTTCATTGGCTACAGTTCTATTAGTAGATGCCAATGCAAAAAGTAACAAGCCAATAATAACGCTTGTAATAGCGCTAATGATGAATAGTGATTTGAATTCAGAGCTTAAAAGTAAGTATCCTGCTATACTTAAAGCCAATAGCCAGCAACTAGCTATGAGGAGCCAGCTTAAAGTAGTCATGGGGAGAAAAGTGGATGACTTTTGCCACCAGGTGATAATCGCTAATTGGGGCAAAGTTTCAATTTTGTCCACTGTTTTAATATTGGCAATTCTAAGATTGACATCAATGTCATCATCGTTGCTCAATCGTTTAGCTCTTTCATAATTTAGAATGGCTTTCCCCAATTCGTGATTTTTGAAATACGCATTACCAGCATTGTAAAATACATTGGCATCTACAATGCCTTTTTTAATAATGTCGTCATACATAGTAGCTGCTAAGGCATAGTTCTTAGCCTTGTAAGCAGCGTTAGCTTGTTCAAACGTTTGCTTTAATGCTTGGCCAAATCCTGTTAGAGGAAGTAGGAGTAGGATTAGAACAATGTTTCTCATATCTCTTTTTTTACGGCTATTCATTTTTTTTCTATTTCCTAAGCACCAATATGACCTTCAAGGGCTACAATAATTTCTGCAGCTTGCCTATAGGTCTCATTCATTCCACCAATAATAGCTGATGGTGCATATAAGGCAACTTCGCAGGTGTCAATCACTTTAAAAAACTGGTTGGATAGTTCAGTAGGTACATTCTTTTGCAAAAATGAATTCTGTACTTTTTCTTTTGATAGGTCGCTGACGGAGATGTTCAGCTTATCACTCACATACCCCCACATGGAACGAACTACCTCATCGTAAAATAGTTTACTATCATTTTGTTTGAGCATTTTTCCGGCTATTTTTAGTCTTTGTTGAGCAAGTCTTACGGCTCGTCGGTTTTTCATCAACGCTACATTTCCCATTAACTCCTTTTGCTGTTTTAAATAGATTATCAAACCAACAACAATTAGAATAGGCAAGAAAAGCAATGAGAAAAATAACAAAGACCCCCAGAAGGAAGAGTGCGCCATTCGAAGTTCAGCATCTGTCTTTATAAAACGAATATCTTGTCCTAATAATTTCAAATCTTCTTTCTTCACCCCAACTGGCGAATAACCACCCGAGGTATTGGCTCCTCCTTTTCCAGGTTTTACCTTGATGGAAATTTCTTCAGAATTTAAGGTTACATATTTCTTTTTATCAATATCAAAATAGGTGAACTCAAGTTTTGGCAAAATATAATCGCCAGCTACACGTGGTACCAACAGGTATTCATAGGCTTTACTACCAGAAACCGGATTAATGTTTGCTGGAATGTTCTCTGCAATTTTAGGATCATATGTTTCAAAATCAGGCGGCATTGCTACAGTAGGTTTGTCAACCGATTTCAGATTGCCAGTGCCGCTCAGGGTTACCTTGTAGGTAATTGGGTCATCAGTGGCAGTTTCGGTTTTATCAACTTTTGCACTCAACGAATAGCGGCCAACACCACCCGTGAAAGAAGTTGGGGCACCTGCAGGTAATGGCTTTACGGCAATGCTAATAGTTGGTGAGCTTACTGTGATTGGCACATTTTGGTAGGAAGAATTAAAAATGTCGTCAAATGGATCATGAAAAAATGGGTCGTCGAATAGGCTGTTCCTTTTATTTTTAACTTTTACCTGAGCCACTAATTTCATTTGAATAGGATCTATTTGAAGAGTGCCAGATTGTTCAGGAAATAAGGCCGCACGTTTCAATTCAATAACATTGTACTGTACACCATCCAATGTTTCAACTGAGTTTTGTTTTTGAGGCAATTCAAAGTTCTCCGCCCAAAAGCCTGTAAAGCTAGGCATCTTGTCTATTTGGTACTGCGCTATATTTACTCTGAAATAAAGTTTATAGCTAACCATCAATTGTTCGCCTTGATAAAGGTTTGTCTTATCAACGTTAGCCCTTATAAATACTTGCTTGTTCACTTGGCTAGCCAGGCTATTATTTTGATCATTTTCAGTTCCGCTGCCAGCAGAGCCAGAAGAATTATTGCTGCTCTTTGTAACAGTTATTTTTACTGAACTTGACTCTATAGTGTTTCCACCAGCGTTAGCCGTAGCACCTGGTAAGGTAAATGTGCCTTCTTTCAGAGGTTTTAATATGTATGAGAAAGAAATAGATTGACTGACAGTTCCGTTAATAAATGTCATCTGACTGGATTGATTGGGGCCACTCAAAACATCAAAATCTCTGAATCCTGAAGTACGAAAATTACTTGGTTGTGCATTCTTTATGGAATAGGTAATTTGAAAAGGTTCGCCTACACTTACGCTGGTTTTTGAAGCCGACGCTGAGAATACAACTCCCTGCGCCAAAGCCGCTTGCCACATGCACATTAAAATTGCTATAATACCACCTAGTCTAATCATAAATACCTATTTCAGGATTTCTTTTAATAAATTAGAATTGCTACCAATCTTTATCTGTTTTTGAAACACCAACCAGCACTTTTTGTTTTCTCACTTTGTCTTGCGTTTTCTTCTCTTCATTTTTAAGCGCCTCTAATCTTCTATCTGCTTCTTCCTTACTCAACTTGCCTGCCTGTTTTTGTTCCTCTTTTTTCTTTTCATTATCTTCTTTTGAATTCCTCTTTTGTTGTTCATCTTTTTTGTTTTGTTGATCTTTTTTTTCTTGGTCTTGTTTCTGATTATCCTTTTTATTTTGATCGCCTTTATCGTTTTTATTTTTTTTATTCTGTGATTTCTGTTGCTGCATCATCTTTAAAGCGTACGAAAGATTATATTGGGTATCCTTATCAACCGGATTTCTTTTTAGCGCTTCTTTATATGCCGCAATAGCTTCAGGATATTTTCTTTCTTCAAGGTACGTATTTCCAATATTATGGTAGGTTTTTGATTGCAAATTTTTCTCTTGGGTTTGATTTAAACTATATTGATAAGCCTCTCTAGCTTTTTCATATTGATTTTGCTGGTATAATGCATCGCCAAGGTTAAAAGGTGCCTGATATTGATCAGGACGTTTAGTAATAGATTGCTCGTATTGAGTTTTAGCTTCAGCAAACTTTTTGTCTTGGTATAATTTATTGCCTTCTCTAACCATTTTGGTTGAGGGTGGGGTAATAACAAAATCCTTAATTTTTCTAAAAGTGTTAGTAGGAGTTTTTTGGGAAGCACCCTGAACTTGTGCAAATAGATTTAGATTTGCAAAAATTATCACAGCGATTGCTAATGATATCTGTCTCAACCATTTTATTTGGCTAAACCGTTTTTCACTGATTATAAATTCCAGCGTTAAAAAAATAAAAGCTATTAATAAACAGTATTGGAAATAGTCTTCATAGTCAGTGTACTCTTGGTCTTCGAAATTACGATGTTCCATTTGTTCAATATTTTTCACCAGCGCCTTTATTTCGTCTTGCGAATTACCCAAGTGATAATAATGCCCTTTGCCTGTATGAGCAATTTCTTCCATGGCCGCCTCATTTATTTTACTTAAAACAATGCTGCCTTTTTCATCTTTTTTGTAACCTGTTATAACTCCTGATGTATATATCGGAATAGGACCTCCCTCAGGTGAACCAACACCAATGACATTTATTATTGTTCCTTTGTCGGCTACGGCAGTAGCAGCTTCCACTGCATCATCTTCATGATTTTCGCCATCTGTAACAATTATCAGCGATTTGTATTTCTTCTCCTTGTCCTGAAATGACTCATCTGCTAAATCAATAGCTGCGCCAATTGCTGTACCTTGAGTAGGTACCATATCGGGTGAAATATTATCTAAAAACAATTTTGCTGCACTGTGATCGGTTGTGAGTGGCATTTGCAAATAGGCTCTGCCGGCAAACAGTATCAATCCAATTCGATCGGTTTCTAATTTGTCAATAAGGTCACTAACAGCTTGTTTTGAACGTAATAGCCTACTGGGTTTAATATCTTCAGAAAGCATGCTTTTGCTTACATCCAAAGCTATCATAACATCTACACCTTGTCGTTTTACCTTCTCTATTTTGTTGCCAAGTTGTGGATTGGCTATGGCAAAAATTAAAAAACTGAAAGACAGACTGATAAACAGAAATTTAAGAAAGTAGTTGCCTGGTGAATATTCGCTCATCAGCTGAGCCACCAATGCCTCATCTCCAAATATCCGAATCACTTTTTTCTTATTTCGAACCACCCACAAAAAAAGAAGCAATATTCCCGGAAGGAGCAGCAGTAAGTACAGAAATTGCGGATGTTCAAATCGAAACATATACTTAACTATGGAAATGTCTTATAAATGGTATAACGTAAAATAATCTCTAATAGCAGGCTTAATGCTGCCATTATAGCAAATGGTAAAAACTTTTCGGCGTGATGTTTAAAGGCTGTAACTTTTATTTTTGTTTTTTCGAGTTGGTCAATTTTGTCATAAACCATTTCTAAACGGCTATTACCCGTTGCCCTAAAATATTCCCCACCAGTTTCAGTAGCTATTTTCTTCATCAGCGGTTCGTCAATTTGAACCGGCATATTTTGATACTGTATGCCAAAAGGTGTTTGAATAGGATATGGGGCATATCCCATAGTACCTATGCCAATTGTGTAAATGCGAATACCGTAGGTCTTAGCTAGTTCGAAGCCAGTGGTTGGGTCGATAAAACCAGCATTATTTACACCATCGGTCATTAGAATTACTACTTTACTTTTGGCTTTGGATTCTCTCAATCTGTCAACAGCAGTAGCTAATCCCATGCCAATTGCTGTTCCATCTTCAATCATTCCACTCTTAATATCTTTAAATAAGTTTTTTAAAACTGTGTGATCTGACGTGATAGGACATTGGGTAAAACTTTCACCCGAGAAGATAACTAATCCAATACGATCATTCGGTCGTTGATCAATAAATTTCATAGCTAATTTCTTGGCCGCTTCAATTCTATTAGGTCTAAAATCTTCGGCCAGCATACTGCCGGAAATATCCATCGAAAGGACGATATCAATGCCCTCGGTGTTTACCTCCTGCGTTTCGCTATTGCTTTGTGGTCGTGCCAATCCGAAAACAATTAGAATAAATGCAATACAGCGTAAAACATCCAAAACTATTCGGCTTCGTATGCGCCAAGAAACTGTTTCTGATTGAATTGCTCCTGAGTTGCTTAAAGTGATAGCTGCCTTTTCGGAATAAAATTTATACCATCTCCAGGCAATAAATGCCGGTACAATCAGCAATAGCCAAAAGAAGTAAGGATGTATAAATTGATAGTTGAACATTTATTTTCCGGGATTAATCTGATCAGGTTCTTGAGGTGATGTTTGTTTGACAAAATCGAAAGCGATTTTCATATACAAATCATGCTCGTGCGTTTCAGGTTTTGCTTTAGCAAATTTTACTAAATCTGCGTTGGCCAATAATTGTCGTAGCGAAAGTTTCTGCGATTTCTGTATGGGTGATTTCTTTAGTTTATCCATCAATTCATCGGTGGTGCTTTCAAGGGCATCAATATTAAATTGTCTTTCAATGTATAGGCGAATGATGTCGGATAATTTGGTATAATATAATTTTATTTGCTCTTGCTGCCACAATTGTGCCTTTTCCAAATCAACAAGTTTTTTTAAAGCTTCTACATGCGGTGGCAAGGATGGGTCATATCGAAGACTTTCGACAGGTGCATTATTTATTGATTTCTTGATAAATGCAAAATAGATAAAGAGTCCAACCCCAATAACTAACCAGAGGAAAAATAGTATTGGAAAGAAATATTCGTTCCAAGTGACCGGCATTTCAAGAGGCGGTTTAATGGGCATAAACGCTTTCATGGTATCTACCGGAACGGAACTTACTAATATTCTAATAGGGGCGGTAGCTATGCTATCATCCTTCCCATTGTTCTTAAAATGAAAATAAAATGGGGGTATCGTATGATAAGCAGAATCGTAACCGGCTAATGTTATCTGCTTTGAGTAGCCGTTTTTAAAAGTGTCCGTTTTCCCAATTTCAAGTATTTCCAATCCATTAATACTATCAGTGATGTCAGGAAAAATAACCGGTTGAAGTGGCTGAAACTTCAAAACTAAATGAATGGGTTGGCCAATCAGATATTTTAGTGTATCTATTTTAGCTGTTACTTGAGGTATTTGGGCCCACAAATGATTAGCAGCAAAACACAAGCAGACCATTAAGAGCACTTTCTTTTTAAGTTTACCGTAGCTGTATTTCATTCGTTAATAAATCTTATTTTACTCAATAGAGTGCATTATTCTTTAGCGTTGCCTAAAGAAAGTTCTCAAAATGTTTACATAATTATCTTCTGTACTAATACTTAGCTGGCCTGCACCGCATTTAGTAAAACTGGTTCTAAAGTATTGTGAAAAGGCATCATATTGTTGCTTGTATGAATCTCTCACTTTCTTGCTGCCAAAATCTTCCCATCGTTGTTTCTTTGTTTCAGGATCGTACACTAGTGTTATGCCCAGGTGTGGAAGAATGTTTTGTTCAGATTTGTCATAAACATGCACTCCTACTAAATCATACTTTCTAGAAGCAATTTTAAGTGGCTCATCATAATTAGAATTCATAAAATCACTCAACACAAAACAAATGCATCTCTTTTTTATCAAATTAGTAAGCGATTGTAATGCACCACCTATATTGGTTCCCGGATGAGCCGGTTCAAAGGTGAGCAATTCACGAATAATTCGGAGAATATGACTTTTGCCTTTTTTCGGGGGTATAAATTTTTCAACCTCACTACTGAAAAATAGTACCCCAACTTTGTCATTGTTTTTAATTGCTGAAAAAGCTAGGACAGCGCACAATTCAGTTATCATTTCATTTTTCATCTGAACTCGAGTGCCAAAGTTGGCTGACTTACTTACATCAACCATTAGCATTACGGTGAGTTCACGTTCTTCTTCATACACCTTTACATATGGATGACGTAATCGAGCGGTTACATTCCAATCAATAGAGCGCACATCGTCGCCATACTGATATTCTCGAACTTCGCTAAAGCTCATCCCTCTTCCCTTAAAAGCACTATGATACTCACCTGCGAAGATATGATTGCTCAAGCCTCGAGTTTTGATTTCAATTTTGCGTACTTTTTTTAATATGTCTGTAGTGGTAAGCAATGCCGTAATATGCTAATACTTCTAAAAGATAATTTATGGAATTAAATATTTGGAGATCTATCTCTCAGTAATTTTCTAAGGCACTTCTACTGTATTTAATATTTCGCTAATGATGTTTTCAGAGGTGATATTCTCCGCTTCGGCTTCGTAGGTTAATCCTACACGATGCCGAAGTACGTCATAGCAGATAGCACGAACATCTTCAGGTATTACATACCCTCTACGCTTAATGAATGCATAGGCTTTGGCTGCTAGAGCCAGGTTGATGGTAGCTCTTGGCGACCCTCCATATTGAATCAGTGGACTTAACTTAGGAAGTTTATAATCTTGTGGTTTACGGGTTGCAAATACAATATCGAGTAGGTAATGTTCTATTTTTTCATCCATATAAACTTGCTTTACTAAGTTTCTGGCGTTTAATATTTCAGAAGGCTCAATTACACTGTTTATGGCATTGGTAGCTGCCGACAAATTTTGCCGCATTATTAATTTCTCTTCTTCAAGCGTAGGGTAGGTGATGATTACTTTCATCATAAATCGGTCCACTTGTGCTTCGGGAAGGGGGTAAGTGCCTTCTTGTTCAATGGGGTTTTGTGTGGCCAATACTAAGAAAGGTTCTTCCAGTTTGAAGGTTTGTTCTCCAATGGTTACTTGGCGTTCCTGCATGGCTTCTAATAAGGCACTTTGAACTTTAGCCGGCGCACGATTAATTTCATCTGCCAAAATGAAATTGGCAAATACAGGCCCTTTCTTAATAGTAAAAGCATTCTGCTGTTGATTATAAATCATGGTGCCTATCAAATCAGCCGGCAACAAATCAGGAGTGAATTGAATGCGACTAAATTTTGCATTGATTGCACTAGCCAATGTTTTAATGGCTAATGTTTTTGCTAGACCCGGTACCCCCTCTAATAATATGTGCCCTTGCGTAAGCATAGCTATCATCATGCGCTCAATCATGTGCTTTTGACCTACAATATTTTTATTTATTTCTAACCAAAGCAAATCCATGAAGGCGCTTCCGTTGGCAATCTTTTCATTCATAGCTCGAATGTCGATGCTTGATGTTGAGTTTGTTTCTTCCATTTTATTTTGAATAATAAGAATTGAATGAGATAAGCGCAAATGTAGGGCAGCACTCACTTTTTAGTAACTGCCACTAATTTCTTTTTTCTGAAATAAGTGTTAATGAAAATAGCAACTAGAAGAAGTCATTCTTTCTAGTCTATGGTACACAATCTGCTGCAACTTTGGCTGCTGCCATCCGAAAAAAATTACCGAACCAAAGTGACATCCCCTTTTAGGCTTACTTTTTTATTGCCGGTACAGTTAGCAACAATACTATATACATACGTGCCGGCTTCTTGATTAATACCATTGAATTTACCATCCCAACCTAAAGCATTTTTATCATTGGTTTGATACAATAGTTCTCCCCATCGGTTATAAATTCTAAAATGTAAGAGGTTGTAAAATTTGTCAGGATTCAAAATCATGAAATAGTCATTATAGCCATCCCCATTAGGCGTAAATGCATTAGGTACCATAATCTCTTCGCAGGGTTTAACCACTATTACTACTTCATCCGTATCACTACAATTGGTGGTGGAATTAGTATAAACTAACTGGTATGAAGTGGTTTTGTCAACCGTGCAAATTGGATTTGGTGAAGTTGTGTTACTCAAACCGGTCGGAGGAGACCAGGCAAACAAATCAGCACCATAGCTGCTATTGCTATTCAGTTGGATAGAAACTCCCTCAAAAATGGTGGTGTCAACGCCGGCATTTGCCGTTGGCGCGGCAAAGCCTTCCAATTTAAATGATGTGTTGCCACTGCATCCGGCTGCATCACTAATGTTAACAAAATAGTTGCCTTCTTGTTTTACGAAGATGGTATCAGTACTGCCACCATTTGACCAGTGTACAGTAGGAAAACCGGTTGGACTAAGGGTGAGCATCACCGTTTCACCCAAGCAAAATGTATGATTGCCTTTGATAACAGGATTTGGTTGAGGGGTAACTGTAATATTCTGATTTGAAGTATCTGAGCAGCCATCCTGAGTAATAATTAGGCTGGTTTGATGAACAGATGTGTTCGAAGGGCTTACGTAACCTACCGTATGTGGCCCCACCCCTGTGCCCGGCACAGCACCACCACCATCAAAATTCCAAGTGTAATTTACCAAGCCACCGCTTGAATTTGTAACACCATTAAATGTAAAATTAGAAATACCGCCACTGCATATAATATTTGGAGAAATAGTGAACGATGAAATCGGCTTCGGATGAATCAATATTAGAACTGAATCTGTATTTGAATTGCAGCCATTTTGTGTCAACTGAAGATATACTTTTTGGGTAATATTACCAGGAGTGCCATTGACCCAACTTACGTTTTGAGGTCCTACACCACTACCCGGAGCAGCACTGCCTCCGGTAAAATTCCAATTGTAACTTACGGCGCCACCACCGGCATTGGTTATACACATAGCTGCTGAAACACCTACAGGAACCTGAGGACAGGTGGCCATTGGATTGGCTGACAGCTTAGCTATTGGATTTGGATAAATGGTGAGAACACTTTTAAAAGTATCGCTGCTGCAACCATCTTGCACCAATACCAAACTAACTTGAGGGTTGATAGAGCCTGGTCCTGCATTAGTCCAATTTACATTGTACGAAGGAGGATTATTGGAAATCAGAGAGGAGGCACCGCCGGCAAAATTCCAGCTGTAACTCGGGTTAGTTGAACTAGAGTTGAATCCACTATTTGATACTAATGAAATATTTGTTTGCGCACAGGCAGCTGCAGCGCTGCTAGTAAATGAAGCATTAGGTTTAGGATTTAGAACCACAATGTTCGATTGGGTAACCGACGGGCAACTCAAATAAGTGGCTGTTAAAGTAATCGTCACATTTACAGGCGTTGCACTTCCTCCAATGGGAGCCAAATTGTTAGGTGCCTGCAAGAGTAATGTGTCGTTCGTAGTTCCATTCAAAATAGTTCCACCGGTAGTTGACCAGCTGAAGGTAGTGGCCGCACCACCATTGCCCGTGTAATGGCTAAAAATACTATCTTGACTACAAACAGGACTTGTAACTGAAAAATTAGGAGTAATCTGATTATAGATATTGATAGAGTGCGAAACGGTTGGCGAAGTACAACCATTTTCAGTAACAGAAAGTGTGACGGTTTGAGAACCACTATTGGCCCACTGAATTACATATGGCCCTTGCCCTGCACCACTAATATTGGTTGAGCCGGCACCAAAATTCCACACATAGTTTCCTGCAGCAGTTCCTGTTCCGGTATAGGTTACAGTAACTTGCTCATTCACACATGCATTTGCTTGTACGGTAAAATTGGCATTAGGTGTATTGTACAAATAGGCTTTGATTGAATCGGAATTGCTACAACCCAAAGGCGTTGTGGCTGTGACAATAAAAGTGTCGGCGGTAAGAACCGTGGCTGTGGTACTTTGGCAACTTGGACAGGCAATAGTAGAACCATTTAAGGCAACCCATGCTACACTTGCTCCGGTTGGCACACCGCTCACATTCAAATTAATAATTTGCCCCATACACACCGTAGTATCGTTC
>DAIMNW010000046.1:0-13517 GCA_036719905.1 Chitinophagales bacterium
TTTGTTTTTTTTTTAAACATCGAAACTATCATTACTCCATGGAACATTTTCGTTCCAAAAAATATCAATTCGATTATCGCTAGCCAATGGAGAAATAAATACAGAAGAAGCTATATCGGTATTGCCAAGTTGAGTAGGGCTATTATTGGAGAAAAGAGAAAGACTATATGAATAGTCGGTGTTACGAGTATCTATGTTTATAGTATCAATGTATGAGGTATCCGTTGCCAATTGAATAGCATGGTAACTGGCAAATGTTTTTGACGTGACGGGGGCCGGATTATTAAGTACTTTGCCTTGTGATCGATTCAAAGTAAAAACATAAGGTGGTGGAGTAATTAAGGTATCCAAATCTGGAATTCTTGGTTTAGTCCATCGAAGCCAGAGTGAACCGTTCAAAACATCAGTAGAACGAACACTCACATTTAGCATTACAGGTATATCTAATTTAAATTGAATGCAAGCCTCATTGCTAGGCATGCCGCTAAATGGATTATAAGGATTATTAACCGGTGGTGGTCCAACATCTGAAAATTCCGCTCTTACCCGATAAGAATATCGTTGGCCTCTTACTGCAGTATAATCATCATAATTATAGGTTGTAATTCCATTGGCTAGCAGAGAATATCCATGTGAGGCTAAGTCTGTTTCGCAGGTATCATAAGTGGTAGCATCACAGTTTAGCTTTCGCCAAATGGTAAAATATCTGAACTTCGGGGAGCTACTGCATAAATAGGGGTTGTTCCAGGTTAGATGAATATGAGATTGAACCTGAACGGCTGTTAAATTTTGAGGAGGTGGAGCAACTAAATGTATAAGTACTGTTTGATTTGTTGTGAGTTGATTGCGACTACATTTGCTGCTACCAGGTATAGAATCGTGAGCATTTAAAACCAACTGATAAGGAGTGGTTCTAAGGTCGGCACAATCAGTAAGCCAATTAAATGTGCCGCTAACATTTTGCGAAGGAGGGGGTATTACTGTAAACGTGGCTGAATTGGCCACGGCACTTCCAAACATGGCTCCATTAGCTGATAGTGCTACCATGTCTCCTAAATCAACATCTTGCGCAGAAATTACGGCAGTCACAACGTTTCCAGCTGCCACACAAATTTCATTTACAGGTGTGATTATAGGTGCATGATTATTTGAACAAGTCACGAATATTTGCATATCTCGTTCAACACGTCCTATGAGCTGACCGAAACGATATTCATTAACCATGTAGGCAATATTATAAATTGCGCCACCACCAAAACAACAATTACAGTTAGCTGGAGTCCAGGTTATTTCTCCGGTTTGCTGATTAATGGTCATGCCTATTGGTTGCTGAAAATTGACAATAGGTTGTAAACAATTTTCGAAAGGGGTAGCAAATTGGAATGAAATACTATCTCCATCAGGGTCGTAGGCACCTGGATTATAAATTAGTTGTTTATTTATACTGGCAAATGCAATGGGTTCATTAGTAAACTTTGGGCTACAGTCGTAACCATAAAAAGCCGGGTTAAAGATGTTAATGTCAGCTTCTAAAGCAAAAGGTGTGTTTACAGAATTGCAATTATTAATGTTACAAATGTTGTCGATTCGATTAGGGTCATACATACACAAAGTATATTTCCCTGGACCCGGGAATGTGTATTGACCGCAAAAATCGCTTCTAACAATTGAATCACAAATAAGAGAAGAGTCGCATTTTGGCAGGTTGAATGAATCAATCACCGAGCTATTATAGAATACGTAAACCCAATGATCGTATCGGTAAGCATGGGTGGGGGTTTTCGTATAAGTTGTTATTAAAATATTATACGCTGGGCTATTGGGATCTTTGCAAAATGTAAGCTCGCCTGCACGATTGTGTGTGGCATAAGCAGATTCTATGAAGAAAATACTTAACAGTAAACCCCAAAAAATAAACTTATTCATAGTTGAATCCTACAACGGAAAATTACAATATTTTATTGGGTTAGAATTAGTAAAGATATCCAACAATAAGCTGATTGTCTGATTACGAAGCTTGTTGAAAGTTTCCAAATACCTATTCGTCAATAAAACTTGCCTTTAGGTATTCCCGGTTTAATCTGGCAATATTGCTAATAGATATTTCTTTCGGACATTCCACTTCGCAGGCTCCTGTATTTGTACAACTACCAAAACCTTCCTTGTCCATTTGAGCCACCATATTCATTACCCTTGTTGTTCTTTCCGGTTGACCTTGTGGTAGCAAAGCATACTGTGAAACTTTAGCGCTAACAAATAACATGGCACTGGCATTTTTACAAGCTGCCACACAAGCCCCACATCCAATACATGAAGCCGCTGCAAAACTAGCATCTGCATTTTCTTTAGGCACCGGAAGGGAATTAGCATCTTGAGCATTACCTGTGTTCACACTCACAAAACCACCAGCTTGCTGTATTCTATCAAAAGATGAACGATCCACTACTAAATCTTTAATAACAGGAAATGCAGCGGCCCTCCATGGTTCTACAGTAATAGTGTCACCATCCTTAAATGCTCTCATGTGCAACTGACAGGTGGTTGTGCCTTGCCATGGACCATGAGCACGACCATTAATATACATGCTACACATGCCGCAAATACCTTCTCGACAATCATGATCAAACGCAACAGGATCATTACCATTGGCAATTAATTGCTCGTTTAACACGTCAATCATTTCCAAAAAACTCATTTCGCTGGAAATATTATTTACGCTATAGGTTTCAAAACTCCCTTTAACTGAAGCATTTTTTTGTCTCCAGATTTTCAGATTAAGATTCATATTGTAATGTTCCATAGTACTAGTTTTTCAGTTTGATAGTTTGACTATTTATAATTTCTGCTGCTTGGCTTAATTACATCGTATTTCAGTTGCTCTTTATTCAATGTCCATTGACAATCAGCTGTCATTTCCCATGCGGCTACGTACATATATTTTTCATCATTACGAGCTGCTTCTCCATCCTCAGTAGCACTTTCTTCTCGAAAATGGCCACCACAACTCTCAGCACGATCTAATGCATCTATACACATCAATTCACCCAACTCTAAAAAATCGGCAACACGATTTGCTTTATCTAGTTCTGGGTTAAAGGATTCTATTTCGCCAGGTATTCGAACATTGCTCCAAAACTCTTTTCTCAATGCTTGGATTTCGGCAATGGCTTCTTTTAAACCTTTTTCGTTTCGTGCCATTCCGCATTTATCCCACATAATTTTTCCAAGACGCTTATGGAAACTTTCAACACTTTTAGTCCCTTTGATGTTCATTAATGTGTTTATCCGATCAGCCACTTCTTTTTCTGTTTTTTCGAAAGCTTCGTGAGTGGTAGGTATTGATTTTACACTTATTTCATCAGCCAAATAATTACCGATAGTGTAAGGAATTACAAAATAGCCATCTGCCAAACCTTGCATCAGCGCACTTGCTCCTAATCGATTGGCACCGTGGTCGCTAAAGTTTGCTTCTCCAAGTGCATATAATCCTTTCACGGTAGTCATCAATTCATAATCAACCCACAAACCACCCATTGTATAGTGCACTGCCGGATAAATTCGCATAGGCACTTCGTATGGATTTTCGCCCGTTATTTTGGCATACATATCGAAAAGATTACCATACTTTTCTTTCACTACATCCTTACCCAAAGCCAACATCGTTGCTTCATCAGGATTATGATTTCCTTGCTTGGTGGCTTCTATTTTACCATAGCGAAGCATGTTAAATTTAAAATCAAGATAAACAGCTTGCTTACTTGCACCTACTCCATAACCAGCATCACAACGTTCTTTGGCTGCACGACTGGCTACGTCTCGAGGCACAAGATTTCCGAAAGCCGGATATCTTCGTTCCAAATAATAATCGCGTTCATCTTCTGGTATTTCGCTTGGTTTACGGGTGTCGCCTTGCTTCTTTGGTACCCATATTCTTCCATCATTTCTCAGTGATTCACTCATCAATGTTAACTTTGATTGGTGATCGCCGCTTACTGGAATGCAGGTAGGGTGAATTTGTGTGAAGCAAGGATTTCCAAATGCTGCACCTTTTTTATGTGCCTTCCAAGCCGCGGTAACATTGCTACCCATTGCATTTGTACTCAAATAAAAAACGTTGCCATACCCCCCGGTGCATAATAAAACTGCATGGCCAAAGTGACGTTCCAATTTACCAGTAACCAAATCACGGGCAATAATACCACGGGCCTTCCCATCAATCATCACCACATCCAGCATTTCGTGGCGTTCAAAATTTTGAACGGTGCCCAATCCAACTTGTCGATTTAAAGCGGAATAAGCCCCTAATAGTAGTTGCTGACCTGTTTGTCCGGCAGCATAAAAAGTACGTTGAACTTGAGTGCCTCCAAAAGAACGATTACTCAGCATACCTCCATATTCACGAGCAAAGGGTACGCCTTGTGCTACACATTGGTCAATAATCGAAGTACTAACCTCTGCTAAGCGATGTACATTTGCTTCTCGGGCTCTATAGTCACCTCCCTTAATGGTATCATAAAATAAACGAAATACCGAATCGCCATCATTTTGATAATTCTTGGCGGCATTAATACCACCTTGTGCAGCAATACTGTGAGCTCGACGTGCCGAATCCTGAAAGCAGAATGTTTTTACTTTATAACCTAATTCAGCTAGTGATGCTGCGGCTGACGCCCCTGCTAGACCGGTACCAACAACAATTACTTCAAGATTACGTTTGTTGGCCGGATTAACCAATTTGCAATGTCCTTTGTAATCGGTCCATTTTTTTTCAAGTTCGCCTGAAGGGATTTTTGATTCTAAATTCATTATTGAAATATTTTAATGGAGCGCAGATTATAATAATTTTAAGATAGAAGAGTTAATCTGCGAAAATCCTCTTCATCAAATTAATTGGCTATCTATTTAAATACATCCACACCGGCATAGCAGCAAAAATCAAAGGCACTATTACAGAAAATGCAATGCCGGCTTTTTTAATGATGGGTGTATATTTTTTGTGATTTAAACCTAACGTTTGAAAGGCACTGCTAAATCCGTGTAACAAGTGATAGGCTAAGCTGCCCATGGCCAGTACATACAATATTACTACCCAAAGTTGTTCGAATACTTCCTGCATTTCTGCATATAAATTCATCACCCTATCACCATTCGAGGCGGTTATTTCTGGTAAATTGCCAAAACGCGACCCTCTCCAAAAATGCTATAAGTGTATAATCAAGAACATTAAAAGAATTGTACCTAGCAAACCCATGCTCCGGCTATACCACTTACTGTTCTGGTTCGCTGCACTAACGGCATATTTAGTAGGTCGTTTGGAATTATTTTCTTTCCAAAGCATCAACCCTTGAACGATGTGTAAAAGCAAACCGGTGAACAGAACAATTTCCATGGTTCGGATAACAAAGTTGGTTCCCATAAAGTGGGCTGCTCTATTAAACAGGTCGCCATTGTCGTTGGCAAAAATGCAGGCATTAACACCACAGTGCACCATTAAAAATGAAATCAGGAACAGGCCGGTTACCCCCATGGTAATTTTTTTCCCTAGGCTGGAATTAAATGTATTTAACAAACTCATTACTTATTGAAATTTTGATGATTAGTAGGAATTCACAAATGTAAATTGCGAATGCCATTTATTCAAAGAAGCATCAAAATTTATAATTAACAAGGGGGTTGCTAAATCCACCACCTATCTTGAGTAGGATTTTGTAGACTGTGGTGTATAGCCTATGCCAATTAAAGGGCTAACGCCAAGTACTGAATGGTAGTTAAACGAAAAGTCGAAATTGAAATTTTTCGCCTGCAGGCCTACTCCAGCGCTTAGTAAGCCAGGATTGGTAGAATAACCACCCCGTAAGAAAACAAGGTTGTTTATTAGGTATTCAACTCCGGATTTAAAGATAAAAGGATGGGTAAAATCCTTTTGGGTTTCTGCGTTAAGCCAGACTCTTTTTGAAACAGCATAGAGTAAACCAAGATTAAACAGGGTAGGAACCTGGTTTTCCATCACACTTTTCTTTTTAAAATTAACTGGATTAAAGACGTGTACACCCAAAGTGAGTGATTTGTTAACCTGCGCAAGTAAGCCCATTTCGGCAGCTATGTTGTTCCTGTTACCATATCCATTGATTACAGTTTCTAAGTAATCGAATCCAACACCAGCCTGTACTGTTTTGCCCAGTTTCATACCATAGCCTAACGTAATTTTACTTCTGTTAAAGTTGGAATTTCCAAAATAGTTTATGCCTAACCCGAACGTGCCATTCACTTTTTTGCCTGGCGGAAGGGCTCCACAAAAAGAAACCTCGTTTAAGCCTGCCATCGAGAATCTACGTGTGGCCGATAGTTGAAACGAATATTGATGTAACCCAGCCAACGCCGCTTGATTGTTTACGCTGGCTTGTGCATCAGAAAAAACCACACCTGCTGAACCTAGCGCCATGGCTTTGGCGCCAGCATAATAACTTACATCCTGTGCTTGACTAGATAGGAAACCGGTAAGTAAAAGTAAATGCAGGAAAAATTTAAGCACTAGCTTGCAGTTTCAGTTTTATTAGTTTCGCTTGGAATAGCATTGGCTGGCTCCTCCTTTTGTTTTTTGGTTTTAGATTTGGGTTCTTCTCTCAGCTTAGCTTCAATCTCCTTGATGTTCTTTTTGATATCTTTTATTTTAGCCAAGCGCTCGTCTATCTGCTTTTGAGCGGTGGTTATTTTTTCCATAAATCCTTGTCGCAATTCCACGTTATTTTTGTTTTCCCTAATGGTACTTAACCAATCGTCCATCTTAGTAATGTAACCACGATCATCAAGATTAGCTTTCTCTAGTGTTTTAATAACCATTTGCAGTCGCACTACCTTCTGCTCCATATTTTTCCTCCAGCCTTTTTCCTTTTCTACACGTTCGTTTCTTTTTTGGGCAAAGTATGCATCGGCTCGTGTACTTAAATCTTTAAAGGCATCGTCAAACATTCTCCAGAGCTCTTCTCTCATCTTTTTGCTCAATTTTAAGGTTTTGTATTCCTCTTGCAATTTGATTAAGATTTCTCTTTGCTCTTTGAAATTCTCAGACTTGGCCGATGCTTCTGCTGCTGCCATTAATTTTGGTTTAAACGCCGCATAGTGCTCTTCCTGCATGCGCTTTTCTTCGCCAAACACTTCATCCATTTTTGCATTAACCGATTTGAAAGCCTTATCAATAAACGTCCACATTTCTTGCTTGTGCTTAGGCGTTAATCGGGCATCCTGCAATTCTTTTTGCATTTGCTTGAGCCTTGAGTGGGTGGCTTTTAATTGGGCAGGAGAGTCTGCTTTTGTCTGTATTTCGTTCAATTGATTTTGAAGTGAGCCAAAATTGCTTTCACTTTCTTTTTGAATTTCTTCTTTCAGCACCTCATAGCGTTGATTGAGCAGTTCAAATAGCACATTGAATAACTCATGGAGTGTGTTTCGTTGTTCCTTTTGCAATTTGCTTTCCCAACTTTCGTTCTGAATTTTCTTTAGCGTTTCTCTCTGCTGATTAATGTCAGTGGTGTTCTTACAATTTTCTCGTTCGGCTTCTGCAAGTGTTTTTAATTTTTCAAAATTGGCCAAACAGTTTTTTTCATATTCTTCCTGTGCTTCATCTTTTCGTTTATCAATTTCGGCATAGCATGCATGCACTAAGTCATACAACTCATTTCGATTGGATTTCTTTAAAGTTAAATCGCGAAGCTCTGCGGTAACTTGTTTTAATTGCTCTCGTATTTCTTTAAAATTTGGATTTTCTTGCAAATTCTGCTGAATAGCCTGACATTTTACTAACTGGAGCTGATAATTATTCTCACACTCTTTGTCAAACGCTTCCTTTGTTTGAGCTTGCTTTTTTTCAAGAGATTGGTAACAGATATTTAGTTTTTCAAATAATTCTTTCTTCTGATCACCACCTATCAAGGTGTTTTTAAGGGCTTCACTTAAGGCTTTGATTTTTGCAAACGCCTTTTTATAATCTTCGGTATCAATTATTTCATTATTCAGCTGCTGCAGTTCGGCTGTATAATATTCGTAGCTAAACTGAGTATGCGGTAGCACCTTTGGCCATTCAATTTGACCAAAAGGAGTTACCCGTCGTATCTTCAATTCATAGTTATCTCGGGTATCCAATTCAAAAGTTTGGTAGAGAAGGCGGCCGCGTCGTTTAAAACAGTTTTTAACGTGTTCACCCAAACTGGCATTAATTTTTTCACGAACCCATTCCTCGGCAAAATGCTCTACAATTACCTCTACAGTTGGGCGATTGATTTCAGCAATAATTATAAGCTGATCGTCTTTTAGTGATATGGCAAAATTTAGCATACCTGCCTTATTGGAGGCACTAGCTAACACCTTTGGTGAGGACGCGGAATAATGCTCCAATAGGAGTGAGCGATACTGCTGTTCTAATTCGTAAGAAACCGATGATGACATGTAATTATTTATTCTAAAATATGATGAAGGACAAAGTTAATTATTTGGCTAACTGATTAAATCTTTAATTGAACATTCTTGAGTTATAAATGGAATGGAGAAATTATCGAAGCAGGGAAACATTGCCATACAATGGGCCAATTACCTTCCCATCAAATGTATTAACGGTAACCACCCAGGCATAAACGCCCACCTCCATTTTTTGCCCGTTTTTTTGATGGGTACCATCCCATCCAACATTAATATCATTGGTTTCAAATATTAATTCGCCCCACCGGTTATAAATTTTAAAGTCAATGTCTTTGATTACATACTTGCTAAATCCGGCTCCGGCAGTGTTGTAGGCATAAAATTTATCATTCAATCCATCATCGTTTGGGCTAAAGGCATTGGGCACCTCAATTTTGACTGGATAGACCAATTTGATTTCTACCGTGTCGCTATTGCGGCAGTTATACTGATTGGTGCCTTCTACAACATAAACAATAGAGGCGTCGGGGGTGCACACCGGATTGGGAATCGTTGTGGAAGAAAGATAGGTTGGTGGACTCCACGTATATTGGCTGGCTCCGCTTGCCTGTAAGGTAACCGAGGTGCCAATCATGATTGACTGATCGCTGCCGGCATTTACAATTGGAATCGGGTATAAAGTAACTTGCTTAACCACAGTATCTTTACATCCAGTTGAAGAAACAATGAATAACCGAACCGTATATGGTCCAATTCCTTTATAATAATGAACAGGGTTTTGGGTGAAGTCGAAAGGCGAACCATCGCCAAAATCCCATTGCCAATTGGTTATGGTACCGGCAAAACTATTGGTGATAGAGGAATCGACAAACTGTGTAGGCTTGCCAACACAAACTTTATTGAATCCAAAATTGGCCAGCAAAGGATTGGGAACATTGATGCTTAACACTTGCTGCGATTCACAACTATGGCCTTGATTGATGGTTAAGGTCACATTATAGGTTCCTCCAGTAGGATATACAAATATGGGATTGGCTAGGTTGCTTGTGTCGTAATTCAAGCCGGTAACACCAAAATCCCAATGATAGGTGCTATCAAAATTGATATTGGTACTTTGGTCAGTAAAAACAACTCGGCCATTGCACTGCACATCATAATTAAATGCTGCTTGTGAGGTGGTGTCACAATTTTGAATATTAAATTGAAAATCGCGTTTACTGGTGCTCAGTAGTTGGCCATTTCGCCACTCTGAAACACAAACGGCGATTACATATCTACCTAATACCATGGCATGCCCGGTTAGCATCCCTGTAGTAGGATTGATGTTGATTGTACTCAATGGTCCCAAAGGTTGAGTGGCTGAGTAAGTGGCCATATAATTAATATTGGTCACAGGAAGAGATGGGGATGGCACTGGAGTTGAGTTAGTTATAGAAGCACCGTTCCATGGATTGCAAAGTTGATACGATAGTGAATCACCATCGAGGTCTATGGCCGAGTTATCAAAGAAAAAATCTTTATTGTAACATAGAACGGTAGGGGGGTAGTGCTTAAAAATGGGTGACGAATTTTTAAACGCCACATTGTAGTCCGGAATATTCAAATACCAAGCTGCTCCTAATTGATTCGAATTGGCACAACAAGGCGAAAGATTTTGAATTTGAAAATTTCGACAACACTTTTGGAACATGACATAGTAGCCTCCGGTAACCGGTGGTGTGAGCGGCGGAAGAAAAATGATTCCGGTATAAAAACCTAATTCGACGCAAACATGAGATGCTGAAAAGCCACAATAGGAATACGTGGCATTATCTAAAGTGTCTCGGTATTGTCGGGTTAGTTTTAAATCAAGAACGTGGGCATTGTTTGCCGTTTTATATACTGAAAAATAAATGGCGGTATCAAATTCTGCCGAACCAATAGCACAGTCCCTGTAAAGTCGAAGGGTAAACTTAAAAAGGTGTAAATTAGAGTCGATACACTCATATGTAATTTCACCACCTACCAAGTGGGTTGCGCTGGCTTTCTTACCACCGGCAAGCGTTAGCAAGGTGCCAAAGAAAATAATGACCGCAATTTTTTTAAAAATATTCAAGAGCAACTAATCTTTATCTATGTTAAATTAAGCTAAACAAGAGTGCTATTCAAATATAATTTTCTTGTGTTCTATGAGACCATCATTACTTAACAGCTCAATAATAAACATACCCGAACCAAAATCACTTTTAAAAAGTGTCAGCTGATTTCCTTTGGTATAAAGGCACTTAATCAATTGTCCTTGCATAGAATAAATACTTGCCGTTTTTAGTTGACTATACCCATCCAACTCAATGGTAATTTTATTTAAAGAAGGATTAGGGAATACTTTAATTTCAGAGTTGGCAAATGGTTGAACGCTTGTTGGAAGATTAAATAATGAAGTATCTGCTGTACAACCAATTTGCATCAACAGGAAATTTTTCACATACAAAACGGTAAAGTTCATGATGGCTGTATCACCAGCATATGGCACGTGAGGTGCACCTGCCCAACTATGAAACACTGAAAAAGGCCCTCCTTGCGATAGTGCATACGCATGAATACTCGAACTACCATCAACCGGCATGATTGGAAAAACACCACCTACATATAGCGTAGCTGTTCCGTAAGGCACCACTTGATCAGCTGTGCCATGCATACTGCACAAGGGTTCTTCGTTCGGCTTCATCCAGGTTTTATCACCCAAAGCGCCACATAAATTAACCACCGCTCTAACCCTAGAAGAATATCCCGGATTGCCGCTGTGCCCTTCTAATGCCCCACCACAACCAACTGCCGTGGTGTCCATATACGAAGGTATTTCAGAAAGTTGGTCCAGGTAGGCCACATGCAAAGCCATAAAAGCACCAGCACTGCTACCTCCTGCAAAAATGTAGTTAGTATCTATCTTAAAAACATTTGCGGTAGATGCATCTTTATAAAAATAACGAAGCGCTGCTTTCATGTCCTGCACGGCTCTAAGTACGGCCGTGGTTGCTGTAGTTTGATTTGGAAATCCCATGCCCAAACGATAGCTCATAGACACCGTAACATAACCCATAGAGGCAAATCTGCGGCAAAGTGTATCTACATCACCATCCGCCTTGGTCCCACCAATAAAACTTCCTCCGTGAGTAAAAAATATGCAAGGGCGCTTGGCGGCTGTATCGGCAGCCGGTTCGTATATATCCATATCTAGAGAAACCACGGCGTTATTTAAATCCACATTGCTTCCATAAACTACTGTGGTTGGCGCATTCACTGTAAAAAGGTTTTCGATTCGATACCGACCTCCAGTACAGTCGTATTGAGCCGAAGCGGCGAATGCTAAAAGGAGGATAAAGGAACTTAGTAAGGTTTTTTTCATGGCAAAATGAGTTATTTGTAAAGATATTGGTTCGGCCTGATATTCTTGTAAAATTAGCATTTGGCCGGAAATATTTAACATTTGGTTGTCGCTCATAGTTTTCATGCTACAATTCTTAATTTCACCGAAAAAAAACATATGTCTGTTGAAGTAATTCATTCTAAAGGAAGTAGGCTTTATATCATCCTCGGCGGATTTTTTATCGCCAATGCGCTGATTGCCGAATTCATGGGCGTTAAAATTTTCTCATTGGAACAATCCCTTGGTTTAAAGCCGGTTGATTTGGTCCTGTTTAGCAATCACTTATCCTTTAATCTGACCGCAGGTGTATTGCTTTGGCCGGTGGTGTTTGTGATGACAGATATTATTAATGAATACTATGGTGTGAAAGGAGTACGATTCCTCTCTAACATCACGGTAATTTTAGTTTCCTATGCTTTTCTGGCTTTCTATGCCGCTATTCGCCTTACACCGGCTGGGTTTTGGCCGGGCTCCAAAGCAGGGGCAGGTGTACCGGATTTAAATTTGGCTTATTCGGCCATTTTTGGTCAGGGATTGTGGATTATAATAGGCTCATTAGTGGCTTTTCTTATTGGGCAATTGGTCGATGTAGTTATTTTTCATAAAATAAAACAAGTTACCGGTGAAAAGTGGATGTGGTTGCGAAGCACCGGTTCTACTGTAGTTTCTCAATTCATCGATAGTTTTGTGGTGCTTTTTATAGCCTTTTACGTTGGCACTCGAATAGGTAATAATGGCGGAACTCCATGGCCGCTTATGCTTGTTATTTCAATAGGATTTGTCAATTATATATACAAGTTTACCATGGCCATTGTACTTACTCCGGTAATCTATTTGGTTCATAGAATAGTTGAAAATTATCTTGGGCACGATTTAGCAGGTAAGATGAAAGAGAAGGCCTTAGCAGGTGGCTAATGTTATACTACCATTGGGCCAAAATCGGTTGGTGCAATTAACGCAAGAGGGTTACCGTGCCGGTTTTCTTTTTGATTTCAGCTTTACCATTTGATTTGTAGGTGGCGTCCCACATATAACTGCCTGCATTTGCCGGCTTTCCATTCATGGTGCCGTTCCATCCTGAATCGAGTGTTTTTCCTTCGAAAGCCAAATTTCCCCAACGGTCGAAAACTCTCCAAACAATGAACTCCAGATTTTTGCCCAATGGATGCAAGACATCATTATAACCATCATTATTGGGCGAAAAAGCTGATGGAATAACTACCTCTGTACTACTCTGATCTATTGTTATGTTTACTGTATCGCTCGATGAGCAACCATTTGTATCTATTGTGAACACTATGTACTGAATAGGTTCCAGAGGGCGGCTAAGCGGACTTGCCACATCGGTATCGGTTAAGTAGGTAGCCGGACTCCAGTGGTAATTAGTTCCTCCGGTAGCGGTAAGTTGGGCATAGGTATTCTGGTAAACCGAAGTATCATTTCCTGCCTTTAATGGAGGCGAAGGCAAAACTTTTATTTTGGCATTTCGAACCAACATGGGCGAATTGCCCCACTTGCTGCTACTGATGAGCTCTACTGAAAATATGCCTGAATTAGGGTAGCAAATTCCGGTTGGATTTTTCTCGGATGACGTTGCAGGATTACCTCCATTAAATATCCATACCCATGCTGATGGAAAATTAATTGATTGATCAAAAAAATCAATGCAGGTACCTTCACAAAACACGGTATCAGAAAC
>DAIMNW010000047.1:0-13495 GCA_036719905.1 Chitinophagales bacterium
TTGTCAATATGTGCACTCGAACAAAGCTGAAATAATAAATAATGTATTTCTATCAATATTAAGTTATCTTTGCGTTCTCACTTTGTCTTTCTTCCCAAAGAAAGATGTGTCATTAAAAACGGCGACAATTTTCAGTGAGCCGTTGTAAGCTTCTCTCAACCTACTCTTACAATATACCGGTAACTACATTTAGTTGCTTGCAGTCGGTTTGTATATTCATATTGGAATGACCTACTTCTTCAAGTAACAATTGTTAAAAAGCCGATATCTAGACATATCGGGCATGGTTATAAAAAATCCATGCTTATTTAATTAATCATGCCATTTAAAACGAATGGTAAAAAAAACAAAAAATGAATTTTAACGAATTAAAATTAATGGAGCCATTATTAAAGGCTCTAGCACAAGAAGGTTACACCACACCCACTCCTATTCAAGAAAAAGCTATTCCTGTAGTGTTGGAGAAAAAAGATTTGCTAGGCGTAGCACAAACCGGTACCGGTAAAACAGCCGCCTTTGCTCTACCCATTATACAATTACTGACTGAAGCAAAAAAGACACACGAAGGACAGCATGCCATTCATTGTCTAATCCTTACCCCAACACGTGAGCTGGCTATACAGATTGGTGAAAGCTTTTCCGCGTATGGTAAAAACTGCCACTTAAAACACACGGTCATCTTTGGTGGCGTCCCTCAAGGAGCGCAGGTGCAAGCCTTAAAACGTGGTGCTGACATTGTAATTGCTACGCCGGGCCGATTACTTGATCTTGGGGCTCAAGGAGTAATTAACTTAAAGCAATTAAAAATATTTGTCCTTGATGAGGCTGATCGAATGCTCGATATGGGTTTTATCCATGATGTTCGTCGAATTATAACAAAAATACCATCGGAGCGACAAACACTTTTCTTTTCGGCTACTATGCCGCCTGAGATACAAAAACTATCCAGTAGCATTTTAAAAAATCCAATTAAAGTTGAAGTTACTCCAGTATCATCAACTGCTGATACGATAGAGCAAACTTTATATCATGTGGGAACCCGGGACAAGAGATTATTACTTGCCCACCTTTTGCAAGATGCCGAAATTAAATCGGCGCTAGTGTTTACTCGAACGAAACATGGTGCAGACAGAGTAGTAAAAGATTTACTAAAAGTAGGAATCAAATCGGCTGCCATTCATGGCAACAAATCACAAAACAACCGACAGAATGCGTTAAATAATTTTAAAAATGGTAACATTCGTGTGCTGGTAGCAACCGATATTGCAGCTCGAGGAATTGACATTGATATCTTATCGCATGTTTTTAATTACGATATTCCGAATATTCCAGAAACATACGTTCATCGCATTGGAAGAACCGGCCGAGCTGGCGCTAGTGGTAAATCCATTTCATTTTGCGATCGAGATGAAATGGCCTATTTACGAGATATTCAAAAATTGATTGGCAAAAGCATTCCATTAGTGGCCAACCACCCATTTACAACTGGCTACTCGAATCATTCACCTAGTGAAGATGAGCGACCTACCCCTACTGCCCGACATAGTAGAGGAGGGACTAACGGTAGCGGAACTAGACATCCTGAAACCAGTGCAGCAAAATCGACAGGTGGCGCAGTACACAGGGGGGGCCGTGGTTATGCCAATCGTCGTCGACGCGACTAAGTTATTTTTTTGAAATACTGATAGACGCCTGTTTAAGATAGATGGGCTCTGAAAAATCTAACCTCTCGAATTCAGAGGATTGAAATTTTTGCTCGGCAAGTTTACCCATGTATCTGGCTGAGCAAATTATTTCGGATTTAAAGATGGCATTAGGATGATGAATGACCTGGCTGGCTTTTAACGCTCCATCACCACCAAAAACTATTTTCCCGTCTGCAAGTAATTCGTTGAACGAATCCGCAGTAATAACTAGCGGCTTTGCAGCACCAACCAAGTTTAACTGATAATCATATAGTGCACAATAAACTTCCATCCTTCTGGCATCAATCATTGGGCAAAACATCAGATTGGTATCGTTAGAAATATCGCTCATCCCATACGCCAAAGATTGCAAGGTGGGAATGGCAATTAGTGGTTTTTTGAGAGCCAGACAAAGTCCTTTAGCTGTTGAATAGCCTACGCGTAAGCCGGTATAACTTCCTGGCCCTGCACTACAGGCAATAGCATCTATCTCAGCCAAGTTTTTACCACTTGTAGTTGCAGCTTTTTCAATCATACCAATTAAGCTGGAAGCATGGTTCATGCCAGCAGTAGTTTCCTCACAAAATTCTATTTCACCGTCTTTACTCAATGAAACCCCACAAACCTGAGTGGCCGTTTCGATGTTTAATATTAATGCCATATACAAAAGTAATGTTTCGATGTTGCGAAAAAATAAATTAAGTATCTTTCGCAAAAAGAAATTCTAACACTAATAAATATGGAAACTATTCTGCTCTTCTCTCACTCTTGGTTACGCTGGGTGATTCTATTTTTAGCTGTATTGGTTCTTATTAAATCCCTTATGGCATGGCTAGGTAAACAGGACTATAAACCAATGGACGATAAGTTGAGTCTGTTTTTTTCTATTTCCCTCGATATCCAATTGCTTATTGGTTTGCTACAGTATTTTAAATTTAGTGCGCTGGCTCAAGCAGCCCGAAGTAATATGGCCGAAGCCATGAAAAATGCTGAATTGCGATTTTGGGCAGTTGAACATATCACTGGCATGATACTAGCCATTGCATTGGTACATATTGGCCGTGTCTTAATCAAGAAAGCAACCACATCTGAACAAAAGCACAAGCGCACTTTGATTTGGTTTGGAACTGCCTTATTAATTATGTTGCTAAGCATTCCTTGGCCTGGCAACCATCCAGGGGTTGCTCTCTTCAGATTCTAATCTTCAAAGTAAACTCTTTTTACTCGTTTCGAAATATTGGTAAGTATTTCATAGGGAATGGTACCCTCCCAGTCTGCTAATTTTTCAATAGGTAGTTCACTACCAAACACTATCACCTCGTCGCCTGGAAGTACATTTCCATGTTGAGTAATATCGAGCATGCACATATCCATGCAAATACTTCCGACAACATTTGCCATCTTTCCATTGACAAGCATACTTCCTTTTTTATTCCCTAATACTCTATGCAAGCCATCGGCATATCCTATTCCCACTACGGCTATCTTTCCTTTCTTAGAAAGATGACCTTTTCGGTTATAACCTACAGTTTCATTTTTGTTAACTTCCTTTACCTGTAACACTGTAGTTTTAAGTGTACTTACAACCTGCAACGGGAGTTTTTTACCACTGCCGTCATAGCCATACAAACCTATACCCAGTCGGACCATATCATACTGATATTTTTTTGAGAACCTCGCTACACCCGATGAGTTAAGGGCGTGCACAACCACTTCGTATGGCAGTGTCTTTTTAATCATTCCCACCATATGGTTAAATTGTTCTAATTGCTGATGAGTAAATTCATCCTCCAATTCATCTTCACTGGCCGCCAGATGAGTAAACACACTCTCCACTTTTAGTATATTCTCATGCTGCTTGAGTAGTTCAAAGAGCTCACCTAACTCTGCTTCAACAAACCCGAGACGTTTCATACCAGTATCAAGTTCAAGATGAATTGATAGCGGAATCATCTTACTTCCGGAATAATACGTGTTCAATAGATGAGCTAATTGTTTTAATAATTCTAAAGAATATATCTCAGGTTCCAGTTTATTTTTAATTATGCTATCAAAACTGCTTTGCTCTGGACACATCACCATTATAGGCAAATGAATACCTGCATTTCGTAGTTCTACACCCTCATCCGCATATGCTACTGCCAGATAATCCACCTTATTATACTGTAATGTATTAGCTATCTCAAAACTACCACTTCCATATGAGAATGCCTTCACCATAGCCATCACTTTAGTTTCTGGCTTTAGCAAACTTTGATAGGTTTTTAAATTATGCGTTAACGCATTAAGGTTTATTTCTAAAACAGTTTCATGTGCTCTTTTCTCCAATAAACCACTAATTTTTTCAAAGGCATATACCCGGGCACCT
This sequence comes from Chitinophagales bacterium, assembly GCA_036719905.1. Lineage (GTDB taxonomy): Bacteria > Bacteroidota > Bacteroidia > Chitinophagales > CAIODY01 > DAIMNW01. The sequence continues at coordinate 4,054 of DAIMNW010000047.1, forward strand.
TTGAGTAAGATAGTTTCGTTGTTGAATTGGCTGACAGGAAATTGTTGAATAAATTCCTCTGTTGATTCGTAAAAATTTTTTTCGGCTTCTAAAGTGGAAAAAAGTTTTTCCTGCCTACGAAGTGCTTTGCCAATACCAATAAATCTTTTAATGGAACTTAATTTGAGAAGATGCGCTACTTCTTCATATAACTCAAATTCGGTTTTACCACTTTGTAAAATGTCGCTTAAAATTACTGTCTTATTTTGATGCTGCTGTTGTTGACTCAGAAAATCTAAAGCTATAGCCAGCGAACTGATATCATTACTGTAGCTATCATTAATTACTGCACAATTGTTATTGGCTTCTTTCAACTCCAATCGCATTGCTACTGCGGTAAGCCGATGCAAGCTTTCTGCTATTTTTTCGATAGGAACTTGAAGATGCAACATCAAAGAAAGACAATGTATGGCATTTTCAGTGGAGGCCGAATCGATGAACGGAATTAAAAGTTCAAAAGATTTGCCAAAATAATTGCAGGTAAGTTTGCTGCCTGTGTTTATTTTCTCAATCGCCGATATAAACAAATCGGCGTCGTTCTTAGTGCTCCATGTAAATAGATTAAACCGTTCACTTTTTCCACTTACATCTCTAATTCGCTCATGAAATGCAACAGCTGCATCATTTATTTCAGAGTGGTCGCGGCAATAGATCAATGTATGGCAGTTTTTAAATAACTGCATCTTCTCCACTACTTTCTGTTTTCTATTTAAAAAACCTTGATCATGTGCGGAGCCTATATTGGTAAAAATACCAATATCCGGTTTTATTATTTTCTCCAGATTTTCCATCTCACCAGGTTGGGATATTCCGGCTTCAAAAATGCCAAGCTGATGGGTACTATTTAATTGCCACACCGACAATGGAACTCCAATTTGTGAATTATAGCTTTTAGGGCTTTTGCATATTTTATAGTCTTCTTCGAGTATTTGCGCCAGCCATTCCTTGACAATGGTTTTGCCATTACTACCTGTTATACCCACTATTGGAATATGAAAATGTGAGCGATGAAAAGCACATATTTGCTGAAGAGCCATTAGGGTGCTATTCACTCGGATTATATTGGCTGCCGGATATTTCGTAATATCAATATCTGCCTCTATAATAAAATTAATCACTCCCTTTTCATACAACTCTTGAATATACTTATGCCCGTCTTGTCTGTCTCCTTTAATAGCAAAGAACAACGTAGCTTGAGGTTTGCCAGTCAACTTTCTACTGTCAGTGAGTAAATGCTTAATGAGTTCGTGATGGACTACTCGTAAAAGTATCCCTTTTGTAACAGGAAATAATTTTTCTAAATTGTATTGCAAAGTATTACTCTCTTTTTGTAGGTTTTAATAAGCTTCGTTCATGATTATAAAAGTATTTGCCAAGCCTCTGCTATCTTATCTTCATTGAGCAACTGATGTGCTATTTGATGTCGCTCATCTAATGTAGAATGTTGCTTCAATTGACTCAAGTCGGATGATAAAATGGAAAGGTTTTCGCTAGGCACTCCTGCTAAGTTTGCCAAACGTCCCAAATCATTACCACTTAATATTTTACTTTGTTTAATCTCCAATGGCAATTGATCTATTCCCATACCCACCTTTTCATTTGGTTTTGGAACAGTAAACACGGCTGAGCCGCTTGCCCGGCAATAATAATCACCACCCATTCTGGCTACAAGGTCAATTTTATTTGGGTCAATTCTTTGTTCTGCATCTAGTATTTCGTCGCAAATATGTATCATTAAAATTTCACAAACAATCAAATTGCCAGCTCCACCTTCTTTACCTGTTTCAATTACCTCTCGAACTTTACATTCAAATTGTACAGGCGATTCTTTTACTCGGAAGGGTTTTATTTTTTCAGATGGCAACGGGGTAAATCCTGCCTTTGTAAATTCACTTATGCCTTTGGGAAATTCACAACTAGCAAGGCTCATTTGTTGAACCATCGCATAGTTGACCACATTTATTACCACTTCTGGTACTTGCCGTACATTCTCTAGTGTATGTTTAATAGTATTATCTCTTACTCTTCGAGCAGGAGAAAAAATTAATGTACTCGGATTGCTACCGAAAGCATTGAAAAAACTATAAGGTGCCAAATTCAAATTTCCTTCAGTGTCAATAGTACTTGCAAAAGCTATTGGCCTTGGTGCTATGGCTCCAAGCATATAGCCATGTAATTTGGCAGTGGATATTTCTATTGGATCGAGTTTCATTTTTCTTACTTAGTTTCGTGTTGCAATTTAGCAATATCTACTAGCTTAATTTATATGAACTCGAAGAAAACTTTAGTGCTCGGTGCATCTGAAAACCCTGAACGCGTATGTAACCAAGCAGTGAGGAAACTTGTGAAATATGGTCACGATGTGATTGCCGTTGGTCTTCGACCCGGAAAAATAGATGATACAGAGATTTTGAGTGGCACCCCCTTGTTGCACGGTATCGATACCATTTCGCTTTATCTGGGAGCCAAGAATCAAGCCCCTTTATACGAGTATATTCTCTCACTTAACCCAAACAGAATAATTTTTAATCCAGGTGCTGAAAATGACGAGTTAGCTAAACTGGCAAATAAAAGTGGAATTGAAACAGAAGAAGCCTGCACTCTAGTGCTGCTTTCACTAGGGCAATATTGATTTGCTCAATTATAAAATAAAAGTAACAACTTACGTATTGGGCTATAGGTAAAACGTAATTCCAAATCCACCATCCCCTACCACAAAAGCAGAATTATTGTGTAAGTATATTTGATATAGATTATTTTTTGTGTCGGTAATAATTCTTTGCCATGTTTTCGCTCCATCTGATGTTTTGAGTAGTAATCCTTTTTCGCCACAAATGAATCCATTTTTTTCATCAGCGAAAACTATGTCATGAAATTCCCATGCAGCGGACAGTGGATTGTTTCCATTTCTAATGGTTTCCCAATTCACTCCTCCATCTGTTGTCTTAAGAATAGAGCCCTGCCTTCCGCACATATAACCAACCCGATTAGTAGGGAAATTTATTCCATTAAAAAAATCGCCAGTTACATCAAGTACCTTCCATGAACGTCCATGATCTATGCTTTTGTATAGTCCACCATAGCTGCAAGCGAAAAGCTGATCTTGACAGCATGCGACATCATAAAACCCATGCTTTGTCTTCTCTACATTGACCCATCCGCCACCATAATTATCTGATCTAGCAATTAAGCCTGTTGCCGGGCCATAGTTTCCTACACATATGCCTACACTATCTCCAGGAAGAAACAACATGCTTTGCATTACTTCCCACTCAGGCATTTGTAAAACATTCCAGGATGTGCCACCATCATTTGAAGATATTATTTTAGCACTCAAGCCTGTTGTAAATAGTTTACGGGAATATTGGTTGTTAACGATGCTGTTTAGAATTTGCCCTTGATATGTAATTAATTGAACCCAAGTTTTCCCTCCGTCACAAGTTTTTAAAAGTGTGGCTTCAGTATATGTTGAACCACCACAAATAAATCCTGTATCAGCTGATATAAAACATACAGATCGAAGATTGGTCGATACTGGTATAACCAATTTTTTTAAAGTGCTTTCACTTACTTTTTTTGTGCATGAAATTGCTGTTAAGAACAAAGCGATCCAAATTATTAAGCTAATTTTTCGGTTCATAAGCTGTCTAGTGCTGATAGGATTATTTCGCAAGCTAATTTTATTTCTGCTTCATTAATTATTAATGGTGGGGCAATTCTCATACAATTAGGTGCAAACAAAAACCAATCTATCATTAATCCATTCTCTAAACATTTTTGAATAGCCATTTGGCATATTTCCTCATTCACAATTTCAACTGCTATTAGCAACCCAAGTGAACGTACCTCAATTATATTCCTATGTTTCAGTAGTTCTCTAAATAAAGTTTCCTTATGACAGATGGGTTCAGTTAACTTATTATTATTTAAAAAATTTATTGCCGCCAAAGATGCAGCGCAGCTTACCGGATGGCCACCAAATGTGGTGATGTGACCTAAAACAGGATTATCTGCAAAGGCTTTCATTATGTTTTGGGAGGAGATAAAAGCTCCTAATGGCATACCTCCGCCAAACGCTTTTCCCAAAACTAACACATCGGGAATAAAATCGTAGTGCTCAAAACCAAACAACTTTCCTGTTCGACCCATGGCTGTTTGATTTTCATCTAATATCAATAGAGTTCCTGTTTCTGTGCATCGATTTCTCAATGCCTTAAAGTAACTCTTATCTCCCACCCATACACCGGCCTCGGCCTTTACAACTTCACAAAACACAGCGGCGGTATTCGTAGTGATTCTAATTAATTCTGATTCATCATTGAACTTAATAAACGTAATGCCAGGTAAAAGCGGTCTATAATTTTGTTTCCAATATTCATCACTCATTAAGCTTAATGCCCCTTGAGTACTTCCGTGGTATGATTTTTCATAAGCTACAAATTCATAACGACCGGTGAACTTCTTCGCTAATTTCATTGCACCTTCAACTGCTTCTGAACCACTATTGGTAAAATAAACACTATCCAGTTGTGAAGGCAACACCTGCATTAATTTTCTGCTTAACTCTATTTGTGGACTTTGTATATGTTCGCCATAAACCATGGTGTGTAAGTACTTATCAGCCTGCGCTTTAATGGCTTCGGTAATATCATGGTTTTGGTGTCCTAGGTTACTGACTGCTATTCCCGATATTAAATCAATATATTGCTTACCCTTCGTATCTATAAGGTTTACTCCCTTGGCAGTTGCTACCTCTATAGCCATTGGCAAATGTGAAGTTTGAGCAATATGTTTTAAAAAATATTCCCTGCTATTCATTTGTAACTTTATTCAGAATCCATCATTAAAAATGCTTTTATAAAGCTTTGCAAATCACCATCTAAAACGGGTTGAACATTCCCAACTTCAAAACCTGTGCGATGGTCTTTAATCAGCTTGTATGGATGTAACACATAACTTCTAATCTGACTGCCCCACTCAATTTTCTTTTTCGTTGCATTTATCTTATCCCTCTCCTCATTTCGCTTTCTCAATTCAAGCTCATAGAGCTGTGATTTGAGCATTTTCATGGCTCGTTCTCTGTTGGCAGATTGGGATCGTTCGACCTGACATACCACAACTATCCCAGTTGGCTTATGGGTAAGTTGCACTTTTGTTTCCACTTTGTTTACATTCTGTCCACCAGCGCCTCCACTTCTTGAAGTTTGTAATTCTAGATCGGCAGGGTTAATTTCTATTTCAATAGTATCATCTATTTCAGGATAAATAAAGACACTGGCAAAAGAAGTATGCCGCCGAGCATTACTATCGAAAGGTGAAATGCGAACCAATCGGTGTACACCACTTTCTGCCTTTAAAAACCCATATGCAAATTCACCTTCAAATTCAAGTGTAACCGATTTTACACCAGCCACATCGCCTTGTTGCATATCCACTTCAGTCACCTTGTATCCTTGACGTTCGCCATAACGAATGTACATACGCATAAGCATACCAGCCCAGTCACAACTTTCTGTGCCGCCGGCACCGGCATTTATTGTCATCACAGCACTTAAAGCATCTTCTGGTTGATTTAGAGTAGCTCGGAATTCAAGCTCTTCAAGAGCAGTTAATGCCGTTTGATAAGCTTGTTCTACATCATCCTCGTTGGCTTCACCAGCCTGCATAAACTCATATAGTACAGCGGTATCATCTACCGTGGCTTGTGTGTTTTTAAATGCATTAATCCAAAACAATTCTGTTTTAATTGACTTCATAATGCTTTCTGCCCGGGTTGGATCATTCCAAAAATCGGGAGCCTGAGTCAAGGCTTCTTCCTGTTGATGCTTCTCAATTCGGCTATCAATGTCAAAGAAACCGCCTTATAGCAGCGGTACGCTCCTGTACGGTTCGTAATTGATCGGATGTCATGTCGTCTGATTTAGAAGCGAAGATAACTTGAAAGTCTCAAAATTCATTAATTCATAGTGGTATCGCCTCTGACCCCTATTTTATATTTCGGATGATTCGTTTAGTATACAAATCCCTCCCCTGGGTTGAAAGATGAAAAGCATCACAAAACAGTTCGGGACGTGTAACATTAAATCCATAGTTGACATTCGAAATAAAGGGCACCCGAAAATCATTAATAATCATTTTTTTTAAACTGTTGTGTGCCTGATTATAAAGCTTAGATTCTACAACCTTTAAAGGCGCTGGAAACTCTACAAATTTTATATCCATATTTTTTTCTTTAGCCATGGTTAAAATATTCCTCAGTGCAGCAACCTGATAAGGATTTAACTCATGAGTGCTTATTGAATCCGAGTATGGTTTCGCAAAGGCATCAAACTGCGCTTGCGTAACTCCTTGCTTAATTGTATTATTATAACCGCCTTTATAAGAAAGTGAGTTATAGAAATTCCTTAACAACGGATATGTAATAATACTTTCATTTTCACTTAGCATGATCAAGTTATAATAATCGTAGAATGTAAAAAAGGGTCGAGCTTTTTTCAGAATAGTAAACTTAGTAGCCACATCTGCATCCCTAAACAACCTAGTGTCAGAAACACTTGGTGAAAAAAAAGCTTTGTAGGGCTAAGCCTCAATTATCAAATGCTTAACCTTGATATTTCTATCAAAAATTCCTGCAAGTTCTGCCTCCATATAATAAGGGTTATTCCCATTATAGGAGATAATGAATACTAGACCTAGGCTATCTTCCAAAATTTTGGGATTCAAATCTTGTCTTGATAGCGAACTACCAATGAATAAATAATCGATCCGCTTTTCGGTATAAGCCCCCTGTAAACCCATTGTAGTAGGAGCAAAATATGATGACAGATAAAATTTGAATAACAGAATCCCAAGTAGAGAAAGTAACAGTATTAATAGGTATGCCTTCATTGTCGTTTATCAAAATTGGAAGTAAATGAATGAGCTACTTTTGAAATAAGATAAGAACAAAACAACAAAAATCAAACAACCATAAAATACTTTTTGCTTTAGTGGGTTTTCACAGAAAATGGGACCATTTACAATATTAGTCGTAAAGTCAATATAGAATAAAGCCAGAATAAGGGTAGTTGCTAAAAGGAAATGACTGACTGAACTACTATCTGCTGTAAACTGTGATATGCACTCAATAAGCGAAGCCTTATTAATCTTAAGCTTTAAAAAAATAGAAGCTACAATAGTTTGAGCATCTGTTAGAGATTTAGCTCGAAAAAATATCCAGGCAAATGTTACCAAACCAAGTGTCAACATTCTTTGGAAAACGCCGATAAGTTTTGTTGGAACCTTCCATTTAGTCACGTTCAAAAGTCTTTCAAGCGATACGATAGCCCCATGAATAAAACCCCATATAACAAATGTCCAATTGGCGCCGTGCCAGATACCACTCAATATAAATACAATAAAGATGTTGCGCAACGCCATCATTTTTTTTATTCTGCTGCCACCTAGAGGTATGTATACATAATCTTTGAACCATGTTGAAAGTGAAATATGCCATCGTTGCCAAAACTCGGTAACCGTTTTTGCAATATAGGGCCGGTTAAAATTTTGCATTAATGATATCCCTAAGGCTTTGGCGGTGCCAAGCGCAATGTCAGAATAGCCCGAGAAGTCGCAATAAATTTGAATTGCAAAAAAAATAGTTGCAACCAAACAAGTTAATGCACCAAAACTATCCGGGGTTTTATAAACACTATCAACATATACAGAAAGTCTGTCAGCAATAACCACTTTTTTAAAAAACCCCCAAATCATCATCTGCAAACCTGCAATCAAGTTGGACTCTTGGTATTTGACTGGTTTGTGAAGCTGAGGCAAAATGTTCTGTGGTCTTTCAATTGGTCCTGCAACCAATTGAGGATAAAACATCACATAAAGCGCATAAATCCCGAAATGTTTTTCCGCCTTTTGCTTTCCCTTGTATACTTCAATCGTATAACTCATAGCCTGAAATGTGTGAAAAGACAACCCGATAGGCAAAAGAATTGATAAATATGGAAGGGGGGTGGAATAGTGAACGGAATGCAAGAAAACATTTAAGTTCTCATTTAGAAAATTATAATATTTAAATACAGCTAATACACCCACATTAGCAATAAGTGAGCAAACCAAAAACCATTTCCTCGTGTTGCCATTTGATTTTTCAATTAATAAGCCGGCAAAATAATCTATTACTATAGTACCGGCTAAGATTAATATATAAACCGGAATAAAAAACATATAGAAGTAGCAACTGGCAGCCAAAAGCAACATCCACCTATATCGATGAGCTAATAAATAATAAGCGGTGGTGATTACAATAAAAAAGACAAGAAACGAAATCGAATTAAAGAGCATCCGTTTGTATAGCTATTTCTGGTTAGTAGTTACCCAAAAGTTTTTATCAGGTGATTCGTCAATTTACCAATACTTTGCTTGTAGGTAAAATTCTGAAGTGTTCTATGCTGGCCTGCAATCGCTATTTTTTCTCTGCTTGAATCATGCTTTGAATAATATTTTATCTTATCGATGCATTCTTCAGTACTATTATAAACAACAATCTCTTTGTCTATTTCAAAATACTCTTCAATATTCGGCTTATAGTCTGTCAATAACATAGAACCGACGCCGGTAGCTTCAAACAATCTGATATTTGCAGCTGTTTGAGAAAATTTGTCAATGTGTGTATTGAGCGTAATTTTAGAATTTGCCAATATTTGGTACATCTCAAGCCCAAAAGCAGGCCCATTGTTTCGTAATGCTATTCGCATTAACTTCCAGTAGTCTAGTGGTGAAAGATTGATAATTGCTCGGCCAATACTTCGATAATTTTGATAGAGCTCTGACACCCAAATTTCTGTATCACACTTTTTTATTACTTCGGCGATAAGCCTCATTCTGCTAAAATGTCCGCCTTTAAATAGTACCATTGAACCAGTAAAAACAGAATTGTACTTTTTATTGAAGTTCAGTTTTTGCAACAAACTATCTTCAAAAGCATGCGGAAGAAATAGTGAATTAACACCGTGTTTTTTATAGTAATCAGTTACAAACTGACCACAACTAAGCACCAAATCATAGCGCTTAAAATATTCGGTATCACATTGGGCAATACCATCGTACCCAATAACATATTTGATGCTAGGTGCCGCTTCCTTAATCTTATCAATTACAGATGAATCAATATGCCTTAACTCGTGAGTAAAAAAAATATCAGGTTGAATTTTCCTTACTTGTTCGATTAATATAGAAATCATCCAATCGCTATTATATTCGATTCCATTTTGAATTGCCCACTTTTTTTGTAATAATGGGTTATTAATAACTACTTCTGTGCATTCAAATTTTTCTGTAGCCTCTAAATGTTTTTTCCACCAATCGCTCCATAAAAATGAGAAATCCATCAGTTGCTGATAGTGCGTTTCGT
>DAIMNW010000208.1:0-3773 GCA_036719905.1 Chitinophagales bacterium
TGGATGTGGCGTGTAGCTTACTTAAAAATCCCAAAAATTTATCTTCAGCGGTTCAAAACCTGCATGACGAAAATGCTTCACTTAAAAAAGAAGTGGAAAAAGCCATTATGGAAAAGGGTGATGCACTGAAAAACAGACTGAAACAAAAATCGGTATTGCGGAATGGAGCCAATTCAATCATCGAGAAAATAGATTTGCCGAATGCAGACGCTATCAAAAAAATTGCTTTCGACCTACGCAACGAGACTGAAAATCTGTTTTTAGCGCTGGGAGCCGAGGTGGGTGGTAAAGCCCACATCACTGTCATGATATCAGAAAATTTAGCCAAAGAAAAAGGTTGGAATGCTAAAGATTTTATCAAACAAATATCAGCCGAAATAAAAGGCGGCGGCGGCGGACAAGATTTTTATGCAACTGCCGGTGGTAGTAATTTGGAGGGGATTGAGAAGGCGTTGCAGAAGATAAAGGGGATGGTTGCATAGTATAGCAACATATTAAATTGTCCACTCGAATTTTATTTTCACAATCAGCTATTAATTTCATTAAGGAGTAAAAGTGTTGGGCGTTTCAATATTCATTAATATTGACAAATGAAAAAACTCCTAACACTCTGTGCCTTTTTATGGCAATCGGCATATGGCCAGCAATTTATCACCAAGCAATACCAGTTTTGGGTGGATAGCAATGTAACTTATGCTACCGATACCAATTACCTGGGTTATGCTGAGGTGCTCAAAATGGATATTTATAAGCCAATAGGCGATAATAACACCCGTAGGCCAATATTTGTATACATACATGGCGGCTCATGGTTAGGCGGCACTCCCAATGATTATTACCCATCGCAAGTGAGTCAAGAATTTGTAAAACGAGGATATGTGGTGGCCAATATTCAATATCGTATGGGCATGCATACCAATCCAAATATTACCCCTGGCATTAACTGCCCTCTGATAGCAGGCGATGCTCGTTGCGCTTATGTGTCAGATACAGCCGAGGTGCTTAGAGCAAGCTTTCGTGCCATTCAGGATGCAAAATCGGCTATCCGGTTTATGAAAAGCCGATATGCAATTGACTCTACTTGTGCCGATGCGCTATTTGTGTGTGGCGAAAGTGCCGGGGCTTTCACGGCGCTTGGCGTCACTTTTTTAGATAAAGAATCAGAAAGATTGAATGAGTGTGGCGCCATTGCCAATGCTCCGGCTCCAAATTCAACGTTGAGTTTTTGCCAAAATTTATTTAACCACCTGCCTGCCGGTCAGCAGCCACATTACGAACGCCCCGATTTGGGTAGTGTAAATGGTCGTACCAATCTGAATGGTTATAGTACTACCGTAAAAGGAGTAGCGGCATTCTATGGCGCCATTTTTTCTGAAGGACTGGCCAAAAATTGGATAAACGGCCCCGATACCCCATTTGTTTATATGTTCCATCAAGGCAACGATTTTGTGGTTAGTTGTGGCACAGCCAGCCCAATTATGCCCATGAACCAATGCATACCGTACATAAATCTGGGGATTAATGACTGTGTTGGTTTTTCAAATGTTCCCTTGGCCTACGGTTCGTGTTCAATCAATAACTATTTTCAGGCCATTGGCTTTCACAAGTACAAGTTTGAGTTTATTAATAATTATGTGGGCAATCCATTGGTTGATTGCATTAATACATCACAAGCAGGGCAGGGGCACAATTTGGATTATGTAGGTGTGCGTTGTGATTCAGTAGCTAAACAATTTGCCCCAATAGCCATAGCTACCATGAATGCATGTAATAATGAGTCGGCAAGCACTGCTACTAAAGCCCAGCTTTTTGTTTACCCTAACCCATTTATAGATAACCTAATTATTTCAACCCCTGATGGTTCTGCTATTACTACACTTTCTATAAAGAACATTATGGGGCAGCAGATTGATTTTAAAGCTGAAAAGCCCTTTCATCAAATACGGCTCGATAGAAACCTGCCAAGTGGATTTTATTTTTTAGAGGCACACACAAATTCCAGCCAATTTGTGTCTAAACTCATCAAGCATTAAAGATTTTGTGTAATAAAAAAAACGCCCAACCGTTTCCGATTGAGCGTTTCTGCATTTCATTAGCAAATTAGCAGATCAGCTAATTAACTTATTGATTAATAATCCATTCCCATTCCACCGCCTGGCATTGGAGGCATAGCAGCTTGCTTAGGCTCCGGTTTATCAGCAATGGTGCATTCTGTAGTCAAAAGCATTCCTGCAATCGAAGAAGCATTTTCCAAAGCAATACGGCTAACCTTGGTAGGGTCAATTACACCAGCGTCGAATAAGTTTTCATACTTTTCGCTACGGGCATTGAAACCAAAGTCTTTTTTGCCTTCGCGTACTTTCATTACCACTACGCTACCTTCTATACCAGCATTGGCAACAATAGTACGTAAAGGTTCTTCAATGGCACGACGAATAATTTCAATACCTGTTTGCTCATCTTCATTGGCACCTTTTAAAGTGTCTAAAGCCACCTGAGCACGTATATAAGCAACACCACCGCCCGGAACAATTCCTTCCTCAACAGCAGCACGGGTAGCATGCAAGGCATCGTCAACACGGTCTTTCTTTTCTTTCATTTCCACTTCGGTAGCAGCACCTACATAAAGTACAGCCACACCACCACTCAATTTAGCTAAGCGCTCTTGCAATTTTTCTTTATCGTAGTCCGATGTAGTATTCTCAATCTGCGCTTTGATTTGGTTTACCCGAGCTGTGATATCGGCTTTTTTACCGGCTCCATTCACAATAGTGGTATTGTCTTTGTCAACAATTATTTTCTCAGCTTTACCTAAGTAAGTTAGGTCAGCATTTTCCAATTTGAATCCTCTTTCTTCACTAATAACAGTTCCACCAGTCAATACCGCTAAATCTTCTAGCATTTCTTTACGACGATCGCCAAAACCCGGAGCTTTTACAGCACAAATTTTTATAGTGCCACGAATCTTATTAACCACCAAAGTAGCCAATGCTTCGCCATCCACTTCTTCGCTAATGATTAATAATGGACGACCAGACTGAACTGATTTTTCCAAAATTGGCAACAAGTCTTTCATGGTTGAAATTTTCTTGTCGTAAATCAAAATATATGGATTCTCCAATTCAGCTTCCATATTCTCGGTATTGGTTACAAAGTATGGAGAAAGATAACCACGGTCAAACTGCATACCCTCAACCACTTCAACAGTAGTTTCGGTGCCTTTAGCTTCTTCTACAGTGATAACACCTTCTTTTTTCACCTTAGCCATAGCCTCGGCAATCAATTTACCAATAGTAGGATCGTTGTTGGCCGAAATAGTACCCACTGACTCAATCATTTTAGAATCATCGCCTACTTTCTTGCTCATTTTCTTCAATTCTTCAACCACGGTCTTAACGGCAAGGTCCATTCCACGTTTCAAATCCATTGGATTGGCACCGGCAGCTACGTTTTTCAAACCACCAGTAATAATGGCCTGAGCCAATACCGTAGCGGTAGTAGTTCCATCACCGGCAGCATCATTGGTTTTAGAAGCCACTTCTTTCACCATTTGAGCACCCATGTTTTCCAGGTTGTTCTCCAGTTCAATTTCTTTAGCCACGGTAACACCATCTTTGGTGATTTGTGGAGCTCCAAATTTTTTCTCAATTACCACATTGCGGCCTTTAGGTCCGAGGGTAACTTTTACGGCGTTAGCCAATTGATCAACACCACGTTTTAATGCTTCACGAGCATCAGTGTTATAGTTTATAATTTTTGCCATTGTATATAGT
>DAIMNW010000209.1:0-3768 GCA_036719905.1 Chitinophagales bacterium
GGTGGATAGCTGTGTACTGTTAAATTATATTTTCCAATGGGATCCATCCGAAGAGTATCAGCTGTACCATTTTCTTTCATGCTGTGTACCATGGCTGTTCGTAAGTCGCCATTGTAAGCATCGGTAAAAGTGATTTCCAGGTTAGTTTCTGTTGCTACACCTTGCTTATTGAGTAGATTTACTTGCACAGTGGTACGGCCCAAAACCTGTGATACAACTGTATTAAGTGCGCTTTTAAATCCACGAGGATCTTTAGCATCGAAATAAGTGCCTATGCAATTAAAGTTTTTGATTAATGAATCGGCAATACCCATTCCGATTATAAATGGCTTTAGCGAAATTCTTTTTTTCTCTAATAAAGTAGCTGCCGCACAGGGATCGCCATCGCAGGTTTCAATTCCATCGGTTATCATTATTATGGCATTGAGCGACTTGGCATCTATCGGAAAATCATTAGCGGCCTGATAAATAGAGTAGGCAATTGGTGTGTACCCTTGAGGATGTACCGCCTTCATTTTTCTAAAAATATTAGCAGCATTTTTTTTGGCAAAGGGTATTTCCAATTTACTATCCTGACAGTTATGTTTAGATTTTGGTGATTGATGACCAAAAATCCGTACTCCAAATTCTACATTACTATTGGCTTTTTCAATACTATCTGACATGGTTACCAATAAATTTCTTGCCACATCCCAACGCGTTTTTCCCTCCATTTTATCCATCATACTTCCCGAAGCATCTACTAGAAATAAAATTCTGACCGTTTGTGCTGAGCTAGTATGCTGGTATAAAAAAAACAGCATCAAAAAAATTGATGCTGTCTTACAAAAATATTTTCTATTGAATAAAGTTGTCAAGAAACAGAGGCGCTTGCCTATGAAAGGGAGATGATTAGAAACGAGGGCAATAAATAATCTTTCTTGGCGATGCTTTTGGGGCAGCTTCATAAATCAAAGATAATTCAAACCCACCTTGTTTTGCACTGGCTACTTTTAAATCGGAAAGATTGATATCATAACTCAATCCCAAGCGCAATCCTTTGGTTTCAAAACCAGCCATGGCAATGGCGGCATCCCCCAAACGATAATATGAACCGATAAAAAGGGAGGTTGGCGGATACATTTTCAGGTCGCTCAATTGAAAAGTGAGCGCTGTTCCAATCACTAATTCACCATCTTTAGACTGCATTTGATATAAAAGTGTTGGGTTTAAGTAAACAGATTCTGTTAGTCCTAATTTGGCTCCTACATGTCCGTTTATACGTCTGTTTAATCTGTTTACAGTTCCATCGTTGTTAGTTTGAACCAATAAAAAAGATTCCTTAGGAACGTTAGCATTGAACATAGTTACCCCTGCATAATAGCTGGCAAACTTGCTTACTATAGAAGAGTATAAAATTCCGGCATACAGGGCAGGATATACAATGGCTCCTGAGGCATTAAAGTGCTCAATACTTGGATTACTAAAACTTTTGGTAAGCAAATCGAATTGTGCTCCAAATACAAGCTTGTTGATATTTAAACTTTTCTGCACTACACCAGCCTGCAGGCCCACTGACAGAAAATTATTTCGGTTTTTTTGTAGCCGTTGGTGGTAAGCAAACGAAGCAAAAACACTCTGATTACTTAGTTGTCCGGAACCCGATTTGTCGTTTACAAACAGCAATCCGGCACCGAAATAGTTCAATTTGTTCTTTTTGCGTAAAAAGTTGATATCGAATGAGGCACTTGACGTCACAAAGGGTACCGAAACCTGCGCCCATTGATTTCTATAATTGGCTGCAATTCTGAATTGACTGGGTGTAAACCCTGTCATTGCCGGATTTAAGTTAAGCGGAGAAGCATAAAACTGCGAAAAGTGTATATCCTGGGCTTTGGTACCCAAGCTAAACACCATTATCAAAACTACTACAATTACTTTTTTCATTCTGGTTTGATGATTTTAGAATAAAAAATGGGTAAAACCCATTAGATAATTACGACTTATTTCTCTTCTACGGGGCTACTAAAATACTTGTTATAAACAGACAAACCAAAAATATTTTACGTTGCTTAAAAATAAGGCCCTAAAAGACCGAAAAGAGAGCTAGTTGAAGCCTTTTACTCGTTATTTACTACAAATTAGCTAATTGCTGGACAGCTAAACCTATAGAAATATCAGAAAGGCCAATCGGATGCTAATTATTTATTTACTTTGGGGTTAATCTCCCATTACAAACACCGATTGCCGTGAAAATATTTTTTCAATTTCTTTCTTACCTATTTCATCCCCTCCTGCTACCTACCTATACGGTTGGAATTTTCATTTTTACCAATCCCTATTATTTTAACAATATGAGTGGTGGTTCTGTTGGCAAAATACTCGTGGCGGTCGCCATCAATACGTTTGTTTTTCCAGTTATCGTGGTCTTATTAATGAAGCAATTGAAATTTGTAGAATCATTAGAATTGAAATCTCAAAAGGAGAGATTCTTACCCTATATAGCTGCCATGGTATTTTATTTCTGGGGGTTTTTGGCCATCCATAAATTGCCGCTGCCATCTTTTATCAATTGGGTAATGTTAGGGGCTGCCATCTCTATCACACTGGCTTTTATTTCCAATATTTTTTCTAAAACCAGCATCCATACAGTGGGGATGGGTTGCCTCTTGGCAGTAGTACTTTCCAATGCTCTGCAATCCTTGTTCAATACCTTACCGCTTGTTTTCATTGCCATTTTTATTGCAGGATTGGTTGGCGCTGCCCGAATGTATTTACAATCGCATGAGCCCCGTGAAGTATACGCCGGCTACATGATAGGACTGCTAGGAATGATGATGGCTGGATGGTTTGCCTAACTAAATTTACTACTACTTCTGCATGATACAAATTGATGACAAACTGATAAGTGACAATGTGGTAGAAAAACATTTCTTGTGTGATGTGGACTTATGTCAGGGAGAATGTTGTGTTGCCGGCGAAATGGGAGCTCCACTCGATGAAGAAGAGTTGCTTATTCTGGAATCCATTTATGAAAAAGTTCAACCATTTTTAAGTGCAGAAGGAGGCAAAGCTATTCAGGAGCAAGGACATTGGGTAATAGACACCGATGGTGATTACAGCACACCCATGATTGAGAATGGCGGCCCTTGTGCTTACACTATTTTTGAAAATGGAGTGGCTAAATGCGGCATCGAAAAAGCCTATTATGCTGGTGCTTTTGATTGGAAAAAACCTATTAGCTGCCATCTATATCCAATTAGAGTTGAACGGCAGAAGTATCATGAAGTGTTAAATTACCATGAATGGGATATATGTAAAAGTGCTTGTAAAAATGGTTTACAGAAAGGCGTTTATATCTTTGAAATGGTAAAAGAAGCCTTAATCAGAAAATATGGAGCCGATTTTTATCAAAAACTTGAAGCTACAGCCCATCATCTGAAACAAGAAAATAATCCAGATACCTTAATATGAAAATTCAGTTTTACAACCATGAAGTAAAATACACCCTGGCAGAAAAAAATAAGCTTCGCCAATGGATTGCAGCCGTTTGCAAAATAGAAAAAAAAGTTTTGGGTGATGTCACCTACATTTTTTGTACTGATGAGTATTTATTATCCATCAACGAACAATTTCTTCACCACGATTATTTTACCGATATTATTACTTTCGATTATTCTGAAAGAGGTAAATCAGGTGAAAGTGAAATTTATATTAGTTTAACAAGAGTAAGAGAGAATGCTATCCTGCTTAAAAATTCTTTTAAAAGTGAGCTCCATAGGGTAATGA
>DAIMNW010000210.1:0-3755 GCA_036719905.1 Chitinophagales bacterium
ACTTATAGGTGTACCTACAATATTGCTTCGGCCCAAAACCACATCATGTTTGCCTTTGGTTGCTATTTGATAGCGCTTCAGCATTTCCATAATGCCCATTGGTGTAGCCGGTAAAAAGGCTTCATCGCCGAGTACCATTTTTCCCAAATTGGAAGGACGAAAACCATCTACATCTTTATCAGGATTTATTGCATAGAGGATGGCTGTTGCATCCATGTGCGCAGGCAAAGGAAGCTGAATGATATAGCCATCTACCTCGTTATCTGCATTTAACTCCTGAACCAATTCGAGAAGTTGGGCGGTAGTTGTTTCTGACGCCAAATGTTTTATGGTAGATCGAATACCTACGGAGGCCGAATTTTTCTCCTTGCTGGCTACGTAGGTTTGACTTGCTGTATCGTTGCCTACTATAATGGCAACTAGATGGGGCGGCCTTTTTCCGCTAGCTACACATGCTGCAACCTCCAGTTTCAACTCTTCTTTAATGGTATTCGATACCAATTTTCCGTCTAGGGTGACAGGCATATGTGATAGAGGTAGTTATAAAGTTATTGAGGGCGGTAAAGGTAATAAACCAAGAGTTTCAAAACGGCATCAATTTTAAAAGTGCTAATAGACTTTCTTGTCCTTTGACAATGAGCCAATTAACTACTGTTCGTAAGAATTTAACTATCTATTTTTTTACATTTGCAATTCGAATGGAACAATCGCCTATCAAAAGCAATTTGCTGATACATGTTTATCCTTCTCAAATGGAATTTGAGGTTCGTATTCAGAAAATGGTAGCGGTATACAAAAAGGTATTTCCACATGCTAAAGTTTGCTTAGCCGGGTTTAAACCGGGTGGATTAGTTCGAGAATTTGAATCGGCCAATTCATTAATCATTCTAACTCCTGCCACCATACTCCGCATTCCATTCATCACCACTCCTATACTCTATTTAACC
The DNA here is from genome assembly GCA_036719905.1 of Chitinophagales bacterium. Taxonomy (GTDB): domain Bacteria; phylum Bacteroidota; class Bacteroidia; order Chitinophagales; family CAIODY01; genus DAIMNW01. The sequence continues at coordinate 948 of DAIMNW010000210.1, forward strand.
TGGAGCATTCGCCTTTATCGCAACATCATTAGGCGCTTTCCTGCTGCAGCCTGGAATCAAGTGCTTATTCAATCGAATAGTGTGTTCGATTTACCCGTTTCTTTTTTTCTTAAAAAGTATTACCTAAATAATAATGTGAAGTGTCGGCTAGTGTATGATGCTCACGAACTGGAAACCGAATCGAATGGACTAAGTGGAATGAAGCAAGCTATGGCCAAGTGGATTGAGCGAAATTTTATAGCTAAGGCCGATAAAGTAATTGTGGTGGGCAAGCGAATTGCTGAATGGTATAGTAAACGCTATAACTTACCAGTAGAGGTGATAAGAAATATTCCGTTACCGGCTTCCTCCATCGAGATTGACAAACAGAATACAACAATAGCCACTTTGCAAGCAGATAATCGTATAAAACTGCTTTACCTGGGTTCTATTCAGAATGGTAGGGGGCTCAGGCAACTCCTTGAAGCGCTGGAAAATTTAGAATCAAAGTATTTATTAGTGATTACCGGTTTTGGACCTTTAAAAAATGAAATTATCGAACTGACTAAATCGAGCGCCCACGTTTTGGTAACCGACGCCATTCCTGCCAATCAGCTTGAGTCATACTGCAGTTATTTTGATCTTGGTATTTCCCTAATTGAAAATACCTGTTTAAGTTATTATTATTGTTTACCCAACAAATTATTTGAATATTACACGGCAAATTTACCGGTGGTGTGTAGCGATTTTCCTGAAATGGCCGATCACGTAAAGGAAAATAAAGCAGGCTTTGTAGTTAACCTTGAGCAAGAAAAGTTAGCCTCTTTTTTTAGTCGATTAACCCAAGACGAAATTGAAATAAAAAAGAAAGAACTCAAGGCAGATTACCAAAAGCTTGATTGGGAACAGGAAGCTATCCCGTTATCAAAATATTACCATGAACAATAAATATATAGGCATTATAAATACCGGGATGGGTAATGTTGAATCCATTAAAAATATTCTAAAAAAGATTAGAACCCAACCGGTAGTTATTGATAATCCGGCCGAATTGGACCGTTTCGATGCTATTATTCTTCCTGGCATTGGCCATTTCGACGAAGGCATGAATCGATTGAAAGAGCAGAACTGGGTGAAAGCAATACAGACTTATCATCAGGAGCAGAGAGGAATACTAATTGGTATCTGTTTAGGAATGCAGTTGCTAGCTAAAAACAGTCAGGAAGGCAACCAGCCAGGATTAGCCATAGTTGATGCACAAGTGAAAAAATTTCCAGCCGTTGATAACGATGGCAATGCCCTAAAAATACCGCACATGGGTTGGAACGAAGTATGGCAAAATAGAAAACCAGCCGGAAGGTTTTACTTCGTACATTCTTACTATTTCGAGCCGGCCGATAGCAGCAAAATCTATTTTAGCACCCACTACGGTATAGAATTTTGTTCGGCTTATCATGACAATCTACTTTGGGGGTTTCAGTTTCATCCTGAAAAAAGCCATCGTTTCGGTCAGGAGTTATTTAAAAAAGTACTTAAAGATTTTATAGTGTAATGAAATATAAGCGAATAATTCCGGTGTTAACACTGATCAATGATGAATTAGTAAAAACGGTTCAATTTCAGCATCCACGGTATGTAGGCGACCCAATAAATGCAGTCAAAATATTTAATGAAAAGGAGGTTGACGAAATTATCATAGCTGATATTCGGGTAAGTGCTAATGGTAAGGAACCCAACTATGGTTTGATTAAAGATATAGTATCGGAAGCATTTATGCCAGTATGTTATTGTGGAGGCATTAGCCATATCACCCAGTTCCAAAAAATAATTTCGTTAGGCGTAGAAAAGATTGGAATAAATACTTCTCTGCCCAAAACAGATTTTATTAAACAAGCAGTCAATTTTGCAGGAAGTTCATCCGTAGTTGCCTGTTTGGATGTAATTCATGCAGGGAAAAATGAGTATGTGGTTACCTACAAATCGGCCACCGAAAAAACGAAGAAGTCGGTTCAGCAAGCCATCGAGGAAGCAGAAGATGCTGGTGTTGGAGAAATTATGATAAATCATATCGACCGCGATGGCACCTACCTCGGATACGATTTAAACCTGGCAAGTTTGGTTACCCAAAAAGCAACAGTGCCGGTTATTTTTTGTGGTGGCGCTAGCAGTGTCATGCACATTAAAACAATATTTGATATGGGAATAGATGCAGCAGCTGCTGGCAGCATGTTTATGTTTTATGGAAAATTGCATGCCGTACTCATCAACTACCCAAACCAGGAAAAACTATCACTCATTCATAACCATATAGCCATATGATTGTTACTCAAGAGTGTACACGTTGTCTGTTTAATTCTAACGATGACCCCTCTATCACCTTTAACACCGAAGGGGTTTGTTCCTTCTGTTTAGATTACGATAATCGTATTGCAAAAAGACTGATTTATAAAACCCAACCTAAAGCCATAGACGAACTGGTAGCGAAAATAAAAAAGAGTGGACAAGGCAAACCTTACGACTGTATTATTGGATTGAGCGGAGGCACAGATAGTACCTATGTAGCCCTCTTAACCAAACAATTAGGTTTGCGTCCAATAGCTGTTCACTTAGATAATGGGTGGAATTCCGAGTTGTCAGTTGTAAATATTCAAAACACACTTGATATACTGGAACTCGATTTATATACTCACGTAATTAACTGGCATGAATTTCGTGACCTTCAACGTGCGTATTTTTATGCCTCGGTGGTTGATATTGAAGCTCTCACTGATCAAGCCATTAGTGCCCTGCTCCATCAAGTTGCAAAAAAATACAATATTAAATATGTAC
>DAIMNW010000048.1:0-13396 GCA_036719905.1 Chitinophagales bacterium
TTCAATTTTTTTTATGATTCCATTCTCAATTAAAATATCTCTCACTTGCTCATTGTGTGAGCTTAATGGGTGTACAATAGTGCATTCTTTTAAGAGTAGTTTCATTGTCGCGTTTCTACCTTTGGGGAGAGAATTAGTTGTTTTGCTTAATTGAGATGAAGGTTTTGTCGATGCAGTAGATTGGCGATAGCTATTTTATTTTTTCCAAAATCGTAATAACGCTACTTCCACTAACAGAAATAACAGCGCTAAAATAACACACCATTTCCACAAAACCACCCCTTCATTAATTTCGCCGGCCACTGCAGCCATATTTTTATTATTAACATTTATTAATTCGATACCTCCTTGTTGAAGTTTTTCTTTTAAAGCAGTTTCATCATAAAATTTTAAAGCCGATTCTGTTCTATTATAATTAAAAGCCAGGGACGGTTTCTCAGCACTTGTCGGCAATTCCAGTTCAAAGATGCCGGCTACCTTTACTTGATTACCGGTATTGATGTACAAGGTGTTTTCAATATTGGTTTGCCCTGGAATAAATTCCTGTGAAGAATTTTTTAATCGCAAGGCCGATTCTGAATTAGCAGCCAATTCTGGTAAAGCGATGGCCCTATTTTCACCCATCGTGTAGGCTAAATCATTCAGTTTTATACTGCTGAAAACCATTTTGACCATCATAGGCACAAAAATCGCTTTCAATGGTAAGTCGCTCATTTCTTTAGTTAAACCCACACTATTTAGGAACAAATTGCCCTGGCCACAGGAATATCTGCCAGTGAGCGTACTTCCATTTTTTAGCACAAGTATTTTCTCTTCTGGTTGATTAGAGCCGCTGAGTTCATAATATTTATAGGCCGTGGGCAAATCCATATTTTCATTATGCCCTATAAAAATGTCTTTAAATATTGCTTGCTGGGTATTGATGAAAGCTACTGGCTGAGCCTGTGAGTTCAGATTCTTAAACGACTTGGCTTTTAATTGGTTTAAAAAAACTGAGTAAGAGTTTATATCAATATCAACGGCAGGAAAAACAATAACAGCCCCCCCGGCTGAGCAATATTTTTCTAGTTCGGCAACCAAACCGGTCGAAATTTCTTTTAATCCATTCAATACTATGGCTTGCTCGTTTTTAAAACCGCTATAGTCAATCTGTTTGTCAGAAATATTTAAGAGGCGGAAGTGAGTATCATTTTTAAACAATGCATCTAAGTAAGGGCTCGATTCCCCATGATTAATTACGCTCACATTTATTTGCTGTAATACATGAAAACAGAAAAAATAAGTATCATCGAAGGTGACCGGGTGATCGTTTATATTAAGTTCACCCTTATTCCATCCGGTAGCATTTACAACAAAAGTCAGGCTGTCAATAATTGTTTCGCCAGCTTTAATATTTACATCACCAATAAACTTTAACTGATTATTAATTTTTAAGGTAAGCCTTCTTCCTATGGCATCTTCTGAACCATAATTGACAATTCGTACCAGCAATTTCATTTTTTGATTCACCGTTTGAGATGGGGTATCAAACCAGCAGGAGTCGATGCTTAATTCTCAACGTTATCAGCATTTACTTCCAGTGCGAAAGTTTGCATGGTACTATCTGGCAACAATTTTTTAGTCAGTGTATTCGATTGAAAATCGCTTATCAAATAAGCCATTCTAGAAGCACTTTTTTGGCTAAGGGCATTTTTTTGCTTTGCCAATATCTCACCAACAGAGGCAGTATTGGTCGAAATTTTTATTTCTTCAATTTCTTTTCGAGCCTCATCTTGAGTAAGCAAATGCTGCTGTTTGCCTTCCATGTCGGCTGTAATAATTTGAAAAAAATCATCAGCACGATAAGCGTTTACCAATTCGAGCGCCTTTTGACGAGCCACTTCAAGTAGCGGAACGCCATTTCTGCTGCCAGCCATGCTAAATGAATTATCAATATAAATGCTGATGCTTCTACCGCTGGTTTTATTTTTTGAAAGATCATGTTTAATGAATGGCTGAGCAAATGCTATTATCAAAAACGAAAGTGCTAATAATCTACTGAGCAGAACCAACAAGTGCTTTACCTTACTTCGTGAGGTGGTTTCTTCTTTTATTTCTTTAAGAAAAGAAACACTTGGGAAGTAGATAGTTTTGTAGCGCCTGAAATTGAAGAAATGAACGATTATGGGTATGGCTAAGGCTGCAAAAGCAAACAGAAATAGAGGAGAGACAAAATTCATTTCAAGGCATAAAGATAATGGAATAAAAATGGAGCATTCGATATTATATTCTCAAAAACCATTTTACAGTAAGCAATAAAGGACACTTAACGTTTCTTGGTTTTAAAAATTATTCCTCTGAGTCTTGTTGATTAACATGTCTGAACCACAAAAAGTTAATTTTGTGAATTGCTTTCCTTTGGCAATAAAATCAACTTCGGTGGAGTTAATGCGTATATTGATAAGCCATTTTTCATTCCACAAAACAGAAAATAATTGAATTGCAACGCCGGGCAACCATACTACAAATTACATTCACCTTCATTTGCTACTTCTTTTGCATGACTATTTTACCTGCACAGGACGTAGTTTTTTCTCAATTCTATAATGCGCCTTTAGAATTAAATCCTTCATTGGCAGGCATTTCACATAGACAAAGAATTGTTTTGAACTACCGTAATCAATACAGTAATTTGAACAGGGCATATACCACTTATGCCATGGGCTACGATTTTTATTCCCCTTATCTGCATGGAGGACTAGGAATCCATGTGATAAAAGATGATAGTAACCACGGCATTCTGCAAAATTTGCAGATAACAGGAACTTATAGCTACCATACCATGCTCACACATAAAATGTCGCTGCTGGCAGGGCTACAAGGCGGCTTGGTACAGGCATCTATCAATACGTCACAAATAGTTGTTTATCAGCAACTTGATCCAATTTCGGGAGGTACAGTGGCTCCTTTATCTACGTTTGAAAATCTTTCTTCTGCTAGCCCTAAAACAACGTTCAGTTTTGGCTCAGGCATGGTTCTGTTTACTCCCAAAATGGTAAGTGGGCTATCCTTACAGTATCTGAACAATCCTGATGTGGGATGGATGAAGAGTAGTAAAATACCACTCCGATTTGTGCTTCACGGCGGATACGAATTAAGACAGAACAAATTTGGTTCAACTGGCAACCTTTTTCTGACTCCAAACGTATTAATAGCCCACCAATCGAACTTTACCCAAGCGACCCTTGGAGTTTTGGCTGGGAGCGACTTGTTTTTCGGTGGCATCAGTTTAAGACATGTGATTAAGAATATGGATGCCATGGTATTTGTGATTGGAGTTCAAAAAGGGATATTTAAAATGGGATATAGCTTTGATTTCAATATTTCAACCTCCAATGGTCTAAAACGAAGTACTCATGAGCTAAGTTTAGCCCTCACTTTTGGTAAAACGTATTCAGAATCAAGTAAATATCGTAGAAAAATAGTATCCAATCCCGGAGGAAAATTGTACCGCTACTGCCCTATTTTTAACTGATAACTTTATCCCTATAAAATCAATATTTTTTTTTACATTTGCCAACTAACCAAAAAACAATGATAATGAACCAATTCAGAGTTCCCTACTTCGGAATAATTGGGCTTTTAGCCGTTGCCGCTTTAATCCTAAGTTCATGTGGAAAAAAAACAAATAGTTCTTCATCAACCGGCTGGAACTACAACGACCCCAAATGGGGCGGATTTGAGCAGCACGATTATCCAGGTCAGGAAACTGGACCCGGGCTTGTACTCATCGAAGGTGGAACCTTTACCATGGGTGCTGTTGAACAAGACGTAACACTAGACTTCAATAACGTACCACGTAGAGTAACGGTTTCTTCGTTTTATATGGACGAAACGGAACTTACAAATATTCAATATCGCGAATATCTTGCATGGTTGACCCGAGTATACGGAGCATCATATCCTGAAGTACCACGGAAAGCACTTCCTGACACACTTGTATGGAGAGATAAATTAACCTATAATGAACCTTTAGTTGAATATTATTTCCGTCATCCTGCCTATCAGGATTATCCTGTTGTGGGTATTAATTGGCTTCAGGCTAACGATTTTTGCCGATGGCGCACCGATCGTGTAAACGAATATATCATGGTACGCGATGGTTATTTGGATCACGATCCTGTTGGACAAGTGGATGCAAACAACTTCAATACAGAAGCCTATTTATATGGTCAATACGAAGGTATTGTAAAGAAAAATATGGTTGATGACAACCCTTCTGGTACAGGTGAAAGAAAAGTAAGAATGGAAGATGGTTTGTTATTGCCTGAATATCGTTTACCAACAGAAGCTGAATGGGAATATGCAGCCCTTTCAAACATTGGAAACAATCCGGCAAAAGGTGAAGAAAATGATTTACACAAAAAAATCTACTCTTGGAATGGTTACAGTATGAGAGAAAGCGGAGCATATGGTCAGGAGTGGCATGGTGCTATGTTGGCCAACTTTAAACGAGGCGCTGGTGACAACATGGGTGTTGCCGGAGGATTGAATGATAATGCCGACATTACCGCCCCCGTTAAACAATTTATGCCTAACGATTTTGGCTTATTTAACATGGCTGGTAACGTTAGTGAGTGGGTAATGGACGTGTATCGCCCTCAGACTTCTTACGAAGAAAACGACTTCAACTCTTTCCGTGGAAACGTTTATCGCACAAAAGTATTAGACGAGGAATATCATCCGGTTGAAAAAGATTCTTTAGGAAGAATAATTTATCGCGATGTGACCGATTCAGAATCAATCACTCGTAGAAATTATAAAAAAGGTGATCTTATCAATTTTAATGACGGTGATACCGAGTCAGAAGTTGTTTATAACTACGGAACCACTTCATTAATCAACAATCATACAAGAGTTTACAAAGGTGGATCATGGAATGATAGAGCTTATTTCTTAGCTCCTGGTTCACGTAGATTTTTGGAAGAAGATCAAGCTACAGCCACGATCGGATTCCGTTGTGCAATGGCGCGTTTAGGTTCTCCAGAAGGAAATGATTTCATGGCAGGAAAATCATATGTGAGCAACAAAAAGGGCAAGAAAAAATAATTTTTTAAGCAAGAAACTAACTAAAAAGCGTTCGTTGAAAAAACGGGCGCTTTTTTTTTGCCTAGTTATCCAGCAATAGTATTAGTGCAGAATATTCTTTTTCTTTAACCAATGAAAATTGAAGAACTCTACAACATCTATAAAAATAGTGTCAGAATAAATACCGATACACGTACTGTTCGCCAAGGTGATTTGTTCTTTGCTTTAAAAGGTGAAAAGTTCAATGCCAACGAATTTGCTACAGAGGCCCTTGCGAAGGGCGCTAATTATGTTATTATAGATGAAGAAAAATATGCAGTAGACAATCGTTGTATTTTAGTGCCAAGTGTATTGGAGACCTTGCAACAGTTAGCCAGATATCATCGCTTGCAGTTTAAAATTCCTATAATTGCGATTGCAGGTAGCAACGGCAAAACCACCACCAAAGAATTAATATATGCAGTGCTAAGTACTACCTATAAAACACATTATACAGCCGGCAATTTCAACAATCATATTGGATTACCCATCACCCTTTTAAATATGCCGGCTGACACTGAAATGGGAGTAATTGAAATGGGTGCAAATCACCTGAAAGAAACCTACCAACTCTGTGAAATAGCAGAACCCAATTATGGAGTGGTAACGAATAATGGCAAAGACCATTTATCAGGTTTCGGTAGTTTAGAAGGAGTGAAACAAGCCAATTCGGAACTATATGAGTGGCTAAGAACGGTGAAGGGAACTGTATTTGTAAATGGAGTTGATACCGATTTGATGCAAGCTTCCAAAGATTTAAATCAGATAATTTATGGTCAACACAAACTGAACAATTGCACAGGTGAAATAGTAAAAGCCAACCCTCTGCTGTCAATTAAGCTTGAATTGGCCGGTGAATTCAAGATCATTCAAACCAACTTAGCCGGTGCCTATAACTTAGACAATATTTTATGCGCAGCTTGCATTGGTCAATATTTTAAAGTCCCTTCAGAAAAAATAGCATTAGCCATTTCAAGTTATCAACCAGCCAATAACCGCAGCCAGGTGAAAGCATGGCTTGGAAATACCTTTATAGTAGATTGCTATAATGCAAATCCAAGCAGCATGAAGCTAGCTCTTGAGAGTTTCGAACAAATTGAATCGGATAAAAAGATGGTAATATTAGGTGATATGCTGGAGTTAGGTGAGTATAGCTACCAAGAACATTTGCAAATTGCAACACTGCTTACAAGTCTGAACATTCAGAAGGTGATATTGATTGGTAGTGAATTTGCTCTTGTAAAATCAACCATAGATTGTGAGTGGTTTTACAATATTTCAGATGCCCAAAAATGGTTTGCAAGCCAATCGTTCCATGATTGGCATATTCTGTTAAAAGGGTCTAGAGGTATCGCCTTGGAGAAATTAATATACCCGAAGTAGGTAACCGTAATTTTAAACATAAAAAAAGGACCGATTGAAATTTGATCGGTCCTTTTTAAATTAGTTACAATATTATTTTGGTTCACGGGGCCGCAAACTCAACACCGGAATCTGACATTCGCCAATAATTTTTCTGTCGGCTGGCTCCACAATAAATTCGCCCCACTTTTTGTCTTTTTTTGACATAATGATTAAGAAATCAGCCTTCACTTTTTTTGCATGAGTTAGTACAGTTTTACTAAGGGTGCTATTTCTAAATAGTTTAGAAGTAAAATCTATGTTCTCTTTCAACAGTCTGGTTTCGGTTTCTTTCAGCAAAGTGGTTAGTCTGTTTATGTCCGTAATAAACTCGTCCAAAAATTCAGTTACTGCTACCAAATGGATTCTCGATTTGAACACTTTGGCCCATTCTATGGCCCATTCAATTTTTTGAGCGGTCTCTTTCGTCACATCTAATGGCAACAAAATGTCAGCACAAGACAGCGTTTTACCCTTTTTACGAACGGTAAGTACCGGGCAAGTACTCTCATGAATAGTGCGATAGGCATTGGTGCCTAGAAAGTATTTTTCAAAATTTAAACCCTCATTCCCATGAGTTCCCATAATCACCAGATCAATGCCTAACTCTTGGACTGTTTTTTCAATCTCTCTATAAGCTTTACCTGAGGAGGTTTTGGTATCTATTTTAATACCCCATAAGGTAGAATTGGAGGCTTTTATATCATCCATCTTTTGATGAATGCCTTTTTCAAGAAGTTCAGCATAATTGGTGATTGCCTTTCCTTTGTTTATTTCTTCATGCTCATAAACATGAAAAAGGATGATTTTGGCTCCTAATTTTTTACCCAAGAAGGCGGCATATTCTAATGCATTTAAGGAAGCCTCAGAAAAATCAGTAGGTACTAGAATTTTTTTAATATTAAGTTTCATTTCGACTATGGTTTGTTTAATTTCGTTCACAAAAATAGTTAAAATAAACAGCTTAAGTAAATGAAACCTATAGCAGAGAGTGAATTGATTGTTAATCAAGATGGTAGTGTGTATCACCTTCATTTACACCCTAATGAAATTGCAAATACTATTCTAACGGTTGGCGATCCGGAACGGGTAAAATCTGTCAGTAAGTACTTTGATACAATCGAAGTTAAAAAAACAAATAGAGAATTTGTGACACATACCGGGTTGATTGGTAAAAAAAGAGTGACGGTACTTTCAACGGGTATTGGTACTGATAATATTGATATAGTGTTGAATGAGTTGGATGCTCTAGTCAATATCAATCTAAAGACAAGAACAGCCAAATCGAAACTGACTTCGCTGAACGTTATCAGAATAGGCACTTCGGGGGGCTTACAAAAAGAATTGGGAGTAGACTCCTTCGTATCATCCAGTATGGCCATTGGGACCGACAATCTGATGCACTTTTATAAGCAAAAAAAATCAGCATTAGTTTCCGCTTTGGAAAAAAAATTCACTAAGGAGCTCCATGTTCAGGCATATGGCGCTGTTGGATCAGCTGCACTGAATAAGCACTTTGACTTTACCAGACACCAGGGAATCACTGTTACCTGCCCCGGATTCTATGCCCCACAGGGTCGCGTCTTGCGTTATGGTTTGGCTAAGCCTAGATGGATTGATGAACTTACACACTTTCAGTTCAAGAAGAATAAAATAACGAATTTTGAAATGGAAACAGCCGGTATTTATGGAATGGGTAATTTGTTAGGCCATCAATGTCTATCGTTGAGCTTAATAGTGGCTAATAGAATTACAAAACAATTTAGCTCCAATTATCCAAAGATGATGGACTTGCTAATACGCCAGACTTTAGAAAAAGTGGAATCCATATAACCGAAATTGAAACTCACAACCTATTCATTTAGCTTACCATTCAGGCATCCGTTTACAATCAGCAAAGGCACTAAAACGCATCAGCCTATTTGTATTGTGAAACTGGAGCAAGATGGTTATGTTGGTTACGGGGAGGCCCCAGCTATTTCTTACTATAACATTACAGTAGATGCTATGAGGCAAGAGATGGCTGCAATAAGTGATTATTTGGCAAAGTTTACCTTGTCTACTCCCGAGTCATTTTATCAAGAATTAGAAATGCTACTTCCGCATAGTTCTTTTAGTCGCTGCGCCCTCGATATGGCTGCCCATGACTGGTACGCAAATAAAAAAGGTGTTCCTCTTTGGAAAAGTTTATGTTTAACTTGGAAGGAGCCAATTTTAACCGATTTTACTATAGGAATGGACACCATTGAAATTATGTTTTCGAAGATTGACGAACAACCTTGGCCTATTTATAAGGTGAAGTTAGGTAACGATAATGATCTCGAAATTATCACAGCTATTAGAAATCATACCACCTCAAAAATAAGAGTTGATGCTAATGCCGCCTGGACTTTCGAGAAAGCCAAGAACTTGCTCCCTGAACTTAGAAAACTGGGAATTGAATTGGTTGAGCAACCACTGGCCAAGACCAATTATAAGGAAATGGTAAAACTCAAGTCACTATCTCCTATTCCATTAATGGCAGATGAAAGCTGTGTAAGCGAAATTGATGTTGAACTATGCGCCGCAAGCTTCCATGGCATAAATATCAAATTAACTAAATGTGGTGGGATAACCCCAGCCATACGAATGATTAAAAGAGCCCGTGAACTGAACTTAAAAGTAATGATAGGAAGCATGAACGAGAGCACCATTGGAACCGCCGCCGTGGCTCACTTACTTCCTTTGCTAGATTTTGTAGATATGGACGGGCCATTACTATTAGCAGAAGATTTAGCAAAGGGCATTACTTTTGTAAACGGTAAAGCCAAGATTTCTAATCGACCAGGGTTAGGAGTTGAAATAATTGAAAATAAGTTTGCCCAGCCACACCATGAATAAACTTATAATTCTTATATCAATTATCTTCATTTCGTTTCAGGTGGAAGCTTCAAGACCTAAGCTACACTCATTCTTTCTCATTAAAAATTACTCATTTAAACGATTGCTTAAGACCCTACCACCGGATGTGCGGTGTATTATTGATAGCCCAAGTGCTTATAGAACCCAAATCATTTTTACACAAGTAAAAATGAAAAATGAAAAACCCGAATTTACCACTTATCGATTTCAGCCCTATAAAATGTATTTTTATCCAGCCAGCACGGTAAAACTGCCGGTGGCCATTCTCACCCTTCAGAAACTGCGTAGCCTGAAAATTTCACCCCAAAACTTTTTGGAAATCAAAGGGAGATACTGTGGTTTGGATGGACAGAATGATGTAACACAAGGCTTAAGTTTCGAAGAATACATAGCCAGAATGTTAGTGGTAAGTAATAATTATGCTTTTAATCCCCTTTATGATTTTATCAGCCGCGATGATATAAATGCTGAAATGCACAAGCACGGATATCAGAGTGTAAACATTACTCAGCGTTTTCATCCGGCGTGCGATAGCTCTGAAAATCGTAAAATGGTTGGAATCAGAATTTTGGATAAGGACAACAATGTGCTATACACTCAAGACCCTAAAAGCTGCAAGCCTTATACGCCTAACCCTGCTGACGCCACGGCTGGCACAAGCTATATGAATGCCGCTAATGAAAAAGTGAACAATCCAAAACCATTCAGGGCTAGCAACAAAATTTCGTTAGATGACTTACATACGCTCGTGATGCAAATAATTTATCCAAATAATTTTTTGTACAAATTTGATATTACTAATAGTGACCGGGAGTTGCTGATGAATTATATGAGCATGCTACCCAGTGAAAGTTATCAGCCTGTTTATGCTGAGCAGGATTATCCGGATAACGTGGGTAAATATTTTATCTATGGCGATGGCAAAACCAAACCTAATACTGATAGCATCAAAATTTATAATAAAGTGGGTATGGCTTATGGCTTTATGACTGATTGTGCGTACATCTATAATGTAGAGAAGGAGTCCGGCTTTTTTTTATCGGCGACCGCATTTGTAGACCGAGATGGAACCCTGAATGATGACATGTACGCTTATAAAGAATTAGGCCTGCCATTTTTCAGTGCACTTGGTCAGTTAATGTATAGCTACGAAGCGAAACGTAAAAAAAAATAGGCGGATCCCATTTATGTAACTAGTGGGACGGTTTTTGATTTGATGTAGGATATTTGTCTTCACAGATGTTTTTAGCCTTCCTTATTGAATCAGCCTGCCATTGAGCATTTGTTCGGCTTAGCATGCTTTGGTTCTGAGCAGTTTTTTGTTGTTTGCTGTTTGTAGCTGTGTCACAGGCACTAAGAAGCAGAAGCATTAGTAAGGCTGGAAAAGTTGATTTTGGTGGTCGCATCCTATTATATTTTTTATTTACTAGAACGTAATCGAAGACAAATTCTTATAGCACTGTGTATATTTTTTCGAAAGAAAATACGGTAAACCTGTGAACAACTTAAGGCCATGAATGGATTTACACAAAGCTAATTATCCATTACTTTGTAGTAATTCCAAATTCACAAATACGTTATGCTAACTGGCAAACGACTGTTCGTTTTTATTGCACTAGTCTATTTCAGTTCCTCGGCTTACTCTCAGGTGTTTAGTCCTATTGCCGTTACAGGCTTTAATCAGGATGTAATAGCCGAGCCACCCGGTACCGATGCTACCTTGAATACGACCAATAGTATGGATCTTTCAAACCATATTATGTACAGCGCCGGTTTTTCGGTAAATGCCAATTTGAATAATAATGGAGTTATTGTGAACAGTGGAACTATTGTTAGCGGCACAAAGACATGGCAGCTAGAACCTTTTACCGCTAACAACACTCTCTTTTTAGGCTCGGCGGCTGTTGGCACCCTTACCTTGGCAGTTCCTGATTCATTTTCCAAATTGAGCTTGCTTGCTTTCTCAACGGAGGGCGCAGGCTCAATCAACGTTACATTAAACTTTACCAATGCTACTTCTACCAATTTTGGGCCATTTACACTGCCCGACTGGTTTGGTGGAGCCGGCGCAGTTTACTCTGGTTTTGGCAGGTGCGATAGATTATCAGCGCCGCCTTTCACCATTAGTGGCTTCTCGACCGACCCCCGATTCTATTCCGCTGATATGACGCTAAGCTGTGCCGACAAACAGAAGCAACTTCAATCTATCACCATTACCCATGCCAGTGGTACAAACGGTTTTATTATGGCAGTTGCCGGGGTGCCCTATTCGTTTGACACTCTACGAACTATTACGAGTGCTACCTGCGGCGGTAATAATGGAAGTGTGACCTTAAATGTGATTGGGTCGGGCGGTCCTTATACTTATTCTTGGAATACAGTTCCAGTTCAAAACGGAGCTACAGCTTCTAACCTTTCGCCGGCCAATTATATTTGTACAATAACAGATGCTCAACTTTGCCCACATCCGGCAACCATCACAATTCCGAATGGCGGTGGTTCCATCAATGTGACACCAAGCGCTACTAATGATACTATTTGCAATGGAACTTCTACCATATTATCAGCTAGCGGTGCTGCTGCATACACCTGGTCGCCAGCCGCTGGGCTTTCATCAACAAATGGTACTCCTATAACTGCTAATCCGAATGTGACCACCACCTACTACGTAACAGGTACAAGTGGCGCTTGTGTCGACAATGATTCAATTGTAATCACAGTGATACAGATTCCAACCATCACCATTTCGGCTACAAATGATTCAGTGTGTATAGGAAGTAGCGTTACTCTTACAGCCGCCGGCAGCGGCAATTATACATGGTCGCCTAGTACCGGATTATCAGCCACCACAGGTGCAAGTGTAGTTGCAACGCCTACTGTCAGTACCACCTATTTTGTTACTGAAGGGGCAAGTGGTTGCTTAGGTGACACTTCCATTCTGATTACGGCCATTGCCATACCGGTTGTTCATGTTACACCTTCGGCCGATACCATTTGTAATGGCACCAGCACCACCTTAACTGCTACCGGTTCCAGTGCTTATTCCTGGAGTCCGGCTATTGGTTTATCAGGCACTGTAGGAGCTACAGTCACAGCATCCCCAACAATTTCTACAACATATACGGTAACAGAAACTACCAGTGGATGTAGTGGTGATACTACCGTTCCAATTATTGTGATACAGGTGCCAACTATTTCTGTTACCCCTCCTTCGGCAAGTATTTGTGCTGGGTTTTCTACAACTCTTACCGCCTCGGGAAGTACCACCTATAACTGGAGCCCGGCCACCGGATTGAATACGACCAGTGGTTCAGTGGTGACAGCCAGCCCATCTACCACTACCACCTATACGGTCACTGAAACAGTAAGTGGATGTGCTGGTGATACCACCGTAACCGTTACAGTGAGTGCTATACCGGTAGTGGTCATCAATCCATCGGCGCCATCTATCTGCATAGGAAGTAGCGTAGCTTTAAATGCTAGTGGGGCTGCATCATACAACTGGAGCCCGGTATCTGGCCTCTCAGCAACCACCGGGAGTTCGGTAACGGCATCACCCAATGTGACAACTACATACACCGTTCAAGAAACTAGTAGCGGATGCAATGCTGATACAACCGTTGTTGTAACAGTGAACTCGATACCGACCACACTAGTTTCACCTGGTTCACTCACAATGTGTAGTAGCGACAGTGCTCTACTTATAGCCAATGGTGCTAACACATATTCATGGAGCCCTGCGCTAGGACTGTCCTCAACAACAGGGGCATCGGTGGTTGCCCATCCTCCTGTTACAACCACCTATCTTGTTACCGGCACTACTAATGGATGCAGTTCAATCGACAGTTCGGTGATTACGGTAATTCCTGTTCCAAATATTTCAGTAAATCCTGTAATTGCCAATATCTGCATTGGGCAATCGGCTACACTTACTGCAAGTGGTGCCTCCAATTATTCCTGGAGCCCGTTTACTTCACTAAATACTAAC
>DAIMNW010000211.1:0-3749 GCA_036719905.1 Chitinophagales bacterium
ATTTAAACCATACCAACCTTTGATAATGGGATGAAAGAATTGGTGCCTTTTATATACCTAACAATTGCACCATTCATTATTTGCATTGGCTATTATAAAGTATGGAGTTTCGAAAATCGGCGCACCAAAAAACTTCAGGAAGATTATTTTAACGAACAGCTTCGCCACAGTAACCAGCTCAATTAATTTAAAAGTTTATTCCTTTTCTATGGCTTGCTTTAGCATGGTTATGGCATAAATAAAGCTGAGTTCAATGTTTCTTGTTCGGTCGCTTCCAAAAAAATGTTTTTTGGCAACTAAATGGTTTTTTCGCCCCACTCCAATCCACACAGTTCCAACGGGTTTGTTGGGCTGGGCACCACCAGGACCAGCAATGCCACTAACGGCAACCACATAGTCGGATCCAAACTTGTTTAGCGCTCCTTCACACATAGCTAAAACACAATCTTCACTTACGGCACCCTGTTGATCCAAAATAGATTGACTAACCCCTAACAGGTTTTTTTTGGCTGCATAGGAATAAGCCACCACCCCACCATCAAAATATGAGCTACTTCCCGGCAGACTAACAATTTTAGAGGCAATATATCCACCGGTGCAACTTTCGGCCAAAGCAAGAGTGAGGTTTTTCTTGGTTAGCAATTCGCCAATTGCTTCTTCCGGCAGAACATCTTTTTCTGCAAACAAATATTTTCCTAACATTGGCTTTACTTTTTTTGCTTCACCTTCTAAAAGTGCCGCCAAGTTTTGACTTTTGTTCCCACGGGCGGTAAGGCGCAATTTTACCATGCCTGGCGATGGAAGGTAAGCCAGCTTTATGTTGGTGGGTAATTCGTTTTCCCAATTTTCAATTGAATGGGCTAGCATTGATTCACCAATTCCTGTGGTGATCAACGTTAAGTGTTCAACACTCGTTTCGCTTTCCAACTGAGGTAAAATATATGTTGACATTAGATGTTTCATTTCGTGTGGCACCCCCGGAAGGCTAACAATGGTTTTTTCACCCTGTTGCCATTTCATGCCCGGCGCCGTGCCCATATCATTATAGAGCACCTCACAATTGTCTGGAACTAAGGCTTGCTGCCGATTGGTGTCAAGTAGCGGCAAATTTCTTTTTGCAAAAATTGCGCTTACATGCTCTAAAACTTTATTGTCAATAATCAGTGTTCCTTTAAAAAACTCACACAAAACTTTTTTTGTAATGTCGTCCTTGGTGGGGCCTAAGCCCCCGGTGATTAATATCAGATCGGCTTTTAACAAGCTTGCTTCTAGCGCTTTTTTGATTTGTTCCTTGTCGTCACCAATAGCCAGTCTTTCCATCACCCACACCCCATTTTTATTTAGTTCTTTGCCCATCCAGGCGCTGTTGGTATCAATAGTCTGGCCAATGAGAAGTTCATCGCCAATAGTTATTATTATACAGTTCATACTTTTCGTTTATTTATTTAATGATTGACACCACTTGTAACTAGACCTTCTATGGCTATATCGTTTTTGGGGATATAGGGGACAAACACATTCGGCCATTTTCCTTTGATTAGATCTTCTGCATTATTTACCGCTAGTAATAAGGAAGTTTAAAATTAAAAATAATACTACTCGTGAGGCGAACATTTCTAGTTGAAGTTCTTTAATGTTTGCAGATTAGTTGTAATAGTTTTTTTCTGTCAATTTTGTTTTGGCGACCCGAGTGGGGTATTTCTATAAAAATAATTCTGTCGGGCCAGGCCTCCTTGTCAATTGAATATTTGCCCGTTTTTAGCTCTTTCATAATTTGGGCTGCAGAAATCGAAGCGCTTGTTTCCACAGCTAGCAAAACTTCTTCATCTGCTATCGTTTCGTTGTATACTCCAAGAAGTACTGCCTCCTTAATTCCTTCAATTTTATTTATTGTTGGCTCATACAAGCCGGGATACAAATTAAAGTTGCGCCGGATGATCATCTCTTTCTTTCGACCTATAAGAATTAAATTTCCTTCGGTATCTATTTTTCCAAGGTCGCCTGTTTGATGTGCGCCATTTCTTTGTGGGAGATTCCAGTATCCAAGGTAGAGTTGGTCCGATCCAATAATGATTTCATTGTCGGGCATTATGGTCAATAGAACCTTATCGAAGGGGGTTCCTACCAAATCACCATCGGCCGAAAAATTCAGTTTTTTTCTACCATCGACATGGCAAACCATTAAATTTTCGGTCATCCCGTAGAGGCATGTAACACGAGCGTTGGGTGCTATACCTATAAGTTTTTTCAAAAAATGTGGCAATACCGGGGCCGAGCCTAAATAGATATTTTTTATGCACTCGGGCAGATTTTCTCCTTTGTTTTTAAGAAAATCAATAATTGGTAAAAAATCGCTCGGCGGTCCAAATAAGGTGCTGATGTTGTTCTTGCTTAGAAATTCCAATTTCTTTTCAGCCGGCCAGTCATTTTGCCATAGATGCACCATAATGCCTGCATTAATACCAAGCAAAGCAAAGTGTGGCAAGTGGGTGGCTATAGCAGTGTCACCATTTTTTGCCAGTAAATTTGATAAGTGTTGCAAACTACTTCTCAGCGAAGCATAGGTGTGAATAACGCCCTTAGGTTCTGACAGGGTTCCGCTTGTGTAAGTAACCAAAAAGGCAGCATTTAAATCACTCGGCTCCAGCTCTGTGTCTTCGTCAACCAATTTGGATTTATTACGAGCAATATGTTTATGTTGCTGAAGTAGTGGCAGCCTCTTGCCACAGGTAAACAGTTGGCAATTTTTTAATCGTGGAAATGACGGAATGGTTTGGTTAAACTTTAAAACCAAGTACTTAAGCACGGGGTGTTCATTAAGCAAAACCAAACGGCTATCTACAAAGGCGTGTTGAGGTGCAAATTGACTGAGTTTTGATTTAAAATTTTCTCTCCCCATCTCTGGATCAATAATGCTCACCACGGTTTGCAACATCATGTTGGCGTACATTATTTTTAAAAAATCGATTCCGGGGCTTACTAATAGCAAGGTACGATCACCAGGGTTCACTCCATTTTTCTGAAGCCAACTGGCCAATGCTTTGCTTTGATTAAAAAGTTCTTGTGCGCTTATATGCCGATGACGGTCGCGAAGCACAATTCGATTAGTGTCGATTTTTCGCAAATTTTCAATAAACGGATTGGAATAAAGCGTCATTATTACCACTCAATTAATTGCATGGACAAGCTAATGCCGGCGGCCAATCCCAGTACCATGAGTTTCTGTCCGGGCACCAGCTTTCCCTCCTGTAGGGCGTCATGTAATGCAATTGGAATGGTGGCGGCGGCAGTATTTCCATATTTATTAAAAGTATACATACACTTTGTTTCGCTAATTCCCAATGCTTCTGCAACCAAAGCAAGAGTAGTTCCAGAAACCTGATGAGAAACGATGCAGTCGATATCGGCTGCTTTCCATCCGGATTCATCAAAACATTGTTTGAAGAATTCCGGTGCTTTTAATAAAAACAAACTGCGTAACTCTCTTGCATTACCTTCAAAATAATATTTCTCTGGTTGGCGAAATGCCATGGAGCCCCCTCCCTCCACGGTGCACATTTGCCAATATTGACCCCAACTGCTAAATTTTTGATACACCAATTTGCCTCCGTCTCCATGGCCAACCAGCACTGCGGAGCCGGCATCGCCGAGACTGTAACCAGCCAAGCATTGCATAAAATGTTCTTCATCACGGGGGTTAAAGTTTATTACCTCACTGAGTTTTTCGCCATTCACTATCAGAATATTTT
>DAIMNW010000212.1:0-3718 GCA_036719905.1 Chitinophagales bacterium
AAGAAGTTTATGCTATTCAGATTTCTTTAGCCGGCGAAATTTCTAAGCTACTTTACACTATGATCAAAAACTTATCATCTTAGATTTAAAGCAATAATTTATTCGAGTTCCCTTTAATAAACGGCAACTTGCTAGTACAGCCAAATAACTAATTTACACCCACCACCTGCAAAAGCTCATAAAATAAAAACAGCCATCAGAACTAATTTGGATGGCTGTTTTTGTACTCACCTAAAAACCAACTTTATTATCTTGGACCGGGCGGCGGAGCCATAGGCTTGCCATCACGTTTTTCCTGCAGCATGCGCAGTAGTTCGGAGTTAAACTGTTGTTCGGTTTGGTACAGTTTAGCTACTTTTTTCACGGGTAATACTTTTTTGAATTCGCCATTATATCGCTTCTTTATTTCTAACTCACGGGCTTCGGCAGCAAAGTTATCTTCGAGCATGGCCGACACTTCGGTATCTGTCATGGCATCCAGGTTGCGCTTGGCATCTTTGGTGTTTTCATGTTTGTCTTTCCGTACCGCTTGTATTTCTTTTCGAAACTGATTGTACACCGGCCAAAATATTTGCGACTCTTGTGGCGACAAGTCCAGCTTTTGAGTAAGAAAGGCAATGCGCATAGATTCCAGTTTCTCTTTTTTGTCGGCAGCTTGTCCACTGCGGTCTTGCGCCCGAGCAGGCAAGGCTAAGAGTAGCAATAAGCTAAAACTTAACAGTATTTGATTTACTTTACTTGTATTCATTTTACTAATTCATTCGAGGTTATAAACTTTGGTTTAATGTGTTTTCATCTAGCTCGTCGAGTAGGTTGGTTTCAATTTCCTTTTTCAGGGCTTCCTGTTCGGTGATAGCTATTTGCTGTTCTTCGGTCACATTTTTTTCGGCTACTTTTTGCAGCAACATTTGCTCATCATATTCTTCCGGATTATTGTTTAAATATTCTGAAATATCCTGAGCCGTAAGTTCGGTTTCGGCCAGAGAGTTGCTCACCTTCGTGTTGAAGTGATTGATACCAAACACAATGGCCAGTACGGTAGCAGCCACTCCTATTATGTATTTGCTTTGCTTTACCCAACCCATCAAACTAACCACTTTGGCTTCGGGCCTGCCTTTGGCTTTGGCCATTACGCTATCGGTCAGCGTATCAAAGTAGCCGACCGGGGTTTCAAAAGCGTTTTGTTTACTCCATGGCAAATGTTCGGCTTCGCTAAGCGGACTGAGCGATGCACGATGGATGACTGACCGGGTAAGTGAATCGAAATAGCCCTCAGGTACCGAGAAAGCGGTGATTTTATTAAAAACCGGTTCTGCCTCTTCTACCTGCTGATTTATGCTGTCTAAAACCGCGGCAGCCAGGGTGTCAAAATAAGCTTCCGGTACTCCAAACGGTGTTAATTTACTTCCACCCATCCATATAGGTTCCAAATCGGTTTGACTATCAGATGGTGAGGAGTAGGAAGCGTTTAATTTTTCAAAATAATTTGCCGGGGTGACAAACACGTTTCGTTTAGGCAAATTGGCCAACCATGGCGAAATAGCCCGTAATTCATCTTGTATGTTCGTGTCGTTTTTCACTTTGTGGTTGCTTGTTGATTGATTGACTATCAATCTCCCTCAGGGTTTAATGATTATTCAACATAAATTGTTCAACTTTTTTCACTGCATGATGGTAGCTGGCCTTCAAGGCGCCTTCGCTGGTTCCCAGTACGCCCGACATTTCTTCGTAGGGCATTTCGTCGTAGTAGCGGAGGTTAAATACAATTCGTTGTTTTTCGGGCAAACTCAAAATTGCTTGTTGCAGTTTTAACTCAATTTTATCGCCTTCAAAATATTTATCGGCTTTTAGCTGCCCGGCCAAGTGCCCCTCCAAATCATCAATTGAAGTGGCCATTCGACGCTTTTTGGCATTTAAAAATGTAATGCTCTCATTGGTGGCTATACGGTACATCCAGGTATAGAGCTGGCTTTCTTCCCTAAAATTGGCCAAATTTTTCCACACCTTAATAAATGCATTTTGAACCACATCATTGGCATCGTCGTGGTCTATTACTATACGCCTTACATGAAAGTAAATGCGCTGCTGATACACCTTCATCAAATCGCGGAAGGCACTTTCCCGGGTGCTTTCGTCTCTAAAACGGTTAAGTAGTTCGGCGTCAGTCATGTTTGGGTAGGGTTATGCTGATTTTTTGTAAAAAAAACTGTTCAATAAACTAAAATGAGGAGTTTGAATTTAAGCGTTTTTTCGGCCCTGCACCCTTAATACAGCTGCAACAATATTGGCTGCATTCAAACCGTATTTATCCATCAGTTGGGCCGGTGTGCCACTTTCGCCAAAACTATCGTTCACGGCCACCATTTCCTGAGGAGCAGGAAAATGTGTGGTTAAAACCTGAGCTACAGCATCGCCTAATCCTCCATTGCGTTGATGTTCCTCGGCAGTAACCACACATCGTGTTTTGCTCACACTTTTTATGACTGCCTCAGTATCGAAGGGTTTAATGGTATGCATATTTATTATCTCGGTCGAAATATTTTGCTGAGCTAGTATTTTTCCGGCTTCAATGGCTTGCCATACCAGATGCCCACAGGCTATAATGGTTACATCGGTGCCTTCGGCCAATAGCTGCGCTTTACCTATTTCAAATTTTTGATCGGGGGCAGTAAAATTGGCCACTTTGGGCCGCCCGAAGCGAAGGTAAACCGGACCATGATGATTGGCTATGGCCAAGGTAGCTGCCTTGGTTTGATTATAATCGGCCGGTACTATTACGGTCATATTGGGTAGCATACGCATCATGCCTATATCTTCCAGTATCTGATGGGTGGCGCCATCTTCGCCCAGGGTAAGGCCGGCATGGCTGGCGCATATTTTCACATTCTTATCGCTATAGGCTATCGACTGACGAATTTGGTCGTACACACGGCCCGTGCTAAAATTGGCAAAGGTTCCTGTATAAGGAATTTTGCCGCCAATGGTAAGCCCTGCGGCTACGCCCATCATATTGGCTTCGGCTATGCCACACTGTATAAAGCGCTCGGGAAAATCTTTGATAAACTTATCCATACGAAGCGACCCGGCCAAATCGGCGGTAAGAGCCACCACGGCAGGGGTGGTTTTGCCTAGCTCATGCAAGCCATCGCCAAAGCCATTACGGGTTTCATTATCATTTAGTTTTTCTATTTCGGTAACTTTCATTTTTCTGACATGTTTTCTGCGAAAATAGAAAACCCCTTGCTAGCTATTGGGCAGAGTTATGCAGAGGGTGTGTATAGATACCAAAATGCCACACCGGCATTTGCGCCAGTGTGGCTTTTGAAAAAGGGTCATGTGCATGATTATCTTTTCTGACAGACCATTTTCTTAGTATCAATCAATTTTCCATCGGCTAGCAATGAATAAGAATAAATGCCCGTGCTTAAATTGCTAGCATAAACGCTAAGTGAGCCTTCGCCGTGTTGAGTTATTAGCATAGTTTTCATTACGGTTTAATTTTTAGCTGCTTGCCCTATCCTAACAGGAAGGGTTAATTGAATTTCATTTAATCTTTTTTCTAAAGCAGCTACTTGTTTTTGCAGCGTTATAATGGTTTGAAGTAAATCAATATCGGGTTGGGTGGTGGTGTGTACTACAAAGTTAGTAGCGAATATTTTTTTTGTGATGGTAACATCGGCAGTGCCTACAAATAAATTAGTGGGGCTGCCACTGCTCC
>DAIMNW010000213.1:0-3700 GCA_036719905.1 Chitinophagales bacterium
AATAGAGCAATAATCCTGCGAATATGACCGAGCTGATAATATAAGGACGCAATAACCTATAGAAGTTGATTCCATGCCCAAGCATGGCTATAATTTCAGAATTGTAAGCCATTTTGGAAGTAAAAAAAATAACAGTAATAAAAATGAATAAGGGCATCAACATAGCCGTAATCCAAGGAATGAAATTGAGATAATAATCAAAGGCTATAGCTGAAAGAGGGATTTTGTTATCTAAGAAATCGTCCAGCTTCTCTGTTATGTCGATCACAATGGAAATAACTGTGAATAATAAAATAGCGAACAAGAAGGTGGTAATAAATTTGGTAATAACGTATCGGTCAATCAGTTTCATAGGAGGTGTGTTCTAATATTAATTCACTTTTGCCGATAAGTTTTTTATTACACTGGATTTCCACGAAGTGAAATCTCCTTCCAGAATATGTTTCCGTGCTTCTCTTACTAACTCGAGATAGAAGCAAAGATTGTGTAAGCTGCTGATTGTTGCTGCCAGAAGCTCATCATTCTTTTTTAAATGGCTGAGATAGGCTTTGCTATAATATCGGCTTAAAGGGCTTTCACTTGTAGCATCAATTGGACTAAAATCAGTTTCCCATTTTTTATTTTTAATATTTATAATCCCTTGCCAGGTGAATAAGCCTCCGTTTCTTGCATTTCGAGTAGGCATTACACAATCGAACATATCTATACCAAGAGCTATACATTCCAAAATGTTGGTTGGGGTACCTACTCCCATCAAATATCTGGGCTTGTCAGCCGGAAGAATCTGACAGACTAAATCAGTCATAGCGTACATATCCTCTGCCGGTTCGCCAACAGACAACCCCCCAATGGCATTGCCAAACAAGTTTTTAGAAGCAATATATTCAGCACTTTGTTTTCGCAAATCAGGATAGACACTACCTTGTACTATTGGAAAAAGAGTTTGATTATATCCATATAAAGGTTCTGTGGTATTAAATCGTTGAATGCATCGGTCCAGCCATCTATGAGTCATATGCATCGACTTAGTAGCATACTTTCTGTCACATGGATAAGGTGTACATTCATCAAACGCCATTATAATATCGGCTCCTATCCTTCTCTGTGTATCCATCACATTCTCTGCAGTAAAAAGGTGGCGGCTACCATCTATATGCGATTGAAACTTGACGCCTTCTTCTTTCATGCTTCGACGGTGGGCAAGCGAATACACTTGATAACCGCCGCTATCGGTTAATAAGGGTCGGTCCCAGCCAATGAATTTGTGCAAACCGCCAGCTTTTTGAAGCACTTCGAGGCCAGGTCGCAGATACAAATGGTATGTGTTTCCAAGAATTATCTGCGCTTTAATAGTGTTCATCAGGTCGTGTTGCTGCACCGCTTTCACCGTACCTAATGTACCGACAGGCATAAAAATAGGCGTCATGATTTTGCCATGATCGGTTTCTATTTCGCCTGCACGAGCCTTACTCTTACTATCGGTTCTTGTTAAAGTAAATTTCATTGTTGAAGAATGGAGACGGCGAAAATAGGAATAATTGACCTCACTATTCGTTTTGTTAAGGAGTGCACCGGTATACAATTCTTACCCAATCGTAAACGCAAATTTTACTAGTTTGCAATATTGATAACTACAAAATCGATGCAGTTAAATAAAAATCTTGATGTACAAATATTTCTAGGCTTGTTCGTCTCGTTAGCATTTATCTACATTAACAATGGGATTGAAGGAGAAACTACCATCAGGAGAGCAATCTGGGCTTTGGTTGTTGGCATTTTCATACTACTTAATTACGAAAATTGGAAATTAGTAAGGCTTACAAGCTGGCTCACATTATCAACATTTCTTTTCTTTCTGTTATGGTGTAGCTTGTCACTTCTAACTGCCACCATTAACAAAGGTGAAGGTTTGATAGAGCTTTTGCAGTATGCGTTTTTGATTCCAACAATTCTGGCATTTAACTTAGCTATTCTTCACAAAGAATGGCGAACCCATCTCAGCATGGCTATCGTTGGTCTAGTTTATGTTTGTGCTGGGTTGTTCGTACTCAATATAATTCCTCATCTGAAGGAGGTGGATTTTAATTTATCAGCATACAAGTTTGATAATAACACACCCACTCCACTAGGCAACAAAAATTTTTTTTCAGAGTTGCTAGTTCTTTTGCTACCAATGATTATTTACAGTTTTTACTGTTTTAAAAATATAAAAAAATGGCTGGCACTTGGGGCAATAATAATTTGTATTTTATTACCCATATTACTCAAATCACTTGGGGCAATAATGGTTATGTGTTTTCTAATGGTAAGCACATTACTAGCCTGCTTGAAATACGCTCCAAGCAATAAATTGACGAATCTGAATTTTGGTCCACGTTATTTAAAATGGGTATCTCTAAGCACAATCATATTGCTTCTGTCTATGAGCATTTGGCTTAAATACGGCAATGATAGTCGGGTCAGAAGTGTATTCGACATACTTCAAAATGAATACAAACCAGCAAAAGCTAATGATACAAATAGCGTTCAAGAGAGGTTGTTTCTTTGGACTAATACAATTAAATTGATTAAAAATCACCCTTTAGTTGGCAATGGGTTGGCTAATTGGACTATCGTGTTTCCAAGCATAGCTACTAATAATACTGTCATGTACAATGGCGGCAGACAAAAATTTCAGCATCCACATAACGAATTCCTGTTTATCGCTGCAGAGACAGGATTAGTTGGTCTGCTTCTATTCTTCCTGTTTTTTATTATCGTGCTTGTTTCAGCTGTCAGACAATTAAGAAATACTAATTGTCTTGATGAAAAGTTATTTATTTTTTGCTCCATACTAGGTATGGCTGCTTTTCTACTTACAAGTTGTATTAGCTTTCCCCTCCACCGATTTTACCCCCTACTAATTTGCTCAATTTATGTAACGATAATTTTGCGAAACTATAATTCAGCTCAAACTTCTACTGGGGCTTACAAACAACTATTTTTTACAATAGCAGCGCTTCTATCAATTGTTACCGGAATAATATATTTGCTGCGATTTAATGCAGAAAACAATCTAAGCAAAGCTCTTGTAGCTCAATCCGAATCTAATTGGCCAGCCATGTATGACTATGCATCTAAGGCCAATCACCTATATTTTGAGCACGACTATGGCGCCACACCAATTACCTGGTATATGGGGTTGGCGCAACATTATCAAGTTAACAACCAATCAGCCTTACAATATTTTCAAAGAGCAGAAAAGATTAATCCGAATCACGTTCAAGTATTGAACGACCTTGGTGCAGCTTATCAAGAGAACAATCAATATGAGGAGGCTCTTGTGTGCTATAATAAAGCCCTTACACTTTTACCTAATTACGATCAAACCATTTTGAATAAAAGCATCTTGTTTTTAGTTACCGGCAGGATTGATTCCTCATACAACACTATACTTACCTATAGAGGGCTCAAGAACGAACTGTCTGTAAATACTTTGAACGAAATACTTTACCAGTATTTTAAACCAAGATTTGCCAACGAATGGTCGAAGCATATGCAAAACCAATTTGAACTTGCCAGAACGAATAACTTGTTGTCGAAATGGTTTATTTCATCGCAACTGAATCATACCAATTTTTCAGTTATTTTAGAATCGGAATTACAAAAGCAATCACTTAATTCTATTAAGTAATTTTGAAACTCATGATAAATATTAAAA
>DAIMNW010000214.1:0-3683 GCA_036719905.1 Chitinophagales bacterium
TTTTTCCTTTAGCATCCTGAGCGGTGTAAATTTGGTTAGGTTGATGCTCATGAATCAATTTTTCAATGGTATATTGATCTAATTTAAATCCTTTCTTAAAATACCGAGCTGTAGCAGATTTCTTAGCATTCGTATGACTGGTAATTTCTATCAGAATTCCTTTTCTAAGCAAATCATTGAAAAAAGCATTAATGGCTAGTGAAGCCTCCTTAAAAGGGACTTTCAGTTTTTTCTGATAATAGACAATGGCCCTTTTATAGCTTCCCTGACGTAGGTACAATTTTAAAAATTCAGCCACCTCATTATTTATCAGTAAAACATGATTGCTGGCCGAATTGATAAGCGGCTGCATATCCTTGGGTACATCAGTTAGTTTGCGACGGAGTGCCGGCGTAATTACAGGTAGGCTGTATTGTGGTGATAATTTGTATTTACGGGCGTACCGGTTTTCATTCATGGTGTTAAAATTAAAGGTTCGGACACATGAAAAGCTTAACATCCAATTTTTTTACCCTATGCCAAGTGTGAAAATGTATGCTCAGTCGTGCAAATGACGCATTCAAATTATATCCGAAAGAAATAAAATTTATTAAATTTGCCCCTCATGTTACTCACCTTTCTTGAAATTGCAGGCATATTTGTTGCCTACCTGTTGGGTTCCATTCCTACGGCCGTGTTTGTTGGCAAGCGATTTTACAATCTAGATATCCGTGAACATGGAAGCGGAAATGCAGGCACCACTAATACCTTACGCATATTAGGCAAAGGCCCGGCCGCGGTGGTCATGTGTGTCGATATTTTAAAAGGAACTTTGGCGGCCTCACAGGCTTTTCTTATTAGCCAATATGCTCAAGGCACCCCACAATTAGTCAACTATATGGTGGTACTGGGCGCTGCTGCCGTAACAGGCCATGTGTTTCCTGTTTTTGCTCAGTTTCGTGGCGGTAAAGGCATTGCTACCTTGTTGGGTGCCTTGCTGGCCATCTATCCATTGGTAGCGCTGCTTTGCCTGGCTGTATTTTTTCTCACCTTGTTTTTAATTAATTATGTATCGCTTAGTTCGCTGCTGGCCAGTATAGCCTTGCCGGTGCTTATTTTCTTTATTTTTAAAGACCATGAAATAGCGCTGCGCATATTTGCTATAGCCACGGCTGTAACAGTGATTGCTACTCATCAGAAAAACATTAACCGACTGGTGAATGGAACTGAGAGTAAAACTTACCTATTTAAAAAGAAGAAAAAGGAAAACGGGGCTTAATCGCTTGTTCTATTTGCCCTTGGCCCAATTGGCCAATTCTTCTGCACTCCATAATTCAGGAAAAAACTTGCGCTGCTGAAAAGCCGGATGCAAATATTTTTGCCAATCGCTGCCACCGGTGGCGGCTTTGTTCTCCCCTTTTTTATTGAGATAGGTTTGCGCTGTGTTTAAGTGAGTAAGCGGCCAATTAATATTGTACTGCTCATCGAACTCACGAAGTGCTTGTCGCAATGCCGGCTTATCAGGGTCTGAATCGGGAATGGAATTAAACTTACTCATCAGGTTTTTGCCCTGCATGATTTTAGCATAGGCAATGAGGTCGGTTAAATATTTTTCTTCAAATAATTTAAGTAGCATCGATTTTTCGCCAGTTTGATGGTTGAGGCCGGCTTCCTGCCAATACACATATTTAAAAGTATCTTCCAGGCTACAATTGGCCGGCATGCGCTGCTTGCTGTGAGCGTTTACCAGATTTTTTACGTCGGTACAGGCTAATTCGATATAGCGAAACTGCGCCGATTGAAAACCGCTGGCAGGTGCCAAGGTGTTGCGAAACTCGTTGTATTCATCGTAGCTCATGCCCTGGCTCATGATAGTAAACGAACTAATGAGCAAATCGGTATAGCGATTCATACGGCCCACTTTTTCAATTATGGTGGGTGTGCTTAGGTCTTGTTCCACTATCTGGGTAAGCTCGTGCCGTAACATTTTAAGTACCAACTCGGTAATCTGATGATACATGATAAAAATTAGCTCATCAGGAAAATGCGTTCTGGGTTTTTGGAGAGAAAGCAAACTATCTACTTCAATATAATCCCAATAGGTAATAGGCTTGGCATGATACAACCCTTTTAAATACGTTACCGGGTCTTGCTTTTGGTCTTGATACTTTTGTATTAGTTGCTGTAAAATTTCTTCCATGTGACTATAGATTAAGCAACCGCTAGCGCTTTATGAAGGACTATTGGTTATCTTTTAAATTTTTGAATTGATAAAATAAACGGTCCATTAAGCGCAAGTCCTGCGTAACAATTTCGGCGGTGCCGGTCATTTCGTTCGATAAAGGAATTACTTTTTTGTACGAGGTATTCAATCCGTTGGTCAAGGTAATGTCGACGCTGTAGAGGTTTTCCTGCGGAATACCTGAAATGCTTTTTACGGTACCGTTTACTATGCCAAATTCGCGGTAAGGGAAATTATCTAATTTGATTTTTACTTTTTGATTGAGTGCCAACTTACCCGAGCCCGATGCCGGTACAAAGGCTTTCCCGATAATATCTTCGGAGGCAGGAATGATGGTCATGACGGGTTCGCCGGCTTGTACAAATTGATTCACATTCCAGAATTTGAAAAAAGAAACCTTGCCTCGAATGGGCGATTTGATTACATATTTTTGCTCGTACATTCTAAACTGACTGTTCAACTGCTCGAACGAAGTTTGCAACTTTAACAACAAATCGTTGCGCTTGGCTTCGCGTTGCTGTTCCAAATCCAAAATTGATTTTTGATACTCCTGCGCCTGTAAATCGTTTTGCACCATGGTGGCATTGGTGCTTTGATAATTGTATAATTGGTCGAGGTAGGATTTACGAGTGGCTTCAACTTCCTGGGTAGAAATTATTTTCTCTTTGGCCAAGGCCTCGTTGGTTTTTAGACGGCTTTTGTCGAGCTCCAGTTTTTGATTAAGCACATTCTGTTGTGCCGAAAGCTGACTATTGAGCGAACTAAAGGTGCTGCTTTGGTACTGAAGTGCTGCTATTTTTTTGGAATAAAAATCGTTGGAGATAAAGAAATTGTACTCATCGGTGGCGGCTACAAAATCATTTAGTGCGCCTTGAATTTCGCCTACTTGAAGGTGGCTAAGATTGAGGCGCAGATTACTCCCCACGGCCACGGGTACTTCTACTCCATTGGTATGCTTTAACCGGTTGTGCAGCTCGGCCAGCATGCTGCCCACTTGCTGCAGCTCGGTGGGGTCGGCTACGTTTTCGAGTACGGCCAAATAATCGCCTTGCCTTACGGTATCGTTATTTTTTACAAACAGACTAACGAGCTTGCCCGATGATTGGGCTACTAAACGGGCAGGTGGATCGGTGGTGGTGATGGTTACTTTACCAATGATGGTATCGGGGTATTTGATAAAGTAGGCTCCTATCATAACAATAACCACCAGGCCCATAAGCGATGTGATGCCCCAGCGCATAATCCAGCCGGGAGGGGTGCCCATGATTTCTTGCGATTCGCGACTACGCAGTTCAAATTGATCAGCCATAATTTGCTATAAGTGAGCCGGGCACATACTGCCCAACATGCCAAAAGTAAAAAGGCTTAGGCTGCTAAGCAATGTATTGGGCTATTGTAATTCACAATGCAGCGCCAAAAGTGTAGATTAAATGAGGCAAGGAGGGGTTTGAGCCGGCTGGGG
>DAIMNW010000215.1:0-3674 GCA_036719905.1 Chitinophagales bacterium
AATAATTGACAATAAAATAATTGATGGTGCTGTGTATTTCACAGGCAAATGCGTTACCTGGGCAGGCACTACCTTACGCTATATTCAAACCGGACAAACAGGGCTGTATATATTTTTAATGGTGGTAAGCATGGTGCTGATACTGGCCTTGAACTGGTTAAAGTTTATTTATTAAAGAAGTGTTTTTTTAGTTTAAATCAATTAGCTCAAAAATTTCAAACGGCTTTGCCGGCTATAGCCGTAAGCAGTTATATTAAAAAAAGATATGTTACCACCCATTCTACTTCTAATACCCTTGTTTACTGCATTGGCCCTTATGCTGCTTGGCGGAAAAATGCAACGACAAATTGCCATAGGTTCTGCCGGACTAACTTTGGCTGCTACACTACTAGCCCTCTACCAATCACACTTGGGCAACCTACAGCTATTGCAGTTCAACTATCATGCTCCCGGAATCAATAGTCTGTCATTAAACATTTCGCTGCCGGGTGTCAGCCTATCATTGGTTACCCTCACCAGCCTACTCTACTGTGTGGTGGTCTATTTCGCCAAACCCGAACAAGAATCGCCGGGTGCATTTTATGGTTTCTTATTTTTAATTCAATGTGGACTCAATGGCTTCTTTATGGCGCATGATATTATCATGTTCTATATTTTCTTCGAAATGGGATTGGTACCGGCTTATTTCCTTATTTCAAAATGGGGCAGTGGCGAAAATACCGGCGGAGTGGCCTTTAAGTTTTTTGCCTACACCTTGGTAGGTAGCTTACTCATGTTGGTAGCACTTATCTATTTATACATTCATACAGGTACACATCATTCATCCGATTTGGCCGAAATTGTGAATGCCGGCAAAAATTTAGCCCCGGCCTTACAATGGAAACTGGCCCTATTAATTTTTGTGGCCTTCGCTATCAAAATGCCAATTTTCCCATTTCATACCTGGCAACCGGGCGCTTATAAAGCAGCCCCTACAGTAGTTACTGCTATTTTATCAGGCTTAATGGCAAAAATGGGATTGTATGGTATTTTGCGCTTGCTATTGAATGTATTCCCCGATGGCATTTTTATTCTTCAACCCTATCTGATTACGCTAGCCGTGGTTGGTGTTATCTACGCAGCCGTATTGGCGTTGCAACAGGATAATTTGAAAACTTTGCTGGCTTATAGCTCTATTTCACATATCGGCTTAATGACTGCCGCTGTGTTTTCGCTCGAACCTGTTGGAATAGAAGGCAGTGTGTTTCAAATGTTTAGTCATGGAATTATTGTGGCCGGATTACTGTTAATGGTTGAAATTATTTATCGCCGAACAGGCACCCTCTCCATTGCATCACTTGGGGGCATTGCCGCACGTGCACCCCGTATGGCCACTTGCTTTATGATATTGTTATTTGCCGGCATAGCCTTACCACTTACCAGTGGGTTTATTGGCGAATTCATGTTGCTTAATGCCATCTTCAATTACAATTTCTGGTTGGCTGCTGCTGCCGGCACCACGGTAATTATTGGCGCCGTGTATATATTGCGCATGTATCAATATGTAATGATGGGCGAATTAAAACCACAAACCGAAAATGTAACTGATATGACCAATAAAGAGCTATTGGCCATAAGCCCCCTGTTGGCTGCCGCTATCATTCTGGGTGTGTATCCCAATCTTTTTTTACATCTGTTTTTTAAATAAATAATTTACCCATAATTACCAGTACCCACAAAATTTGTAAAGTCATCAAACCAGCACGTTTTAAAAAATGAATAGTTTAATCATATTATCGCTTACCGGGGTTGCCCTTATGTTTATGGGGTTGGTGGCCAAGATGAAAGATTGGTTGCTCACTCTGGCTCTGTTTGGTTTAATGGGCGCTTGGGTGTTCACCGTTTTAGATTGGAATACCTATGATGTATTGTTCAACAACCTGATTGCCATTGATAATTATTCAGTGACCATGATGGCACTTATGCTTAGCCTGGGGGTGCTCATTCTGTTACTTACTGATAATGTAGAATTTGACAACTTTAAACACCGTGCCGAAGTATATGCCTTATTTGCGTTTGCCCTGGTGGGTGCATTCATGATGGTTTGTTATGCCAATTTGATGATGCTTTTCATTGGTGTCGAAATACTTTCCATATCCATGTACATATTGGCCGGCTATCGAAAACATGATTTGATGAGCAACGAAGCATCGTTAAAATATTTTCTAATGGGAGCTTTTGCCTCGGCCCTCATGCTCATGGGCATAGCGCTTATGTATGGTATGAGTGGATCGTTTGGTGTTAAAGGGCTAGCTGTATTTGGGGCCGGCCTGGGAAATAATTTACCTCCACTTTTTTTATTAGGCGTACTGCTTACCATATTGGCATTAAGCTTTAAGGTAGGCGCTGCACCTTTCCATTTCTGGACACCCGATGTATACCAAGGTTCGCCGGCAGTGGTTACGGCCTTTATGTCGAGTGTGGTTAAAATAGCTTCTATGGGTGCTTTTATGCGCTTGGTTTACAATTGTTTCTACTTCAGCACCGCCCTCATTACCCCTACCCTGTTAGGCATCATTGCACTTACCTTAGTCATAGGCAATCTTCTAGCCACCAAACAAACCAACTTTAAACGCATGTTGGCCTATAGTAGCATTGCCCAGGTAGCTTTTATGCTTATGCCCCTGCTGGCTATTATCAATCCGCATTCCAATTCAGTTTTATTGTTTTATTTAATGGCTTACTCAGTAGCTTCGGTAGCCGCATTCGCTGTGCTCATATTGGTAAAACAAAAAACCGGCAGCAGCGACATTGCCGCTTTGAGTGGACTAGGTCGCAACAATCCTATACTGGCTTTTTCACTTACAGTGGCTATGTGTTCTATGGCAGGCATTCCACTTACCGCCGGATTTTTGGCCAAATTTTATGCCTTACAAGCCATACTCGAACAAGGACATCTTTGGTTGGCTATTATGGCGGTCCTTTTCTCAGCCGTTAGTCTGTACTATTACTTTGGTGTAATACGCACCATCTACAGCACACAGCATACCCTGGAAAAACTACAGGTAAATCCTTCGTACTATTTTGTGTTGGCTATTTGTTTACTAGCCACCTTGGTTTTTGGGTTGTTCCCTAATCTAATTGTCAATTTATTGTAATTGCCAAAATGCACCCAAGCTATGGTTAGTAGTCCATAAGGCTTGGCAACTAACCGCACGTAATCTGCAAATCTTCCATTTGTGCTTTCCGCTCGGCTTTAATTTTTTTTGATAAAAGGAAAACACAGCCTTTAACCGCTAAAAGCTATTATACCCCTAAGTTAACTTCCTGTTATTATCGTAACTGTGCATATTGCTGAGATAATTAGATAAAAACCACGTTCGATAGACTCATGTTAGCAAAAAATTCTTTCACCATTCGATACACTTTGAACCACAAAACCGATAAGTTTGTAAGAGAAATAATAACATGGCTTATTGCACAAAGCCAACACATCTGTGAGGGATTGGTGCCATAACGTGGCACCTATATACTAGTTAGGTGCAACCCTACGACGACGACCGTGAAGACATCAACAGACTGACAGAAAAACGGATTGACCAAGCCCACCCACCACCCACCACCCGACAAGACAACGATTTAAAAACTTTTTTACAGAACCTTTTGACTGTTCCAAATCTATATCGTAATATTGC
>DAIMNW010000216.1:0-3667 GCA_036719905.1 Chitinophagales bacterium
CGGTAACTGTAACGGATAATGAGAAGCCTAGTATCACTTGCGCTCCGGCCGTTTCGGTTAATAATAATGCAGGCGTATGCGGTGCTACTGTTTCTTTGACTACTCCTGCTACCACTGATAATTGTGGGGTGGCTTCGGTTACTAATAATGCTCCTGCTTTATTCCCTGTGGGTATTACTACCGTTACCTGGACAGTGACCGATATTCATAACAATACGAATACCTGCACTCAAACGGTAACTGTAACGGATAATGAGAAGCCTAGTATCACTTGCGCTCCGGCCGTTTCGGTTAATAATAATGCAGGCGTATGCGGTGCTACTGTTTCTTTGACTACTCCTGCTACTTCAGATAATTGTGGGGTGGCTTCGGTTACCAATAATGCTCCTGCTATATTCCCTGTGGGTATTACTAATGTTACCTGGACAGTGACAGATATTCATAACAATAAGAATACCTGTATCCAGAAGGTAACTGTTACAGATAATGAGGCTCCACATACTATCTGCAAACCGTTTACCCTCAATCTTTCGGCTGGCAATGGCACCATCACAGTGGCCAATATTAACAATGGTAGCTGGGACAATTGCGGTATTGCTAGTATGACCTTGTCTAAGACTAGCTTTAACTGCAGCAATGCCGGCCCTAATAATGTAACGTTAACGGTAACTGATATTTATGGAAATTCCTCTAGCTGTGTTGCAGTGGTTACTGTTCAGTATCAACCTACCTGCTCCATTTCGGTTGCTGCTGCTGCCAATTCTGTCTATACAGGTGGTGTTCCTACCACTATTTATTTAGGCTATGGATCACAAAATGCCACTATGACGGCTACCGCTACCGGTGGTACCGGTTTCACCTACTCTTGGTCGCCTGCTACCTATTTGAGCTGTACTACCTGTCAGAGTCCGGTGTTTACGCCTACAGCTCCTGGTAACTACACGTATACTTGCACTATCACCAATAGCAATGGTTGTGTAACCACCTGTAGCAAATCATTCTGTGTGTTCCAAGTAGCATTAACACCAGGAAGTTCGTCATCTAAGGTGTACCTATGTCACTATCCTCCTGGAAATCCAAGCAACCCTCAGTTGTTATCAATTGCTACATCTGCGGTACCTGCCCACATTACCAGCCCAGGACACCCTGGCGATCATCTAGGTCAGTGCAGCATGGTGTGCACTACTAATGCACGTATGAATGCAGCTGCTATGGAAACAGGAGATGTACCTGAATTGATTGAAGCTGGTGCTTTTGATATGATTCTTTACCCTAACCCTAGTAATCGTGCATTCAATTTGACTATTGAAAGCAAGAGTACTGAGCCGGTGAAGATTACTGTTTTTGATATCACCGGTAAACTGGAATTACAATTCACTTATCCAACAGTGAATGATATAATCACCTTTGGTGAAAACCTTCCAATAGGTATGCACATGCTTAAAGTAGAACAAGCCGGTGCTACTAAGATTGTGAAAATGGTAAAGAGCGATTTTTAAGGAAATTGCTTTAACCTAAGTAAAAAAGCAGGCTTCGTTTGAAGCCTGCTTTTTTTATTCCCTGCGCTGCCTAAAAGCGTTGATAGAAGTCAAATTCATCACAAACACTGGCTGCTATCTTTATCCTATTAATTAGTTTAAGTGTTGTCCATGATTGATTTTGGCTAATTGAAAGTAACCCACCTAATTTTTAATTCATTGTTGATTGGCATTATTGGCCACAAAACGACAATCCTAAATACCACAAAACCATTATGTAGCATCTTTCACAAAAAAAACAAATACTGATTTACGTCAGGTTTTATTGAAATTCAGACAAGCATATTTGCGCTGTGATTTATTTAGTGATTTAATTTAAATGGAGATTTGAATTAAACCAAAGCAGGTTGTTTTCTAGCAACCTGCTTTTTTTTGGACCAGTCGCTCAGGCAAATTTCCCAAAATCTGAGCAAGCTTTTGGGCTTACTTATGAACCCAATTTGCCAATTATCCTGAAAATGATGTCATTCACACACTAAATCATGCTAATCACACAATTTATCATCCTGATGCTGATAATGGGCCTATCATTGTACCGATTTGTTACTAGTAAATGATAATCACCGTTTTACACCAAGTCCCAAAGAGAAATTTTATGAAAATACTTGAGTGCAAATCAATAAAAATAGAAGCAAATCTTGCTTCTTAAATAGGTTAAATTGCTAGAACCTAAACAAAGGGCTGTTGTCATTTACAGCCCTTTTTTCATTACTGCCTCTCTACAGCCTTAACACAAAAATAATATAGCCCAAAGGCCTCTTTTTGCCACGTAATGACAGCCCAAAGAAGTTTTGGCGGTTTTCCACACAGGTTGGTTAGTAATTTGGCAAATAGTACAATTTCGAGTAGTTTTGCGCAGCACAGTAAGCAATTCCCTGTATTGCATTTAGACTAAGCTCAGTGG
Source organism: Chitinophagales bacterium (assembly GCA_036719905.1). GTDB lineage: Bacteria > Bacteroidota > Bacteroidia > Chitinophagales > CAIODY01 > DAIMNW01. The sequence continues at coordinate 2,443 of DAIMNW010000216.1, forward strand.
CCTTGAACGTGGTGTTTTGCTAATAAAAAATAAAACCAAGCACCTGCAAGCCCTTTGGCCTTTCAGATTACATACTATATAACTTATTCACCACTTAACATCACTCACAAAAACAAACACTATGAATCTAAGCACTACACAATTGATTCGAACACTTTTTTCTAAAACCTTACTTCTCTCCTTAGCCTGCTTATGGTCTGTGGCGGCGCAGGGGCAAATTCTATGGAGTTCAGCTGGAGCGGCTACTTGGCTTACAGCAGCAAACTGGACCGGCAGTGCAATACCAACAAGTGCACAAGTTGCTCAATTTGGAGCTAATCCAACGCCTGGATTAACAGTTGGTATCAATTTTAATAATACGACTAATGCCGGAACCCAAACGACTGGAAATCGTATTGAAGAAGTTGGGGCAATAGAGGTAACATCTGCAAGATTGATTGCCCTAAGTTTTGGCAACTCATCCACAACTGCCGGCGCTAATGGCCAATTACGACCAATGGGAGCAACGGTAAACTCTGTTGGCAATGTTATTTTGAGGAATAATAGTTCACAATTAGTGACCATTCAAAATATTTCTGGTTCAGGAACGCAATTAATGGGTTTCATCCCTGGAAATGCCACCGAGAACATTATCAATATTGATGGAACCGGAGGCGTAACAATAAGTTCAATAGTCAGCGGTAGCAACCCAATCACCAAAGCCGGTTCCGGCACGGGCGTTCTTACTCTTAGTGGGGTAAATACTTATACCGGTACCACCAAAATAACCGCCGGCGAATTGCGCCTTAATCCAACTGCAGCCCTTTCTAATGCCACTCCATACAATATGAATGGCGGTACGCTTAGCACTACAGGCATTACTACGGGTAACTTGGTGCTTACACAAGGTGCACTTACCTTAAATGCTACTTCAAACATTGTGTTAGATGCTACCAATGGTCATTCTTTAAAATTTGCTAACAGCAGCGCTGCCACTTGGGCAGCAGCCACATTAAATATTTATAACTGGAGCGGTAGCACAGCCGCCGGCACCAAAGGCCGTGTGTATTTTGGTACCGATGCTACAGGACTTACATCTGGGCAATTAGCCAAAATAACAGTGTATCCGGGTTCTATAGCAACACCGGGCACTGCCTATGCTACCATGGTTTTAAATTCGGTAGGCGAATTGGTATTGCCCTGCAGCACCGTACCTACAGGCGTAAACATGAGCAATATACTTACC
>DAIMNW010000217.1:0-3659 GCA_036719905.1 Chitinophagales bacterium
TTTGTCTGTAGATTTAAGTGCGCAAACAAGCCTACTTGCTGGTGACAGGTAGGCTTTTTGCATTTATTGATTGAAGACAATTTCTCTTCTGTAATGGGTACAAAGTGATTGAAACGGGAATTCACCTCTCTTTACTTTTAACTAACTTGCCATCTATTTCTATTCAAACCAGTGAAACGGATAATTGCCTTTTTACTCCTTTTATGTGCCGCAAACTTTTGTAGCTACGCACAGAAAGCAGTAATTTATACTATTCATTTTGCTGCATCTGATAGCAACGTGCTTGCTAAAAAGTTCCACATAAATACTGCCGGATACGACTCGACAAATGCACTAATCACCAATTTCAAGATAATTAATAAGCTAAACGAAGAGGGTTATATTTCCGCCTATTCAAACTACAATGAATCAAACAAAACGGCCACTGTAATACAAATCTATCCGGGTGAAAAGTACTATTGGATAGGACTTCGCAGGGGCAATGTTGACCAAGATTGGCTAAGCGCAGTGGGTTTTAGAGAAAATATTTATAGTCGTAGACTATTTTCACCTAAGGAACTATCTAGATTAAAAGAACGTTTGCTTATCTACGCCGAAAACAACGGCTACCCCTTTGCCAAGGTGGCATTAGATAGTGTCGAAATTGGGGAACGGGTGGTTTCAGCCTCGTTAAATCTGGTGAAGCATGACGAAATCAAGATTGATAGTATTTCTAATGCCGGATCTGCTATTTTGTCCAGCAAATATCTCTATAATTACTTGGGGGTAAAGAAAGGAGGCTTGTATAACGAAGCTATCATTGCCAAAATACCGAGCAATTTAAAAGGACTCACCTTTATTGAAGAACAAGAACCTTTGCAGATTGCTTTTATAAAGGATCGAGCTGTAATTAAACTCCAACTCCGACAGCGAAAAAGCAATCAATTTAATTTTTTGCTTGGCGTATTACCTGGTTCAACGGCTTCATCGCTCAGTTCACTCGTTACCAGAACAAAGCTTCTGGTAAGTGGTGAGGGTCTCCTTCGGTTAGAAAATATAGCCGGTACCGGAAACTTGATCAATGCCGATTTTAAGATTAATCCGTCGCAAACTCAGCAACTCAATCTACGATATATGCACCCCTTTGTCTTAGGATTGCCGGCTGGTACCGACCTGTATTTTACCATCATCAAACACGATTCCACCTACATAGATGTTGCTTATAATATAGGTGCCATGTACCTTTTGCCGGCTGGTAATTATGCTAAATTTTTTATGAAGGTGAAAAATTCAAATGTACTTACCCTAGACACTGCTGCCATAAAACTTAGCCATCGTTTACCACCCATTATTGATTTTCGATCTTATCTCTATGGAGTGGAATGGAAACAAGAACGCTTAGATTATCGGTTTAATCCAAGTAAGGGATACTCAATAAAAGTAAATGCAGCCGCCGGGTATAAGCTGTTTAAGCGAAATACTTTAATTGCCAATCTTCACGACGATAGTTCCACTGGATTTGTTTTTAGTTCGCTATACGATACCATTCCTACCCGTTTGATAAGCGGAAATACCAGTTATGATTTGCAGGCTTATTATCCACTTTATAAGCGAACCATCATTTATGGAAGAATAAATGGAGCCTGGATAGCCGACCCCAAAATTTATTCTAATGAACTCTTCCGCATTGGTGGCAATAAGTTGCTTCGTGGTTTTGACGAGGAAAGCATCTTCTGTTCATTTTATCAAGTGAATACTATGGAGGTACGATATCTACTAGGCACCAATTCCAATGTGTATTCTTTCTTTGATTATGCTTTGCTAGAAAACAAATCAAATGGAGGCTACATCAAGGAACGGCCTTATGGTTTTGGTGCCGGGTTTAGTTTTGAGACCAAGGCCGGCATTTTTGGAATTAGTTATGCTTTAGGTGCCAGAAAAAATGCACCCATTCAATTTCGAAGTGCCAAGGTGCATTTTGGCTACGTAGTCAATTTCTAATACATTAATTGCTTTCTTTGCTGCATGTCACTCTTTATAGCATCGCTCAATTCAGGTAGTAATGGCAATTGCTATTATGTAGGCAATGCGCAGGAAGCTGTTTTGATAGATGTGGGCCTATCGTGCAAAGAACTGGAGAGGCGGATGAAGCAAATAGACCTGAAAATGGCCATGGTTAAGGCCATTTTTATTTCGCACGAACATACCGATCATATAAGCGGAGCTGCTGCCGTGGCAAAAAAATATCAGCTACCTATTTATGTAACACGTAAAACCCGACGACGATGGATAAGTGGCGCCGATTATTTGTTGGTTGATTTTGAAGCCGATGTTCCAATCAACGTTGGAGAGCTCACCGTTGTGCCATTCGCCAAAGAGCACGATGCCATTGATCCCCATAGTTTTGTCGTCATCCACCAAGCTACTACGGTTGGTGTATTTACCGATATTGGCACAGTTTGTAAAAATGTGATTCACTACTTTAAAAAGTGCAACGCAATTTTTCTAGAAGCCAATTATGATGAGCAAATGTTAGAGCATGGGCGCTATCCTGCTTATTTAAAGAAGCGAATTACCGGAGGGCAAGGCCACTTATCTAACCGTGAAGCGGTAGAACTTTTTCAAAATCATCGGCCTCAATTTATGACGCATGTGTTGCTCTCCCATTTGTCACAAGAAAACAATACTCCCGAGCTTGCGCAACAAGCCTTTGACGTGCATGCCGTTAGTAAATTAATAAAAGTGGCATCGCGTTACGAGCCTTCGGCTGTGTATCAAATTAATAGCCACTTACCTTCCACTGATTTAAGAACATTGGTCATGCGAAAGGTTAAGCAGTTGGTAATGTTTGATGTTTAAAACTAACAAGTTTCACGTAAAAACATTCTTGCTCATTTGCTATCTTCGCCCTTCAAATAATAGAACGCAAATAATGCCGACTTTTAGAATAAATTGGAATCTTGTTTTTTAAAATTGTAGTGTCGGTGTTTTTAAATTATAAATCTATAAATCAAAAATCAACAAATAAATTATGGCCTACAACATTGAAATGATAAAGAAAGTATACGCTGAACTTCCTGCCAAAATTGAAGCAGCACGTAAATTGGTTGGCAAACCTTTAACTCTTACCGAAAAGATTTTATATACCCATCTGCATGCTGATATGAAACCAGCCAATTTCCAGCGCAGCAAAGATTATGTTGATTTTGCACCTGACCGCGTAGCCATGCAAGATGCTACAGCGCAAATGGCGCTTTTGCAGTTTATGACCTGTGGGCGTAAAACAGTGGCTGTGCCATCATCAGTGCATTGCGATCATTTGATTATGGCTAAAGATGGTTCAAAAAGTGATTTAGCATTTGCCAATAACGAAAGCAAAGAAGTGTTCGACTTTTTGGCTTCTGTTTCTAATAAATATGGCATCGATTTTTGGAAACCGGGCGCAGGAATTATCCATCAGATTGTTTTAGAAAATTATGCTTTTCCGGGTGGAATGATGATAGGTACCGATTCGCACACAGTGAATGCAGGGGGCTTAGGCATGATTGCTATTGGGGTAGGTGGGGCTGATGCGGTAGATGTGATGGCTGGCTTGGCTTGGGAATTAAAAATGCCTAAACTGATAGGGGTAAAACTTACTGGCAAACTCAGCGGTTGGACCTCACCAAAAGACGTTATAT
>DAIMNW010000218.1:0-3648 GCA_036719905.1 Chitinophagales bacterium
GTATTATTTATTTATCTCATAAATATAATTAACTGTTCAGCAATTGAGATGACTATGGAAACTTTTGAATTAAAATACAATCTTTACAAAAAAAATTAAGTGATGGCTACTCCAATTATTACAGTAAGAAATCTAACTAAGAAGTATGGAGATTTTGAAGCAGTAAAAGGTATTTCGTTTGATGTAATGCCGGGTGAAATATTCGGCTTGCTGGGTCCGAATGGCGCCGGCAAAACCACTACACTGGAGATGATGGAAACCTTGCGATCTAAAACTTCGGGCGATATAATGATCGATGGCTTATCGGTAGATAAAAATCCGGGCGACATAAAACGTATTATAGGTGTGCAATTGCAGGCAGCCGGGTATTACCCCAATATTAACCTCACTCAAATTTTACATTTATTTGGCGGCTTATACAATGCCCCTGTTGACACCACCGCCATTTTAGAATCGGTTAATCTGTTAGATAAGGCAAAGGCAAAGTACAAGGAGTTGAGCGGAGGACAAAAGCAGCGGTTTTCTATAGCCACCACTTTAATCAACACCCCTAAGATTGTTTTTCTGGATGAACCTACCACCGGCCTCGACCCACAAGCAAGGCGCAACCTTTGGGATTTAATAAAACAAGTACGCGACCGCGGTACTACCATTATGCTCACAACGCATTATATGGACGAAGCTGAGCAGCTATGCAACCGCTGTGGCATTATGGAAAAGGGTAACCTAATAGCCCTTGACAGCCCTGATGCACTCATTGATAAACTAATAGCCAAAGGGTTTCAGCGCCCTAAACAAGTAAAAGCAGCTACCTTGGAAGATGTATTTCTGGATTTAACTGGAGTGGAATGGAGCGAAGAGTAGTAGAAACTTTACGCTAATTCCTTCGACTTTTCTAAAATGATTGAAGCAGCTGTGGCCGGGTTGCAATTTTCTAACCCCAGATTGATAATGCTCTCCGGTTTTCGCTTAGCTGTGCCACGGTCGTATTCCCTATCATAATATTCCAGCAAAATTCGAAAAGCTTCTTTCACATTTCCTTCATCAAGCAGGGCAATGGCTTGCTTACAGGCCAGGCCGCCCAATCTTTTCTGAATGCGAAGGGTGGCATCTTTCAATTGTTGAATATCAAATGTAGAATATCCTTCCAGAATATGTCTTAATCGCTCTTCGAAGGGAATATCGCAGTAAAGAACCTGCGCTTCTCTCATTTGTAAAAAAATAGAAGGGGGAATGTTTACATGTCCTATGCGCTGGCTCTCATCTTCTAAATAGATTGGGGATTGGAGATTGGACATTGGATTTAACCTTGCTGCCAATTGGTTTTCGAACATTTCTTGTGTTGGTTGCGGTTTTTCACCAAGTGCACCAAAAGCCGAGCCCTTATGGCAAGCCATACCTTCCAAATCAATAGCAGCTGCACCTGATTTATTGAGCTCTTGAATGATGTAGGTTTTAGCACTTCCGGTTCGGCCTCCAATTATTTTGAAATTATATTTGGTTTCGAATGTTTGCAAAACCCAATTGCGATAGATCTTATAGCCACCTTGCAAGGTAAATACCTTGAAGCCGTACAAATCGAGTAGCCAGGCAACACCTGTACTTCGCATGCCCCCACGCCAGCAATAAAGATGGATGATTTTCGATTTCTGATTTTCGATTCTGTTTGGTTCGTATTTAAACAACTTCTCAACCTCTTCAATCATGGGTTTCATTTTTACGCCAAAAAAATCGAGGCCAATTTTGATGGCAGCTTCACGGCTTTGTTGTTTATAGGCTGTTCCTACTATTTTTCTTTCTTCATCGGTAAACAAGGGAAGGTTATAAGCCCCTGGTATATGTGCATGATTGTATTCGCCCGGCGAACGCACATCTATGACCAATCCGTTTTTTGATTGCGAAAGAAAATCGGCTATGGGAAGTTTAGTGATGGGCATGTGGGTTGAAAAGTACTAGGTATTAAGTACAATGTACAAAGAGAATATTAAGCTTTCGAATCAACTGCGGTGCGACAACTTTATCTATCAAGTAAATAGCGTTTTAATATCAAGCATTACATTACACCTCCACCCTTTTAATGCTTGCCCCCAAGGCCTGCAAGCGCTTATCAATAAACTGATAGCCCCGGTCTATTTGTTCAATGTTATGGATGGTGCTTTTACCAGTAGCCGAAAGTGCAGCAATTAATAGCGCCACACCGGCTCGTATATCGGGGCTGGTCATGCTTATACCTTTTAATCGATACGAGCGATTGTTGCCAATTACCACACAACGATGTGGGTCACATAGCGTTATTTGCGCCCCCATCTCAATCAGTTTATCAGTAAAAAACAATCTACTCTCAAACATTTTTTGATGAATTAGCACACTGCCCTTAGCATATATTGCAGCTACAATGGCTATACTAATTAAATCAGGGGTGAAGCCCGGCCAGGGTGCATCATCTATTATCAAATTACTACCATCAATAAAAGTTTGTATTTCGTAATGGCTTTGTGCGGCTACAATAATATCGTCATTTTTTTCCTGCAACTCAATGCCTAGTTTTTGAAATACTTTTGGAATTATTCCCAATTCCTTATAAGCGGTATTTTTAATGGTAATAGATGAACCGGTAACGGCAGCCAGACCAATAAAACTTCCTATCTCAATCATATCGGGCAGCATGGTATGCTCTGTACCGCCCAAACTTTGTACCCCATCAATCACTAACAAATTGCTGCCAATGCCACTGATTTTGGCACCCATGCGCACTAGCATTTTACATAATTGTTGCAAGTAGGGTTCGCAAGCGGCATTATAAATGGTGGTAGTACCCTTAGCTAAAACTGCCGCCAACACTATGTTTGCAGTACCCGTTACCGAGGCTTCATCTAACAGCATATAGCAACCTTTTAATTGGGTAGCATCAATCGAAAAGAAATTATCGTTAGCATCAAAATTAAATCGGGCACCTAGATTTTGAAACCCAATGAAATGGGTATCTAATCTTCGGCGGCCAATTTTATCGCCGCCGGGCTTTGGCATGTAGGCTTTTTTAAATCGTGCCAGCAGTGGGCCTAGTATCATAATACTTCCTCGTAAGGATGCAGCTTTTTTCCGAAACACATCGGTTTGCATATAGTCCAGATTTACATTGGCAGCCGTAAACCGATAACTGCTATCTGATAATTTTTCTACAGCTACCCCAAAATCCTTTATTAAATCAATGAGCGCCAATACATCCCGTATCTGCGGAATGTTGTTAATGGTTACGGGCTCGGCAGTGAGCAATACGGCCGATATGATTTGTAAAGCTTCGTTTTTGGCTCCTTGAGGCGTTATTTCTCCGCTTAGTTGGTTGCCACCCATTACTTCAAATGCTGCTGCCATCTTTGATTAATTATGCTTTTTTATTTATGAATGATGATTGGTGGTTGGGTATCGTTCTGTTTTGGTACTAAGTATTCTTTAAAAAATTTCATGCTAAGCATCTTCGACATCTGCGTTTTATTTACCATCCATAAAAATAAAACGCCTCCTTCATGCTTGGATGAAAGAGGCGCTCTATGTGTACACAAGAATACGTGTGTCTGACTTTAAAACTATGCAACCTTAGGCTGTTGGAGCGGCAGGGGGTCGTGGGCCGCCACCTCCATTATTTTTATG
>DAIMNW010000049.1:0-13035 GCA_036719905.1 Chitinophagales bacterium
TTTTTTTATTAATGGTTACAACAAAATAATTTTCGCCTAATTGTTTAATGGGTTCAATAAGTTGAGTGCTATCTCCTCCAAAAAAAAGTATTTGATCTACCACTTTTAAAAGAGCCACATTCACATTTTGATTGAATTGTTTTTCCTTTAAATCAAATGCATTTTTGATAAGGTAAATTTGAACCAACACCAAGCCAACTACCGAGATAACGGCAAATAATACAATAAGGCGGATAGTGCGATTTTTCATTAATCTAGTAAAAATACTGCCACAAAAATAATGACGCTTAGCTTAATGCTAAATTGGATGTTAAAAAAGGATTTTGGATTACCCCCTATTTGGCCGGCATCGCTTCGTAGAGAATCTCTTGTATATTGGTTCTTATATTCATATTGATAATTTTTTTGTTTTCGGCATCCGGAAACACACGGTTACATAAAAAAACGAATACAAGATTTTCTTTGGGATCTGCCCATGTAATAGTTCCTGTAAATCCGCTATGACCAAAAGTGAGTGCCGAGGCGCTTTTGCATGCAGGGGAGACATGGCTGGGGTCCATGTCTGGTTTGTCGAAACCCAATCCCCTTCTTGATACATTACTTTGCTTGCTAGTAAACAAATTCACCGTTGAGGGCTTTAAATATTGTTTCCCTTTATAGTAACCCCCATCGTTTAGCATTTGCATTATGACAGCCAAGTCTTCTGCTGTACTAAACAACCCTGCATGACCTTGAACCCCTCCACACATGGCAGCCCCTTGATCATGAACACACCCACAAATTTGCTGTTTTCTAAACGTTTGGTCCAATTCGGTCGGCATAATTTCATCTTTTGTAAAGCCGTGCAACAGAGGGTTAAAGGTGGTTCGTTTCAATTGAAGTGGGATATAAAAATTTTGTTGAACATACTGCTCCAAGGTAAGAGGTTTGATTAACGATTCACATATTCGATGTAGAAAATACAAATCAAGATCACTATAAACATACTTGCCTGGAGTTTTAAGTGGAGAGGCATAAATCAATTGCCACATAGTGTCAATGTATCTAGAATCCATATAAAGATTATCGGCTACAGGTATGGTGTGGTACTTGTCACTACGAGATGTAAAGTTAGCGTTCAGTGATCCATCAGGCATTAGGCAATTTTTATAAAATGATATATATGGCACCAGGCCAGCTTGATGAAGCAGTAAGTCTTTTATTTTTATTTTCTGTTTGTTAGTTTTTTTTGCTTCGGGTAAATATTGACCAATGGTTTTTTCAAGGTCCAGTTTTCCTTCATCATGTAGTTTCATGCAGGCTAACGTGGTATAGGCAATTTTGGTTATAGAGGCCAAATCATATAAGTCATTAGCGTTAACGGGCCTAGTTTGGGCATAGGTTGGCGAACCAAACTGATTATCATAAACCACCTTTCCATTTCTTAACGCCACAATTTGACAACCCGGAAATGCACCTGCCGCAATTCCTTCCAGGGCTAGTCCATCAATTTTTCGTAGCGTTGCTGTGTCCATGTTTTCTGCAAGAGCATTAAGCATGGCTGGGGTCATCTTCTTTTTCAGGCCAACAACCAATGGAACCTGATTGCCGGCTGCAAAATTGGTGGCATTGGCCGAAACAGGTAGGCGCCCTGTAGGCTTTAGCAAGCCCAACAATGCGTTAGCTGCCGATGTTTGTGAAAACTCATTATCTTCATAAGCCACCATTATTTGAGCACAATCTTCAAAATAAACCAAACTTTGAGGTGTGCCAAACAATACCAATAGTCCTTGCTTTTGACGATTAACTAATTGAGCAATGTGTTTCTTTGTTTGATCTGACACACCATATCCTTTAGAAGAATATCGACTCATGCTATGCAGCTCTACTATAACTGAGTTTTCCAACTTTGAAGAGAGAGAGTCCCATTCGGCATCCGGAGCGTTGGCATCAATAAAATATTCATGAGAAATAGTACTATTTTTTAGAATGCTTGCAAAGGTACTTTCTGTATTTGCTGCAATGCTTACCACATCAACAGGGCCATTTATCGCAATATTTTTTGGAACATTATTGCCACCAGCCACTACTGTAACTGCTTCGTTATACAACCTTCGAATGATGTAACCGGCTGTTGGATTGTTAATGTCAGAATATAAGTTGGCAAGCTGTATGGGTGAATAATGATTAAGACCTACACGGTATTTATATGCCAATATTTTTTTTACATGCAGGTCAATTTCCTCTTGGGTGATAGTTCCTTTTTTAATAGCTTTTAAAATTTCATCAATGGCCGCAGGTACATTTTCGCTGAATAGCAAAACATCATTACCGGCAACTAACGCTTTTACATCAGCCATTCCCGGTGCATATTTTTTGGTTACGGCTTTCATGTTCAGGGCATCGGTAAATACCAGTCCTTTAAAGCCTAGTTCAGATTGTAAAAGCTGGTCTACAATTTTTGGTGAAAGACTTGCCGGGATAGCTGTGTTACTTTCAAGAGCAGGTACCGAGAGGTGTGCCACCATCATCCCGGCCACACCATTCTTAATCATGGCCCTGAAGGGCGCCAACTCGAGGGTGTCTAGCCGCTTTCGATTAAATGGAATAAGCGGCAAATCTTTATGAGAATCTACCTCGGTATCGCCGTGACCCGGAAAATGCTTAGCACAGGCTAATATACCAGCCCGTTGCATTCCATTGCTGTAAGCGATGGCTTTACTAATTACCAGATTTTTCTTTTCACCAAACGATCGATCATTAATTACAGCATTATTTGGGTTGTTATCAATATCAACTACGGGTGCAAAATTTATATGAACACCTAACCTTTTGCATTCGTTTCCCAATTCATACCCCATTTGTTCAATCAGCGAATCTGAGCTCATGGCACCAAGGGTAAGCTGCCTTGGAAATTGTGGAGTGCTATCGAGTCGCATATTCAATCCCCACTCTGCATCCATACCTATCATAAGGGGTACTTTTGAGAGCGATTGATAATAGTTACACAATAAGGCCTGTCTATAAGGAGTGCCTTGCATGAATATTAGACCACCAATATTATATTGTTGAATAATTGCAGACAGGTTTGCATTTTTAAAACTATCACCGTTGCTCCAGGCTGCCAGCATAAATAACTGCCCAATACGCTGTGTGTCGTTAAGGCTGCTCATAACAGAATCAACCCAACGTAGTGTATCACTCGTAATAGAAACAGGCATATTATAAGATGGCACGATAGGGTTTAATGTGCCCGACCAATTTCTTTCCTCGTTAAGTTTAAAAGCGGATAGTGCATGAAGTGCCGTGAGGGCAAAAAGGGTAACAGTAAGAAGACGAAGATACTTGTTCAACTTTTTCTGGTATAGCTGTAGTACTTATACGCTCTAAAAAAATGGAAAGTTTACCTGCCATTCTAGTTGATGGGCATTAGAAATATAAACAATGAATTGTTGAACGGAAACCTCAGCGCAAAACAGCTTGCCTGTCAGTATCCAGTTTTAGCAGTATAAAAAGTAGAATAGTAAAACTGATGAGAGAAGAGCCGCCGTAGCTAATAAATGGCAAAGGAATACCAATCACAGGCAAAAGACCAATGGTCATGCCGACGTTAATCATAATGTGCATGAATAAAATGCATGCAACACCATAAGCATAAACACGACTGAATTTACTTCTCTGTCGCTCTGCAATGGTGGTTATTCGAAAGAGCAAAAGCAAATACAAACCCAGCAAGACGGAGGTGCCCACGAAGCCCCACTCTTCGCCAATGGTGCAAAAAATGAAATCAGTACTTTGTTCGGGTACAAAATTAAATTTGGTTTGTGTGCCCTGAAGAAATCCTTTGCCCCAAAAACCGCCTGAACCGATTGCAATCTTCGACTGAGCTACATTGTACCCAATTTTTTTAATAGCCTTTTTATCTGTTTCTTTTCCAAACAGCACGTTGATACGCACTCGTTGGTGTGGTTCCATTACTTTGTTCATCACCAAATCCACCCCCACTAGCACAAAGGCCGAACAGGCAATATAGATGGCAGACAAAATGATAATCTGCTGTCGCAATTTTTTTAAACGTCGCCGCCAAGAGTATAAAATAAGAATTAAAAAGAGAGTAAAAATTCCAAACAGTACAAATTTGTTTACTAGTAGTGCTGCTATTAAAAGTGCCGCTGCCGAAGCGCCAATTACTAATAAAAAACCAGGGAGCCCTTCGCGATAGAGTACGAGCATAAAACCGGCATAAACAAGCGCCGAGCCGGTGTCTTTTTGAATTAAAATAATCATGGCAGCCGGAATAACAATAATGGCCAAAGCCCGAAGACGTGAAGGCAGTAGTTTGAAGTTTACTTCATTTCGCGACATATATTTGGCCAATGCCAGTGCTGTAATAAATTTAGAAAACTCAGAAGGCTGAAGTTTAAACCCACCAATATCTATCCAGGCATGAGCCCCTTTTACATCTTTTGCAATGAGACCAGTTATTATAAGCGCCACCAACATTATTCCGTAAAGCAAGAAGGGAATAGACGTGTAAAACTTAGTATCAATTACCATAATGCTAATAGCAACTAATGCCGCAGCACCAATAAAGAGCATCTGTCGACCATAATTTTGTTGTAGGTTCAAAATACCTGCTTGCCCTTCTTTATACTCTGCAGCATAAATGGCTAGCCAGCCAATAAACACCAATGCTATATAAATATAGATGGTTGACCAATCGGTTTTTTGATTTATGGTTTTTTGCTGCACGATTTATTTTTCAAATACTTAATTGTTATTCTCTGCCATGCGCATATGCTGGCAAAAGGTTTGCTTCAATCATTCTATCATACATCGGTTTTCGGGCTGTTGAAATGCTATCATTCAAATATTTTTCAATCATGAGTGAAGCAATAGGTGCAGCCCAATCGTTACCAAATCCTGAATTTTCCACTACTACACATATGGCTATTTTAGGATTAACCTTTGGGGCAAATGCACCAAAAAGACTGTGATCTTTTCCATGTGGATTTTGAGCGGTGCCGGTTTTACCACAAATGCTAATACCAGTTACTCGGGCATTGCTTGCTGTGCCCATGGTAACTACCCCTTCCATTCCATCTATAATGGCTTCGAACCATTGCTTATCAACCATAGTATAATTTTTCTTACGAAACTTGTTTAAGGTGGTATCGCCTATACCTTCAAATTTTTTGGCAATATGAGGAATACAAAAGTATCCACGGTTGGCTATGCAGGCAAACTCATTTGCTATTTGAAGTGGGGTGGCCAATATTTCTCCCTGACCAATTCCGAGCGAAATAATGGTGGGTGAATACCAAGCTCCGTTTTTGTATTTTTTATCATAATAAGCCGATGAAGGAATGAGGCAGCCTTTTTCGCTCGGCAAATCAATTCCCAATTTATGTCCAAATCCGAATGAGCAAATCATATCGTGCCAAACATCAAGACCGGCCTTTACATCTTTGCCAATTTTGTCGTTATCAATGGTCAGACGGAACGCCTGACAGAAATAGGCATTACAACTGTGCAGAATTCCCTCTGTAATATTTCCAGCCGAAGGGTGCTCGTGACATGCCACGGTTAATTTATTGAGATGGTATCCTCTCGAGCACGGATACCCAAAGTTGGGTGTTATGCTGTGAGTTTGCAGTGCCACCAAACCCACCAAGAGTTTAAAAGTAGAGCCGGGCGGATAATTGGCCATCAATGGTCGATTGAGTAATGGCTTTAGAGTGTCGGCATATAAATCTTTAAATGCCTTACCCCTTTCTCTATTGTTTAATAAGTTGGGATTGTACGTGGGGCTACTAATCATGGCCAGTATTTCGCCGGTTTCAGGTTCTATAGCAACAATACTTCCCACTTTATCATGCATCAATTTTTCGCCAAGTTGCTGCAATTCAATATCAAGTGTAATAGTGAGGTTTTCGCCTGCAATAGCCATTGTATCCTCTGCGCCATTATTAAAACTTCCTTGTTCGCGATTGTGCACATCTACCAATACCAGTTTGGTACCCCTTACCCCCCTTAAGATTTTTTCATACTGCTGTTCTAATCCGCTCATACCTATAAAATCGCCGCTTCGGTAGTATGGATTTTTTTTCAAAATGCGTTCGTCTACTTCGCTGATGTAACCCAGTACGTGGGCTGCATTGCTATATTCATAGCTTCTCACCGAACGAACCTCACTGTAAAATCCGGGGTAATCATATAGGTTTTCCTCAAAACGGGCATATACTTCGGGGGGCAATTGCTTTAAAAAAACTGATGGCTTATATCGGGAATAGGTAAAGGCCTTTGTGAGTGATAAATTTAAAGTGGCGGTATCAATTCCAAGCAAGCGACAAAACCCCAATGTATCAAAGGCTCTTATTTGCTTTGGTACCACCATTATATCATAGAGAGCCTGATTGCACACAATCAAACGATTATTACGATCGTAAACCAATCCACGGCTTGGATAGATGGTAATTTTACGCAGGGCATTTGCATCGGCCATCTGCTTATATTGAGAATCTACAATCTGCACATAGAAAAGTCGGCACAGAAATAATGCAAAAACAGCAATGAATACATAGCTAAAAGTAATCCGCCTGTTTGAGTAAATGTCAATGGCCATATGTTGAAAATGGTTGCAAAGTTAGCTTCCAAGCAGGCACCTGCTGTTTTTTTTGATCAATTTATTTTAAGGAGTGGTTTTTAAAAATCTACCCACTTAATCATTGGGGTGGAGCGGTAAGATAATGACCAAATATTCTTGTTGCTCTAATGCCATAATGTTAATTTTGAAAGCGAAACTAAATCAATAACAGCAAGGCTGGTTAGAAGGATTTTATTTCGCTGTGCAAAAAATGAAATTTTTTTTCTTTCAAGTATTTATTGCCGCACTGTTCACACAGCTTGTCTTGGGCCAGAATATTCAAGGTATTATCAATGATTATACTGTTGTGGATTCGGTTGTTGTTTGCAAGAAGAAGATAATTGTTCAGAATCCAGTCAATTTTATTACAGGTGACAGGGTTCTACTTATACAAATGAAAGGGGCCACTATTAATACCAGCAATACCGCATTTTATGGTACTATAACCTCTCTTGGGCAATCAGGCAATTATGAGTTTGGAACCATAAAATCGATAGTTGCCGACAGCATTTACCTGCAATGCTACACCACTCGTAGCTATAACACACACAGTGGTCGAGTTCAATTGGTGAGGGTTCCCGTTTATAATACCGCTTGGGTTATAGCACCCTTAACTGCAGCCCCATGGAATGGAAGTACAGGTGGGGTGCTTGCGTTGGAAGCAGCTTCATTAAATTTATTAAGTAACATTAGTGTAGACAGTCTGGGTTTTAGAGGCGGAGCCAGAAACGCCATTACAGTAATTTATAATATTGCTAACTGTGGTATTACTACTTATGCTGGTGGTCAGGGTTCTGGCAATTGCAGTGGTAAAGGCGAAGGCTTAATAGACACGGTGTTAAATCAAAGCTGTGGCCGTGGCTCACAAGCCAATGGAGGTGGTGGCGGCAATAATATAAATGCAGGCGGCGGCGGTGGTGGCTGTTATGGTTTGGGTGGTCAGGGTGGTAATCAATTTGCTGCATGTCCTTCGGTGGTTACTGGTGGCCAAGGTGGTAAACCACCTTATCTTACAAGTGTTAATCAGGTTTATTTGGGTGGCGGCGGCGGCGCCGGTCATCAGGATAACTCGGCAGGAGCCACCGATGGTGGATGTGGTGGTGGAATAATATTTATTAAAGCCGGAACTGTTTCGGGAAATGCATATAATATAACAGCCAATGGCCGAACTGTGAATGGCGCCCTCTTAGATGGAGCTGGCGGTGGCGGCGCCGGAGGGACAATTGTTTTAGACGTAACCAATTATGCTTCAGCTGTAAATGTAGAAGCCCGTGGAGCCGATGGAGGATCGCAGAATGCTGTCTTTAATCCGTCGTGTCATGGACCTGGCGGCGGCGGCGGCGGTGGTTTAATTTGGTTTTCACAATCCGCTTTGCCACCCTTGGTTACTACCAATGTTTCGGGTGGGCAGCCGGGAACATATAATTTTGCCGGCGCCAATTGCCAACCCGGTAATCCAAGCTGGGGTGCTACTGCCGGCAGCACCGGTGGGCTTGATTATAATCTAAATTTGTCTGAAGGTTTAATTTCGTCGTATGCTAATGCTGGCAACGATACAGCAGTTTGTCCAGGTCAAGCTGTTACACTACACGGGTCTGTTGGCAGCAACTATGCCTGGACGCCGGCAGCAGGCCTTACCGGAGCCAACACTCAAAATCCGACTATAAACAATCCGACAGCTAACACCACCTATGCTTTTTCAATGACCAATCCACTTGGCTGTACAGATAGAGACACGGTGACGGTGAGTTTGAAAAACAATTCATTTACCATCAGCATGAGTTCCGATGTAACACTTTGCAATGTTCAGCAAATTGCACTTTCGGCCGGAGGCGGAAATTATTATCAATGGTATACCAGCTCGGTCCCTAATTTAAGTACTCAATCATCTATTGTGGTAGCTCCTATGGCAACCACCACGTATTATTGTAGTATATCAATGGTACCAGGAGGTACTGGGTGTGATGCCGATACTGGGCAAGTAGTTGTATCGTTTGTATCACCACCGGTAGTAAATGCCGGAGTAGATTTAGTAATTAGCAGTGGGCAATCTATTCCGCTGAATGGTACCGTTAGCGGAACAGTATCCGGTACTACTTTCGTTTGGCATCCGGGAGCAACTTTATCTGACTCTACCATTCTTAACCCAATAGCATCGCCTACCGAAACCACCACCTATTCATTATCGGTAGATAATGGAGGTGGATGCTTGGTAAGTGATAATGTGATTGTAGAAATTTCAGATGCCGCGGTGCTCTTCCCGTCTGCTTTTTCACCTAATGCAGATGGGCGAAATGATGAATTTAAACCTCTGGGATCTAAAAAATTTATTGGCACCATTGAGTTTCATGTTTTTAATAGATGGGCACAAGAAGTTTATTCATCTACCGATTATTATAAAGGATGGAATGGTACCTACAATGGAATAGCCCAACCGGTCGACACCTACTTTTATACCGCCACGGTAACTCCTCGACGAGGGGACGATCAAAAGTTTCTGAAAGGCAACGTAACTCTGATTAGGTAATTTTTCAAAAACCTGTTTAAGTTTAAAATGCTCTATTTATTCCAAGTAATAGCGGAAAAGCCGAAGGCATGTCTTTGTTAATCATTTTATCAATTACATGACTGCCTGCCTGACGGTACAGGGTCCAATCTATCCTAAGAGTGAGTGGCTTAATGGTTTCTAATGCGCCCCATTTTTTTATTGTAAATGCAAATCCAATACCCGTATCAAACAGAAGCGGCGATAAAGCGGTGTTGTAAAAAATATTCATGGAACTACGATTGCTACCTAAATCATATTGCATACTGCCTGCATCGGCAAACAAATAACACTCAGTTTTTAACCAACCAATTCTATAAGATGGTTTCACATTTATATAATCAGAAAATTCCAATTCAGCATTTATAGCCACTCCGCCCCGTCCACGACTAATGTTGTTTTGACTATAAAAATTATTGGCCACCTCAAAACCATCGTAAGCGTAACTTCTCAAATTAAGACCTCCGCCCATATTGAATAGTGAATTCATACCCCCCACATGGTTTACTGAATTTTGAAAATCGAACAGTCCCTCACTTCGGGTAAATTTATTGTCGGCCAATTCTTCTCCATTGGCTCCACTTAAGTTTACTGAGGATTCTTGTGGCAATCCTCCAATTCCTAAAGCAAAATAAAACCGGGTTCGTAAGTTGAATTTGTCAATTCGATTATTGTTGATAGTATAGTGATGAATAGCACTGTAAGCATGAAAGTTTCCATCAATAGCACTGCCCGAAGAGCCCACCCTAAAATCGGTATGCATCAAACCATTTCCATTCATGTAATAGTAGCGATGATTCCAGTTGGCTGTGGTGCTTATGTTCGTTTGAAATAGCACACCGGGTTGAGGAAAATAGTAAGCTTGATTGGCCCAATTGTAGTTATAGTAGGAAAGAATAGGATCAAATGTAAAGCCATAATGAGGTTGATTAAGTATGGTAGAGTAACCCCAATTATTTTTATTCGGCAAATAATCGGCATTAAACAAACGCATGTATTTAGCCTGTATACTGAACGAATTATTGCCCGAAGCTTCGATATTATATTGTAAATAATTGGTACTTAAACCTTCGAGAACTTGTGAATGAAACTGCCAACTGCTTCCTCTCAAAAATTCATCAGCAGCATTTTTATAATCAAAATTGTAATTGATTACATTGAAAATAGATTGAGAAAAAGCGCCATTAAATTGGTCAAAATAATAATCGTAGTTACGATAATAGGTACCCATTGGTGGCGGAGAGTAGAAGTAGCGGCCATTACGTAAGAGCAACGAACGATTGGAGGCATATGGAATCGAGACTCTCTGGTTTAAAAACCCGGTATTGGCCCAAGCCGTTAAAGAAAACACGTGCTTGTAATTCATATAGTTTCCATCCAGATGGCCACCCAATTTAACACCATCAATTCTATTCCACCATACATCGGGGCGCCAGTGCATTATATAGTGTGTCCAGTCGCCCGGCTGATTAAGCTGTGAATCAAATCGCAAATCCACTTTGCCCCCTGTTCGATTATTGAGCATGTTTCTATCAGCCAGTCGGTTGCTTGGGTCAATGGTTACATGATCAATTCCCGAGGGCACATTTACGTTAAATGTATAAGTATCATTCATCTTGCCCCAGCCGTACCATTTGGGCAAAACCTGTGCTGTGGTGTTTTTGGCAAACCAGGTATTGGGGATTACAAAATCCTTTTTCGAATCGTCAACTGCATACACGGTTAAATCAATCGGCATTTGCATTTCGCCAATGCGCTTGAGTGTAATTTGATAATTCTCATCATTATGCATTTTCACCTTTTTGATTTTGTAATCAATGGTTTTAGATGTTTCCATCCATTGATCAAAAAACCAATTTAAATCTACATGAGTATAATTGATTATGCTGTTTCTAAAATCTTCCGGATAGGGGTGTGCTATTTTATATTGATTAAAATAATGGGAGAAGGCCTGCCAGAATAACGAATCGCCCAATACATATTGCAGATTGTACAACATGGTCGATGTTTTAAAATACACATTTCTATAGCCACCACCATGACCTAGCGCACCATTGAAATCATCGCTATGGGTGTTCAGAGTAGACTCGTCAAATTTTACTGCATCGTTCATATACCCCAGAAAAGTTCTTGAGCTTCGCCATTCAGTGGGTTGGCGAAATTTCTTTTCATACCAAGTCAGTTTGTTTTCATTCATTTTGAATTTCCCATCCAAGGCTTCGCCGGCGTTGGTATTTAAAAATTGGGTGAATCCTTCGTCCAGAAAAGCCCGATAGGTTTCATTATTACCAACCATTCCAAAAAACCAATTGTGTGCTACTTCGTGAGCCAACACATCATGATAATTGGGCTCCCAGCCGCCATCGAGTGTAAGCATGGGGTACTCCATGCCGTCTTGTGCATCGGCCACCACCATCTTGGGGTAAGCATAGCGGCCAATACGGTTGCTGTAGTACTCAATCACCTTGGCGGTGAACGAAGCAGCTGTCTGCCATCCGGCGGCATGTGACTCCTGACACATAGCCACTATTTTTATTCCATCCCACCAAGCTTCACCTATGCGATAGGTTGGGTCGGCAGTCCAGGCAAAATCGTGAACATTCTCTGCATGATACACCCATGTTTTACGATCGGTGGCCTGGTAGGGAATTATTTCACTTGCCTTTTCGTTCCATTTTTTCGAAGCAAAATTGGTAATCATCAATTTGTCTTTATACTTCTTCGGCAACACTTCTTCTTCATTTTGCAACCAACCTGTTGCCTCTACTACATAATTACTCGAAAAAGTAAGACGAACATCATAACAACCAAAGTCTCCATAAAACTCTTTGCCAAGATGCTGCTGAGTGTCCCATCCAAACTTATCGTCGTAAACACTTATTCTAGGATACCAGTGCACTCCATCGTAATGACGATATCCCGGCTCATCGCCATAGCCTGGAGTTGTAAATTTTTTCATTCGGCGGCGCTGCCCACCATTATCAAACCATGTACGAAACTTAATATGAAACTGCGTCTTGGCCCCGGGCAATAGCGGCGCAGCTAAATACACCTTCATAATGCTAAAGTCAATTTCTTTCTGCAACACTCCCCCGGGAAGGCTTTCAATAAAATCAATCTTTGTACATCGGCCGGCACTTTCATTGGGCCCCCAGTTGTTTTTGAAATGGTTGGCTTTGTTTAAGTCATCTAAATAAGAGCCCGGCTGAAAAGCATTTTGATACAGATGAAAAAACACAAAACGAAGTGTATCGGGCGAATTATTTACATACTCCAAAGTTTCATCCCCGGTGATGCAATCATTCACCTCATCAATATTGGCATCAATAGTATAATGAATATCCTGTTGCCAATAACCCGGCCTGGGCAGCTTGTTTTTCCAATAGTAGGGATTGTCGGCGTTCGCATAAGTGTTTGGTGGGAACTTATCATTAAAAGCGTTGAACTCAGGCGCAGCTTTACCAATAGGAGCAAGTGGTGATTGAGCTTCAGTAACAATATATCCTAGAAGGAGATATAGAAAAAGAGGAAGTAATTTTTTCATCATTCGATTATTTTTTATTGGTTCTCTTTAGGAACGAAGGTAGTGGATAAAATAAAATTATAATTTTGAAAAGATCAATTCATTCGTGTCCTACTGCTCAAAGATGGTGTATGAAAGCAATATTTTAAAATTCGTTTTATAAAAAAGAGATAACAAAAATGGCAAAACAAACTCCTTTGAAACCCTTGTTATGACAGAGCAAAAAGCCCCGTTCCGGTTTAACCGGAACGGGGCTTTTGTTTGTGCTTTATTTAACCTTGGCTTATTTAGCCACCACCAGTTTCTTAGTCTGGGTGTAGCCATCGGCCTGAATAGTTACCA
>DAIMNW010000219.1:0-3638 GCA_036719905.1 Chitinophagales bacterium
CATAGCCTTGGCAATACGTTCAGGGGTCTTTACTAATCCCTCTCTGGTTTTGTCTTCACCTAGCGATTCTAAAATAGTTTCATATGAGCCTATCAGACGTTTCTGATTTGACTCATCGTATTGTTCAATTTTTTTATAATTCATTTCTAAAAGATTAATTACCGTAATATTCTACATAGATATTCTCTGTTTCCTGCAATTTAATGCAATGCAGGGTACAATTCTGAAGATGAGGTACTATTTGTTCCCAAATGGCTTTAGCAAAATTTTCGGCTGATGAAGATTTCCCTTGCATAAAATCAACGTCCAAATTCAAATTGCGGTGGTCAACTTTCTCTATCACCTGCTTGCGAACTATCTGACTGATATCTTTCATATTAACCACATAACCGGTTTCAGGATTTAATTCCCCCTTCACAGTCACATAGAGTGTGTAGTTGTGTCCGTGCCAATTTGGGTTGGCACAACCACCAAATACTTCTTGATTTTTTTCGTTGCTCCAATTCGGATTGAACAGCTTGTGAGCGGCATTAAAAGTTTCTCGACGTGTTAAATAAAACATAGCGACGCAAATGTAAGCAGATTTTTTAAGCTACCACACCTACCCTCTCCAACTCCTGCATCACCTTAGCAACCGGGAGCCCCATCACATTATAGTAATCGCCGTTGATTTTTTCTATGCCAATTAAACCAATCCACTCCTGAATAGCATAAGCACCTGCCTTATCCAAGGGTTTATAGTTATCTACATAGGTATCAATTTGCAGTGATGTGAGTCGGTTAAAGTATACTTCGGTTAGATCGTGGAAAAGGTGTAAAATAGAAGGTGCTTCTGTATCAATAATGCATACCCCGGTTACCACCTTATGTTTATTAGCTGAAAGTTTTCGGAGCATTAATTTAGCATCGGTAAGGTCGCTTGGTTTGCCAATGATTTCATCATTTAAAACTACAATGGTATCGGCACTGATCACTATAGCCGGTTCGTTAAGGGTGGCTACTACTGCCTGAGCTTTGGCCTTGGCAATAGTTTCGGCTATCCATTCTTGTTTAATTTCTGCATTCAACTTTAAGGTATCAGCTATCGATTTCTCATCTACTCCCTCAGCTACCTGGATTGTAAAATCGAGGCCCACTTCCTTTAATAGGTGTTGCCTTCGGGGTGAAGCAGAGGCTAATATTATTTTTTTCATAGTTTTTTGGGAGGATGGATTCTTTGATTTAAAGTAAATATCGCAGCAAGAAGAGAGCAATTAAACCGGTTAGCATGAGAGCTTTCAGTAACTTACTCAGATAAGTATAATGTCGTTTTTCTTTTGCTCTCATCAAAGCAATGAAGCCGGCTGCCAATGGCAACTGAATAGTTAAGAATAAATATACAATTAGTGATTGGAAATTATTCAGCGCCTTGCTATCGTAAAAATGCCACTGCAACCAAGCGAATGAAATAATCAAGGTGATAAATAATATGCCAACAAAACCTTTTAACCACTTGCTACCCAAAACAATAGGTAGTGTAAACGAACCTGCCAGCCTATCCCCTTCTGCATCTTCGGCATCTTTAACCAACTCTCTGGCCAAACTTAGCACAAACGAGAAAGCAGCAAAAGCTGTTATTATGGTTAAGCACAGAACCATTTGAACACTCAATTTTTCATCATCATTAAAAAATAAAATAGGTTCATAGAAAGCAACTAGAAGGAAAACTAATGCTGATAAAAACGCAACCGTTAAATTCCCAACTAGTAATTTCTTTTTTAATGAGGTGGCATAAATCCAGAGTAATCCAACTGTTAGAATTTGAATACTTGCCAGTTTAAGCACATTATTTTGAAATGCCACCCAAACCGCTAATGCACAACCTATAGTATTTAGCAAATAATAAAGTCGAATAGCTGATTGAGAAGAAATTACTTGATCTATAAACACTTTATTAGGCTTGTTAATTTTATCCATTTCCAAATCACAAATATCATTGATCACATAGCCAGCGGCGGCTATCAGAACTACGGAGGCTACCAATAGAGCAAAATAAAAATTTGTAAGGTAAGGCTGTAAACCGGCTTCGGTTAGTATTGGCATAGTAATACATAAACGTACCAACCACATACTAGCAGCTATAATAAAAAGATTAATGGGCCTAAAGAGAAAAACTATTTTCATTTTGCGAAACTCAAAAATACGCCTTTATGAATTGGTAAACTAATGATTCCAACTCATCACTTTAGCTCGGGCTTCATCGTTAAATGGTCGAGTCAGATTATAGTTTCTTTTGTTAACTAAAAACTCCATTCGATGATTGGCACCAGAATGAAATTTGTTAAACAATCCATATCCAATTACAAATGCAGTAGCATAGTATCCGTAGTAAAATGCACCTGCACCGAAAGCTAAAAAACCTAATTGCAGGGCTGCATTAACCACTCCCTCTTTGTATTCATGACAGTAAAAATGACCAAAGCCCGGAATCATGGATAGTAGAACTGCCCTGTCCATATTCAGTAGCTTTGGAATATGTTTAGAAGAGTAGAAATCATTTGCCCATTGAAGTGCTTCTTGCTTGTTGAGTTGGTCGCTATGGTTAATCCAATCCAATAAAACCTGATGGGCTTCTTTATACCGATTTAGTTCATTTAGGGTAAGTACCTTTAGATACAAACTTTGATTAATAAGCGCCGGATTATGGACAGTGAATTGAATTCTATCCAATTGTTCAAGAGCCGTTTCCAAATCATTATTCAGATAAGAAGATAAGGCATGTAACAGGTGAGCTTCGAACACTAACGAATCGCTAATGTTAGAATAGTTAAGATGTGTTAAGTTGAAGGCAGCAGAAGCATAATCGCCTGATTGCATATAGCAGTCCGCTTTTTTAATCAAGGCAGTGGCTTTGGCTGTTTCATTTTCAGCAAAAAAACCGGCCCGGTCATATTCAATGGCCGCCCTCTCATAATTCTTAGCTTTTCTAAAACTATCTGCTTTAGAAAAGTTTACCTGTGCCCAACTGCCTGTCGGTAGCCACCAACAGAGTACGCAACAAATAATTTTTATGTTCCCTTTCAAGGTCATACGATTTTGTTTTAGCTGCAAAATAACTTCCTATAATGTTTCCTGAATAAAATGCGGCAAAGAGTCCGCCGCCTAGTGCAAAAGGTATGGATAAAGTACCAGCCACCATAAAAGTTTCAACGGCTACGGCTCCAAGCAAAATATTTTCTAACAAACTTCCTAAACCGGCCCCTACTCGTTTGGCGTACCACTTACCACTTCCCGGTAGCAGCGCCGAAAGAAAAGCAGCCTTCACTGGCGATGGATGACGATCAGTCTTTATTAAGTGAAGTAAATTTCCAAGTTCCTTTTGTTCATCGGCCACCAGATAATTATTGAACCGGAAAGCTTTCATCATAGAATCGGCCTTAGTTAAATGATTTTCTGCCAATTCAAATCCTACTTGAAAAAGTTGCTTGAGCAATTGTTCATCATCGCTTAGTGTTACATATTGTAAGCGTTGCATTTCGGCTTTTGCTCCAAAAAGATCCTTCTTGTAAATACGAATAACAGCACCATAAAAACGGGCGGCTTTTCCAAATTGAGAAAAGCTATTCACTCTGTTCCAGATAGCCAAACAAGTGTCATTC
>DAIMNW010000220.1:0-3635 GCA_036719905.1 Chitinophagales bacterium
GGTTGAGGAAAGATTTTCTAGAAAAAATTTACAGACTAGTCCTAGGATTTACCATTCATAAACCCTTCTAGCATTTCTACCATTTTTGGCGATCCCATATAAATGGGCGAACGCTGGTGCAACTCTGATGGTTTAATATTAAGAATACGTTGATTGCCACTGATAGCTTTGCCCCCTGCTTGCTCCATGATAAACGACATGGGATTGCACTCATACAATAAGCGCAATTTTCCTTTAGGTGCATCGGTTGATGATGGATACATAAATATTCCGCCTTTGATCAGGGTACGGTGCACATCAGCTACCATGCTACCTACATATCTGGCAGAGTAAGGGCGGCCGCTGGCTTTGTCTTTCTCGAGGCAATGCTCCACGTACTTTTTTACCCCTTCAGGAAACATATTCATGTAGCCTAAATTTACTGAAATAATATTGCCATCATCGGGCACTTTCATATTGGGATGGCTTAAGCAGAATTCGCCAATAGATGGGTCGAGGGTGAAGCCATTAACCCCATCGCCGGTGGTGTACACTATCATGGTAGAGGAGCCATACAACACATAACCGGCAGCTACCTGCTGGGTGCCCTGTTGCATAAAATCTAGTTGATTCACCATGCCTTCAGGCGATATGCGCTTGTAGATACTGAAAATAGTTCCAATGGGCACATTCACATCGGTGTTTGACGAGCCATCGAGTGGGTCAATACACACCAAATACTCGGCTCCATGAGCATCCATCACTATCATGTTTTCATCTTCTTCGCTCACTATTCCACAGCATCGGCGTCCGCGACGGAAGGCCGCAATAAAATGTTCGTTGGCATATACATCCAGTTTTTTTACTTCTTCTCCTTGAATATTGCTGGTACCCATCACCCCTAAAATATCGGCCAGGCCGGCTTTGCTTACTTCTCTATTTACAATTTTGGCTGCCAGCCCCACGCTACGAAGCAAACCGGAAAGATTGCCAACGGCATTAGGAAATTTATGTTCCTGGGTAAGAATAAACCCATTGAGCGTAACCAGATTGGTATTCGTATACATCAGCTATATTTTGAGTGGATAGGACTGCGAAAATAATCTTTTTTAGCAATTGATAGCTTTGAATGGGCGAATGGAAAATCTGCAAATTGTGTGTTACTTTCGCAGCTAATTCTAAAACAACCAATTGTATGTACGATATAGTAGTAATAGGCAGTGGCCCCGGCGGATATGTAGCCGCCATACGTGCCTCTCAGTTAGGATTTAAAACAGCGGTAATTGAAAAAGCCGAGTTGGGTGGTATTTGCCTCAATTGGGGTTGTATTCCAACCAAAGCCCTTCTGAAAAGCGCTCAGGTTTTCCAATATATGAATCATGCTGCCGATTATGGTTTAAGTGTGACCGATGCCAAAGCCGATTTTGGTGCGGTGGTAAAACGCAGCCGCGGTGTGGCCGATAACATGAGCAAAGGCATTCAGTTTTTGATGAAAAAAAATAAGATTGATGTAATAATGGGGGCAGCCAAATTAATGCCCGGAAAGAAAATTGAAGTAACGGCTGCCGATGGTAAAAAATCGACCGTGGAAGGCAAGCACATTATACTGGCAACCGGCGGCAGAAGTCGTGAATTGCCAAACTTAAAGCAAGATGGCAAAAAGGTGATTGGCTATCGCGAAGCCATGGTATTGCCCACCCAGCCTAAAAGTTTGATAGTGGTAGGTGCCGGCGCTATAGGTGTTGAGTTTGCTTATTTTTACAATGCAATGGGAACTAAGGTGACTATTGTTGAATTTGCCGATAGAGTAACGCCGGTAGAAGATGCTGATGTATCAAAAGAACTAGAACGCAATTTCCGTAAACAAGGAATGACCGTGCTCACCTCTTCTTCGGTTGAATCGGTGGATACCAGCGGAACCGGAGTAAAAGCCAAGGTAAAAACGCCAACCGGCGAACAAATTATTGAAGCCGACATTTTATTGAGCGCTACCGGGGTAACGGCCAATATTGAAAATATTGGATTAGAAACTTTGGGAATTAAAACTGAAAAAGGAAAAGTAGTAGTCGATAAATTTTATCAAACTAATGTTCCCGGAATTTATGCCATAGGCGATTTGCTGGCTACCCAAGCCTTAGCCCACGTAGCTAGCGCCGAGGGAATTACCTGTGTAGAAAAAATTGCCGGCCATCATCCTGAACCTATTGATTACAATAACATACCGGGCTGCACCTATTGTTCACCCGAAATTGCAAGCGTAGGCTACACAGAAGAAGCCGCCAAAAAAGCCGGTTATGAGATAAAAGTGGGTAAGTTTCCATTTACCGCCAGCGGAAAAGCCAGTGCCGGAGGAACCAAAGAAGGATTTATTAAAGTAATATTTGATGCCAAATACGGCGAATGGTTAGGCGCCCATTTCATTGGAGCCAATGTAACCGAAATGATAGCCGAGGTGGTGGTAGCTCGTAAATTAGAGACTACCGGTCACGAGATTATCAAATCAGTACATCCACACCCAACCATGAGCGAAGCCATAATGGAAGCGGCTGCGGCTGCCTATGGAGAGGTAATACATATATAGTTTAAGTGCAAACATTTCACTTTTATTGCCGATAACTTGACTAAAAATAAACTTGACAAACTGGAAGCCGTTAGAGGATGGGCTGCTTTCTATGTCATGTTAGGGCATCTAGAATTATACAAGTTGCATTGGAGCGGATACCTGCTTACTCAAGGTCAGGCGGTAGTAATGTTATTTTTTGTGCTTTCGGGTTTCGTCATCTATTACTCCGTTCAGCGAAGTCCCGATATTACGTTTTCCAACTATTTTCTTAAACGCTTTAAGCGAATTTACCCAATATTCTTAGTAGCACTTTTGATTGCCTACTTAGGACGCTGCTTAGCGTTTGGTAATTGGGTCGACCCTCAATGGACACAATTGGTTGGCAACTTATTGAACCTTCAGGATCTGAATCGTCATCCGGGGGTATGGTTTGAAATCTATCAAGTGAATACCCCTTTGTGGTCATTAGCTTACGAGTGGTGGTTTTATATGCTATTTTATTTTTTGTATAAAAAAATATCGTTTAAAAATCAGCGATTGGGGGCATTGGTAATTTCTATGCTAGGTTACATCAGCTTCGAATTTATTCCCAATCCTTTATCACTTTATGCATCCTACTTTATCATTTGGTGGATGGGAGTAGAACTGGCCCGATGGTGGTTGAGCAAGGAGCCACTGGCTTGGAAGCACCTAAGTTTTATTATCCTCAGCTATGTTTCAATGTTAGCCTTAATGGGTGTAAATCTGTTATATTATCATTTCCTATTGAAAAAATCACTTCTATTTAGCTTTCATCCAATTATAGAAATTTGGCATTTGCTAGCCTCCGGTATTTTCATTTTATTAGGTTTAATCTGGTGGAAATACAGATTTATTGCTTTTAACTATATACTAAGGCCTTTTGCTATTTTAGCACCCATCTCGTATGCACTCTATGTGGCACATTTTCCAATCATTAAAGCCTATGGAGAGCATGGCGAACTCAATACTTTTCACCTTTATGGGCATCCGTTAGCATTAATAGCAATCAAACTGGTATGTATTTTACTCCTAAGTTATTTACTCGAAATTATTTATCAGCCCATAGCTAATA
>DAIMNW010000221.1:0-3635 GCA_036719905.1 Chitinophagales bacterium
AAAAGGCAATTACCTTCTTTTAATATTAAATTAATCTTCCATAGGTTCTATAGAATTCCCATCTTGATCATCAAAAGCATCCTCATCACCTTCAGCTGATTCATCCTCATCGGCACTATCCTCTGTAGTTTCATCTGATTCTTCACCTTCTTCAGTACCTTCAAAAGCTTCTTCGGCATCGTAGGTCAACTTTTCATCAAAAATTTCATCGTTGATTAGACCGGTAGTTGGCGTTTGAACACCATATTGCTTAGGAGCTACTCCCTCACTTCTCACCATTCGTGGGTACGAAACTGCCGGATCGAGGTCAACAATGCCCATTAACTCACAAAGAAAATCCCATTCCATTTCATAATCATACCGATAGAGAAGTTTCTGATGTGGGTCGTCAATTAGTGCAACCAACGGAGTTTTTTCCATTGATTTACAACCTTCTCTTGGTTCAAGGGAAACTTCTTCGCCTTTCAACCACTTATCATTGCTTTTAAAAAATGATGCCTGATGTTTGTTGTCAAATCCAAAAGCCATTAGTATAGCTTTATGAAATTCTAAGTAAGCCTGGCCGGGCTTTATCTGAATATCACGGTAAACGGTATCGTCTTGTTCCCAATAAATTCTAAACTTATAGGCAGTACTCATTTTGAAAGTAGAGATTTATATTTTGAATGAGTGTAAATATAAAAGGCTGTTCGGTGTTTTTATATAATAATATTCACCATGCTATCGGTGAATAAAGTTATTTGATCAACAATTTTGAAGTCAGGAGGTGGTTACCAACAAACCTTGTTCTTTCCCCAATTGCAACATGAGTTGATAAGCAGCCTCATAATTATTGGGAATTTTGCCGTCTAATATCTGTTCACGTATTTCATCTTTAATAATGCCCACTACTCTACCCTGACCTATTGCAAATGTGTTCATAATTAACTCCCCTGTTATGGGTGGCTGCCAATTACGCAAATGGTCTTTTTCTTCCACCTCTTTCATCAGTTGCCTCACTATGCTGAAGTTTTGCAAATATTTTACCACCTTTTGCCTGTTCTTGGAAGTAATGTCTGCTTCGCACAGCTTCATGAGCGAATCTATTTCTTCGCCGGCTTCGAACAACAAGCGACGCAAGGCCGAATCGGTGATATTGTCTTTGGTGAGGCTAATAGGTCGCAAGTGCAGCAGAACCATTTTCTGCACAAATTTCATTTTTTCATCGAGTGGCAATTTCAATCGTTTAAAAATTCGAGGAACCATTCGGGCACCTACTACTTCGTGTCCATGAAAGGTCCAACCATTTCCGGGTTCAAATTTTTTAGTAGCCGGCTTGGCAATATCATGCAAAATAGCTGCCCATCGCAGCCAAAGATTATCGGTGCTGTTGCAAATATTATCAAGTACCTGCAAGGTGTGATAAAAATTATCCTTATGCCCCATGCCGTCTATGTACTGTGCGCCTTTGAGCAGAGTAAGTTCAGGAAAAATAATTTCGAGCAAGCCTACATCATGCAATAGCTTAAAGCCTACCGATGGAACCGGGCAGGCAATAATTTTATTCAATTCATCCGTAATTCGTTCTTGCGAAATAATTTTTATTCGGGCCGCTTCCGACTTTATACCGGCAAGAGTGGGTTCATCTATTTTAAATAATAATTGAGTTGCAAAACGAATGGCTCGTAACATTCGCAGTGGGTCATCACTAAAAGTAGCAGCCGCATCAAGCGGCGTTTTAATAATGCCATTAGCCAAATCATCTAATCCCTGGAAAGCATCTACTATTTCGCCAAATTTTCCATGATTGATTTGAATAGCCAACGCATTCATAGTAAAATCGCGTCGGTTCAAATCATCCTGTAAGGTGCCATCTTCTACCGCCGGCTTTCTACTATCGTGTGTGTACGACTCTTTACGTGCACCGGCAAATTCAATTTCCATATCGGGAGTTTTGAGCATAGCCGTGCCAAAATTTTTGAAAATGCTTAATGGAGCATCCGCAAAATGGAGAGCCTGCACTTTCTCGGCAAGTTCAATTCCACTGCCCAGGCACATAATATCGAGGTCTTTCGTGGGGCGGCCCAATAGCTTATCGCGCACAAACCCCCCAATAGCATATGCCTCTACATTTAATTCATCAGCAACTTGACCCACCTTGTGGAGCAGTAGTTTTTCGGTATCCGTAAAATGAATGGCTTGGTTCACGGCAGTAAAAGTAGCAAGTAAGAATTTTATATTCAGATTCGTAGCCGAAATTAATCGGCTAAGTTGGCTCAAAACTGATTTAATTTGAAACCAATTGAGCACTTGTATCTTTTACCCACTTAATTATCGAACATTTGCCATCTTTGCCCACCCAATTATTTATTCTCTCTGCTATCACATGAAACTTTTATTAAAATACCTTCAACCTTTTTGGAAAATGATTGTGTTGGCCTTGCTGTTGGCCACCGTTAATCAAGTTTTCTCCTTACTCGACCCTCGAATTTTAGGGCAAATAATTGATAAGTACATCGAGCATTACAAGGATATGAGCCAGGCGCAGTTTACCAAAGGGGTGCTTTATCTAATTGGATTGGCTATAGGCGCCGCCATGATAAGCCGTATTGCCAAAAATTTTCAGGATTACTTTGTGAATACTATTACCCAAAAACTGGGAGCTAAAATTTATTCCGATGGATTAAAACATTCGCTAGAACTTCCATTCTCGGTATTTGAAGACCAGCGAAGTGGCGAAACTCTTGGCATTTTGCAAAAAGTAAGAACCGATACGGAGAAACTGATATCATCATTTGTCAATATTCTGTTTACTAGCCTGGTGGGTATTGTTTTTGTGATGGTGTATTCGTTGCAAGTAAACTGGATGATTGGCCCCGTTTATTTTGCTACCATTCCCATTTTGGCAGTTGTGAGTTCGGTGCTGAGTAAAAAAGTGAAGAAGGTTCAAAAAAGTATAGTTGCCGAAACCACGGCCTTGGCTGGCAGTACTACGGAATCGTTGAGAAATATAGAATTGGTAAAGAGCCTTGGTTTGGCGCAACAGGAAATTTCGCGGCTAAACAATACCACCTCTAAGATTTTGAAATTGGAATTGAAGAAAGTGAAATACATCCGTAGCATCAGTTTTGCTCAAGGCACCATTGTCAACTTTTTGCGCAACTCGGTGCTTTTTCTGATGGTATTTTTAATATTTAAAGAAGATTTAACCAAAGGGCAATTCATCACTTTCTTCATTTACTCATTCTTTATTTTTGGACCTCTGCAGGAACTGGGTAATATCATATTGATCTATCGAGAAGCGGAAGTGTCGCTCACTAATTTCAAAAAAATACTGGATATGCCTGTGGAATACAAACCAGCTAAACCAAGGGTTTTGGACCGCCTCGATAATTTTGAATTTAATCATGTAACGTTTCAGCATCCAAGCGCACAGCACCCTGCCTTATCCGATATTTCATTTAAAGTAAATAAAGGCGAAACAATAGCTTTTGTAGGGCCGTCGGGTTCGGGTAAAACCACCTTGGTAAAACTGTTGGTGGGTCTTTATCAGCCGCAAACCGGGAAAATATTTTATGATGGAATAGATGGAAAAGAAATTAATCTGGATGAATTACGAGAGCAAATTGGGTTTGTGACACAGGATACCCAATTAT
>DAIMNW010000222.1:0-3632 GCA_036719905.1 Chitinophagales bacterium
CATTTTCCACCAACTATTTTTCGTTGGTCGGTAGCCTGTGATATAAGTTAGATATAAAACCGATAACCCCATACCGCCGTGAGCCAAAAAATAATCTGGTAGTAAGAGGGAGCGATCGCCTTTGGTTAGCTCAGGAGTGAGCAATGAATGCAGGCTACCTGCCACCCCCCAATATAAAAGAAACTCGTAGAGTAGTTGATTGGGAAATAACATGCAAATGGAAGCAATGATAGCCGTAATACCACATAAGTGAAGCGGTAATGAACTTTCCAAATTCCACACACCCAGATACCACTCGTAAGGATGTATGAGAATTACCTCGGCCAACAATATCATTCCAATAGCTTTTCGTACATATTCCTGTTGCGACCGGCTAAGCTGCTTGGCTAGCATGATCACTAACGCTATAACACCAAATGTTACAAACGAAGTAAAAAACCAACGCTGAGAAAAAATAGGTATGAGGGTATGCAAGTGGTTATTATTTGTTCAAATATAAAATTTTTCAGTTGGTATTTTGATTGACTGAGCATATTAAAGTGTTTACTTTTGTCGAAAATAAATTTCAAGCTACCCAATCATTATGCCCCACCAAATAAGCAATCAGAAACTTACTATTGCCACCATTGAAAAACTTTTAGTTGAGAAAACGAAAATTGAGCTTTCGGAAAAAAGTCGCCAACAAATAATTGCCTGCCGGCAGTTTTTGGATAACAAACTATCTGATAACTCTCGTTTATATTATGGCATTAATACAGGTTTTGGTTCGCTGTGCAATGTGCGAATTGAAAACGATGAGCTGGAAGATTTGCAATATAAACTGGTGGTGAGCACGGCTTGCGGTATCGGCGATGAAATGCCACATGAGTTGGTCAAAATTCTATTACTCCTTAAAATTCAATCGCTCAGTTATGGATATAGTGGTATTACGATAGAAGCGGTGCAAATGCTGATTGATTTTTATAATCAAGATTTAATTCCTGTCATTCACAAGCAAGGCTCTTTAGGGGCATCCGGCGATTTGGCTCCATTAGCCCATATGGCTCTTAGCCTACTGGGAATAGGCGATTGCTACCTAAAAGGTGAACGAATGGCTGCATTGGAAGCGTTGAAAAAAATTGGTCATCAGCCCATAAAACTAAAATCGAAAGAAGGATTAGCCCTGCTTAATGGCACACAGTTTATGAGCAGCTATGCCGTATATAATTTAATAAAAGCTCATCGCTTAATTTATCAGAGCGATTTAATTGCTGCTGTTTCTATAGATGCTTTTGATGCTAAACTGGAACCGTTTACCGACACTATACATAGTATACGTCCACATGCCGGGCAAATAAAAACGGCCGAAAATATCAGGCAATTTTTAATTGGTAGTGAAATAATAAATCAGAAAAAGGAGCACGTACAAGACCCTTATAGTTTTCGTTGTGTGCCACAAGTACATGGTGCTACAAAGGATGCGGTGGCGCATATTACCAACGTAATCGAAACAGAAATTAATTCAGTTACTGATAATCCAATAGTAGACACAGCTAATGACAGAATAATTTCCGGTGGTAATTTTCATGGTCAGCCATTGGCCATCAATTTGGATTATTTAGCCATTGCCATTGCCGAATTAGCCAATATTTCAGAACGCAGAACCTATCAATTGCTGAGTGGTGCCAGAAACTTGCCGGTTTTTCTGGTTGATAAGCCGGGTTTGAATTGCGGATTAATGATACCTCAATACACAGCTGCATCTTTAGTAAGTCAGAACAAGCAGTGGTGCACACCTGCATCGGTAGATAGTATAGTGAGTTGCAATGGCCAGGAAGACCATGTGAGTATGGGAGCCAATGCAGCTACTAAATGTTTTGGTGTAATGAAAAATACCGAACGGGTATTAGGAATTGAATTGCTGACGGCTATGCAAGCGCTCGATTTTCGTAAGCCATTAAAAAGCTCGGCTATGATTGAGAAACTGAGAAATGATTATCGTAAACAAATTTCATTCATCACCGAAGACCGAGTGTTCGCTGTAGATATGAAAAAGAGTGTGGACTTTTTAGGGCAGATGGTGATTAACTAATTTTTTTTCCGAGCACAGTTTAATTCATCTTTGCTCAATAAAAAGCAATTATGAAACTGCATTCCCTCTTACTCATTATGCTGCTGCCAATTTTGGCTCCAGCCCAATCCATCAATCTTTCTGCAGGTAACTTTTTTGATGGCGAACCTTTTCTGGCCATCAATCCACAAAATTCGCAAAACATGGTAGTGGCCTGGATGGGTTACACATTTGGCCAACCCATTCGTATAAAATCAAAGACAACATTTGATGGAGGAACCACCTGGAGCGCAACTACTTTGTTGCCACACATGGGCACATCGTTCAAATCGGCTGATGTTTCTATGGCATTTGACAATGCCGGCAATGTATTTATCTGTTATATTGATTATCATCAAAGTCCCGATTCAGGGGGTGTGTATGTGTTAAAATCTACCAATGGAGGTTCCACGTGGGCAAATGCCGTAAAAGTGATAGACGTAGCAGATGATGCCACCAAGGCACCGCTTGACCGGCCTTGGTTAAGCATTGACAAAAGTGGCGGCCCTAATAATGGGCATCAATATGTAACCACCAAACCGGCGCCTTGGATTCCGGCACCCAACCGAGCTTACTTTATGCATTCTACTAATAATGGCGCTTCGTTTCTGCCTTGGCGATATCTGGATACCACAAATTATTTAATAGGAAATTTTATTGCAGCCCCCATGGCAGCCAACACGGTAGCGGCCAATGGAACGCTACATTGTATGTATCCCTCGTATGTGGTTTCGCAGAATTTACTGCCCGGTTTTATTGATGCCGTATCAACAAACGGTGGAGCATCCTTTCAATATCATCCGGCTATTTTTTCATCTTTAACAGCCAACGATACACTAGCTAAATTGGGCTATCGACTGATTTCAAACCCTGCCAATGCTCAGCATGTGGCTTTTATTTTTTGCCATCCATTTAATGGCGATATTGATGTGGCCTTGAGTGAATCGACAGATGGTGGTGTCAACTGGAGTGCTCCTATCCGAATAAATGATGATGCAACCGGCAATGGTAAAATGCAGGACCTAGTGTGGGCCGATTTTGATACCGATGGCGATTTATTAATTACGTGGAGAGACCGACGCAATGGAACTGGTACCGGATATCAAAATCCATCTGAAATTTGGGGTGCTGTTCGATGGAAAGATTCTACTACTTTCTCCGCAAATTTTATGGTTTCCGATACTCTGGCACCTTACAACAATGCGTTTTTATCTCAAAGCGGCAACGACTTTATGTGTGCTGCCATGTGCCACGATACGCTCAATGCAGTTTGGGGCGATGTACTTGGCAATAAGCTCAATATTTATTTCACACGAAAGGCTTTACGAAGTGGGGCTACCACGGTGCAAAAATTGACTGAAGAATTTTCACCGCAGGTTTCAATTGCTCCTAATCCGGCTAAGGACTGGATTGTAGTAGAGAGTAAAGACGCTCTTTCTATTTCAATTTTTGACATAGCAGGTAAGAGACTACTAAATCAATTATTGCCTTCACAAAACGAAACCATTGACATTAAAAATTTACCAAAAGGAATATTAATAGT
>DAIMNW010000223.1:0-3623 GCA_036719905.1 Chitinophagales bacterium
CGGTTTGTTCGAGCCAAAATTCTTATTAACCAACTTATAAAGTAATCATGTTAAAATACTTTTTCACTCTCAGTATTCTCTCAAGCATTTTTGTTGGTTGCAACTCAGGGGGAGTTGAAACTATTAAACCAATAAGAAAAGATATCACTGAACTAGTATTTGCTTCAGGAGTGCTAGTTGCCGATTCACTTTACAATTTAACGGCTCAAACAGAAGGCTACCTTACTAAAATGCAATTTACTGAAGGAGATTTGGTTAAATCGGGTCAAGTGATGGCTATTGTAGACAACAGTCAAAATTTAATAAACGCTTCAGGAGCTAACCAGTTGTACGAAATTGCTAAAGATAACGCAGAATCTGATGCACCTGCCTTGCAAGTAATCAAGGCAAACTTAAAAGCGGCAAAGGAAAAGCTGGCTCAAGATAAGATTCAGGCCGAGCGGTATCGCCAATTATATTCTACTAATAGTGTTTCTCGACTGGAAAATGAAAATGCCAAATTGGCTCTTTCGTTATCACAGGCAAATGTCGACGCTCTCGAGAGTCAATTAGCAGTGCAACAGTCTAATGCTAATCAGTCAGAAATTGCACAACGAAATAATAGTCAAGTGTCCAACGTCACTAAGCAGCAAAATCAAGTTTGTGCATTATCCAATGCAAAAGTGTATGAAAAGAGAAAACAGCTTGGCGACTATGTGAGAAGAGGAGATGTAATTGCCGTTTTAGGAACACCATCCACTATATATGCTATGGTGAATGTTGATGAAGCTAGCATGAACAAAGTAAAAGAAAATCAAATCGTTTTTATTCGGCTTAACACCAATAAAGAAAGGATATATAAAGCTAGAGTAGCACAAATTTTACCCAAGTTTGATGAATCATCACTTTCCTATTTGGTGAAAGTATATTTTACAGATTCACTTGATTTTAAAATTATTGGAACACAATTAGAAGCCAATATTTTAGTTGGAGAGAGAAAAAACGTGCTTGTCATTCCTCGAAGCTATCTTGACTACGGCAATGAAGTCATGCTCAAACATGGCAACAAGAAGGTAAAAGTAAAAACCGGCCTGGTTTCCAATGAATATGTAGAAATATTAGATGGACTTACAGAAAAAGATGAGCTGACAATTAATACCAAAAAGTAACCATGCGCAGCAACTTTCGTCATCCTGTTAATTCAGAGATCTCACTCACATATACCTTTTCTAAGAAAAGGCTTACCATTGTAGCTGCTTTGGGAGTAACGCTTGGTATGGCTATCTATATTTTTTTAAACTCCATGATGATGGGGTTTTCGAGAATGTCAGATAATCTCATTTTTCGAAACATTGCGCATGTAAGAATTTTTAAAGATAACGATATAAGCAAACCACTCATTGCATCCAGCCGCGAAAACAACATTGTAGCGCTTATTAACCCTAAGATTGTACCCGAACGCCAGAGCATAATTAACCCTGCTGCATTAATGGATTTATTGCGTCGTCAAAAAGAGGTGACCTACGTTACTTCACAAATCAGCACGGGTGTTTTTTATCATAAAGGGGAGTCAGAAATTCCCGGCAATACCGTTGGTATTGAAATAGAAAGTGCTGACAAGATGTTCGATATAAAATCAACGATGGTGGAAGGTAATCTTGCTGATTTGCAATCTACCCCTAATGGTATATTGCTGGGAGTAGGTGTGGCAGATAAACTAAGTGTTCATGTAGGCGATAATATTTCAATCAGTTCTCCGAAGAATGTTAGTAAGGTGATGAGGGTAGTGGGCTTATTTCGAACGGCCAATTCACAAATTGATAAAGTAAAATCATTTATCAATTTGGCAGCTGCTCAGCAAATATTGTTAAAGAATCCTGGATACGTTTCGGACATCAATGTTAATATTTCGGATAATTCACAAGCGGTAAAATATGCCCAATCGTTTGCAAAACTTACCGGTTATAATGCCGAGGCTTGGCAAACTGCAAATGAAACCTTTGTGGCCGCCAGCAAGATGCGTTTTATCATTCTTACGATTATCTCATTTACAGTCTAATTGTTGCCGGATTTGGAATCTATAATATTTTAAGCATGACCATAAGTCAAAAACTTAATGAAATAGCCATTTTGAAAGCAATGGGCTTTAAAGGAAACGACGTTACCAGAATATTTGTTCAGCAAGCATTGGTGATAGGTTGCATAGGTGCAACCGCCGGAGTACTATTAGCCAGTTTATTAGTCAAAGTTCTTTCTGGTGTATATATAGGTGGCGATATTGGCTATTTCCCAATTCGCTTCGAACCACTCATTTTTTTGAGAGGTGCATTAATTGGATTAGGCATTACCTTCTTTGCTGGTTTAATCCCTGCTCGAAAAGCAGCTAATGTTGATCCTGTAAGCATTCTAAGAAAATAAGTATGAGCGACATAATTCTTGAAGCCCGTCAAATAGGAAAATATTTCTACGAACCTGAAAAATTCAGAGTGTTAGACAATATTTCCTTTAGTGTGAATAAAGGGGAATTTGTTTCCTTGGTTGGCAAATCGGGTTGTGGAAAATCAACTTTATTGTACATTCTCTCCACTATGGATACCGAATACGAAGGAGAACTTTTAATTCACGATCAAAATGTTACAGGCCTTAAGCAAAATCAACTGGCAGGTATCCGAAACGAGAAGATTGGTTTTGTATTTCAGTTTCACTACCTCTTGCCCGAATTCAGTTGTTTGAAAAATGTCATGATTCCTGCACTGAAACTTGGCAAGTATTCGAAAGAAGAAATTGAGCACCGTGCTTTTGAGCGTTTAAAACATCTTGGACTTGCTGATCAGGCGTCGAAGCTAGCTTCTAAACTTTCAGGCGGACAGCAGCAACGCGTTGCTATAGCCAGAGCGTTGATAAATGATCCACTTATCATTATGGGTGATGAACCTACCGGGAACCTAGATTCAAAGAATTCTAACCTTGTTTTCGACATCTTTCGTCAACTTTCCGCCGACTCGAATCAATCCATTATTGCGGTTACCCATGATACTGATTTTGCAAGAAGAAGTGATAGAATTATAGAGATGCAGGATGGAAAAATATTAAATTAATACCTTTATGCTTCATAAGATAGAATGAGAAAAATAGTAATCACAGGCGGTGCAGGATTCATTGGATCACATGTAGTACGCCTTTTTGTTAAGAAGTATCCCGATTATCAAATTTACAATCTGGATGCACTTACCTATGCTGGTAATCTGGCCAATCTGGAAGATATTGAACAAGCTTCAAACTATCATTTTGTCAAAGGTGATATCACCGATTTCGGGTTTCTACAAAACCTTTTCAATGAGCATCAGTTTCATTCAGTCATTCATCTAGCTGCCGAAAGCCATGTAGACCGAAGTATACTTGACCCGTTACAATTTGTTAAAACTAATGTAATTGGAACAGTTAATCTACTTGAAATGGCACGTAAAACCTGGAGCCAAATTACTAACGAGCATAGATTTTATCATGTTTCTACAGATGAAGTCTACGGTTCATTGGGTGCAACAGGTTTGTTTACTGAATCAACTCCCTACGATCCACACAGTCCATATTCAGCAAGTAAGGCTTCATCCGACCATTTCGTTCGTGCATACGCAGATACATAT
>DAIMNW010000224.1:0-3620 GCA_036719905.1 Chitinophagales bacterium
TCGTTTGAGTGGGGACCGCTTGCCTGAAATGACATCATAAATGACTGGCCGGTGGTATGCATAGTGGCAAATGCAATATCAAAAAACTTTGTTTTCACCTCTTCGAGGCAGTTAACCAAAGCTTCACACCTTTCGGCAGGTGATGCTTGTTGCCACTTTTGAGCAGCAGCGCTAGATTTTTGAATCAACTCGTCCGTACCAAAAGCAGGGTAGGTGACGCCAAGGGGCTTTTGCGTATAAGGCGAAACTTCTTCTCCTATCCAGCTCATTTCTCCGGTCTGCAACAGGGCCTTAAATGGCTGATTTAAGCAAGCCTGAAAATTGTCATTTCCCTGCTTCATTCCATCTTCGGCATATGCTTTTGGATGTTCGGGATATTGAGCAAAAAAGGTTCGTTCGTGAATGGCTGTGATAGCTCTGGAAATAATGGGATGGCTCGACATAGTTTTAAGTATTTGAAAAAAAATGAGTCTTTATTATTGGCTGCAAATGTAATTTATTCCCCTTAGAATAAACTTAACAATGGTTAGCAAAACGTTTAAAGAATGAACCTGTACGATTGGTAAAAAAATAACTTCCATCTGCAAAAAAATGCCTTTACATTTGACACACAAAAAAAAACGATATGAAAAAACTTCTCCTTACCTTCAGTTGTCTATTAGGTTTAGCAACAGTTTCTCAAGCTCAACTCTTCAACAGTGATTTTGAAAACTGGCAAAATCATGGTGCTTACGACGATCCTGATTCATTTGCTACTCCTAACTCATCTTCCACCACCTTTTCACAGTTTGTGGTAGTAAAATCAACCACCGCTTATCACGGCTCATTTTCAGTCAATCTTGCCACTAAAACATTTCCGTTTGCCGGCGATGTACCTGGTGTAATGACTAATGGGAAACTAAATGCTGCTAATATTATTGCCGGAACAGGAGCACCTGTGTCTGGCGGACGCCCCATCACTCAGCGTCCTAATGCGTTTCAGGCACATTATCAATTTTTAAATGCCGGTACTGATACTTGTTGGGCTTCACTTATTCTAACTCGTTGGAACTCAACCTTACATAAAACCGACACGGTTGGAACCGCCTCTTTTCAAGATACTTTGAATAGAACATCCTGGACCGTTATGCGCATGCCTATTACCTATACACTAACAGGCAATCCTGATACTTTTCAGTTAATATTTGCTGGTGGTGGAATTAATTACGCTACTTCTGGTACCTCGTTTTTAATTGATTCTATGAATTTCGACATACCAGTTAACGGCCCAGCCGGGTTTTCTTCCATATCTCAGTTCGGCCAAGTTGAGCTGTTTCCTAATCCTGTGAACGAAATACTAACAATCAAGGGACTTGAAGCTAACAGTAAGGTTGAAATCTTCTCAATTCTGGGCGCAAAGGTTTATAGCCAAGTAATGGTTTCTACATCCCCGGTCCATAAGTTCTTTGTTGGAAATTTCACCCCAGGTCTATATCTGATTGATTATACGGATACTAAAGGGCAAATCAGTACAGCCAAATTTGTAAAAGAGTAAGGGCAACCTTGTTATTTACCCCAAAAAGAAAACCGTCCGAAGTATAACTCCGGACGGTTTTCTTTTTAAACAAAATTTGGATTAAAATCCCTTCTTGGCCACACCATCGGCAATTGCCTTCAATGCATTGGTTTCACTCAACAAAGCATTCATCTTGTTGCCTTTGCCATCATTTCCCTGGGCCATGTATCCCCCTCGTGAGGTTTTAATAATCACGGCATCATGCATGGGAACATTTTTTTCCTTTGTTTTTAGGCAATAAGCCTTAATCATTTTTGAAGTGTCCATAGTTCGGTTTTTTTAAAAGTTTATACTGTATTTATTGGTTACCACAAGTTAAGCCCATTGTTAAGGCTTTCGTGTAAACTGCACACAATACTTATCAACAGAGATT
The DNA here is from genome assembly GCA_036719905.1 of Chitinophagales bacterium. Lineage (GTDB taxonomy): Bacteria > Bacteroidota > Bacteroidia > Chitinophagales > CAIODY01 > DAIMNW01. Next base: position 1,929 of record DAIMNW010000224.1, read on the forward strand.
TGTATGTTACTTACTGATACCTGACGAATTGATTATTGCGTTTATCTTTGCTAATAAATGATTCAGGTTAGTAAGTTTCAAATGAAGCTGGTTGGTTATTTTAGCCAATTAGTTGTTGATTTTGTGAATCATGCTGACCGTATTCAATTCTTTTTGGAAATTGGCGATACCGGCCAACAAATTGAAAGCATAATTGAATCAATCCAGAAAAAACCGGTTAATAGGGAAGCTTTAGTTGAGACTCTTTTAAGCCAATTACCTGACAAGTTTGCTACCAGTGAGTCGGCTGAATCAATTAAAGCACTTAGAACCCCCAACACATTTAGTGTAACAACGGCTCATCAGCCAAATTTGTTTTTAGGGCCATTATATTGTATCTATAAAACAATTTCGGCCATCAAACTGGCCAAACAACTTTCTGAAAAATATTCAAACTACCGCTTTGTACCTGTGTTCTTCATTGGTAGCGAAGATCACGATTTGGAAGAGCTCAACCATATTAATATTTTCAATCGTAAATTCCTTTGGGATACATCGCAACATGGGGCCGTTGGAAGTATGCCAACAGATGGTGTAGAACTGGTAATCGAGCAATTGAACCAACTTCTTACTAATGAAATAAAGAAGGATGAAATAATCGAGCTATTAAAAATTGCCTATAAGCCGGGTAATACAATGGCCCAGGCAACACAATATTTATTGTATCATTTCTTTCATGCTTATGGTCTTGTGGTGCTTGATGCCAACACCAAGATATTAAAAGAGCAATTTGTTCCAATTCTTAAGGATGAATTGATTAATCTATCTGCAAAAAAGCAGGTTGATCTTGTGTTGCAAGATTTTGCTAAATCTTATGATGAACCCGTTAAACCAAGAGATATTAACTTATTTTACTTGCAGCAAGGAACTAGAGATAGGTTGGAATTTGAAAACGGCAAATATTTGATTAAAAACTCAACCATTGCCTTTGATAAGGCAGCTGTTCTTAAAGAAGCAGAAACCTTTCCAGAACGATTTAGTCCAAATGTAATACTCAGGCCACTTTACCAATGTACCATTTTGCCTGATGTAGCCTTCGTTGGCGGCGGTGCTGAGGTGGCCTATTGGATGGTCTTGAAGAAACTGTTTGCACACCATCAAGTAAGTATGCCACTCATTGTACTTCGTGATTCAGCACTTTGGATAGATTCAAACATGGCTAAGAAAATGGATCGCTTACAGCTTGAAACCATCGATTTGTTTCAACCCATGGAGGCCTTACTAAAAGAATGGCTAATTCGTCATAGCGAAACAAGCCCTGATTTTGAACCGGAAAAGCAAGAACTGGAATCGATACTGAGAAGGATAAAAACAAAAATGGAAAGCTTGGATAAAGGATTGAAACCGGAGGTGGAAGTAACCTCGGTTGAGATTAAAAAACAATTGGAACAACTAGAAAAAAAACTCTTGCGCTCACTAAAAAGGAAGAATGAAGAATCGCTTTTGCAAATTGATAATTTGAAGCAGAAATTGTTTCCAAAGCAAGGGCTTCAAGAGCGAAACGACAACTTTATTCCATATTTTTTAAAACATGGACCTGAATTTTTCTCAATGCTTTATCAGAATTTTGATCCACTAAAAGGTGAGTTTAAAGTTTTTAAAGACAACTCAAATCAGTAGAAAACTTTTATTTTTATTTAACATATATTCAAC
>DAIMNW010000225.1:0-3613 GCA_036719905.1 Chitinophagales bacterium
GTGCAACATGAGATAAGCCGATAGCGCTTCCATACTCCACTTGATACATGCCAGGCAACCAATCCTGAACGTTTATTGATAGTTTGTCTTGCCCAACTTGCCACTCCTTTCTAAAAACGCACTGACCTAATACATTAAAAACTTTCAATTCAGCTTTGCTTCTACTTGCTTCTGTCAAAATCACATCTACCAGGGTATTGGCAGGATTGGGAATTAACTTTAAAATGGCTTCCGATTTTGTCAGTTTATCAATTCCTTCACTAATACAGCACATATAGTATTGAAATGGTTGAGAAGCGGTATCTACCCAATGATAGTCACGTATTGCCATGGCATATTCCCCTGGTTGCAAGTTGTTAATGGTGATGCTTCCTTTTTTATTAGTCGCACTACCCTGCTTATTTACTGTATATGAATTATAAAGTTGCCAATCTGGACAAGGACTTTCTAAATCGTGGTAAAAAAGCAAAATACTGTCTTCCGAGTTGGTGATAAAAGCTTCATCCATAAATCCTGACGAAGTGGTTCCATCAAATTGAATGGTGGCATTGGCCGTCATTTTATTTAAATCAATTCCATCTACTCTCCAATAGCGATCGGCCAAATGTAAAGATGAAGAAGTGTTTTTGAATCCCTCCGGACGGCACCAATGATGCTCTACTCTAATAAGCGCCGAATCAATTACACTTTGCACTGCCACCGTCATCTTACCATTCTGAAAGGAATTGCTCCCGATTTGCTTAATTACCTTCCAGTCGTCGCTTACAGCGTCGCTCAATTTTTCATCAAAATCGAGCGCAACATAAACCGGCATAAAGTTTAAATTAACTGTATATCCTCCGAAGCCTCCGGTACATCCATTTTGCAGACTTATTTTTTTAACCACTTTATGCCAAGTGGCATCAAAAAATGCTATTTCAAGCGGTACATTCTGAAAGGCGTGATATTTAGGAAATGACCTAGCCTCAACAGCAATCATTACAGTGTAGTTTCCATTGTTTGGATAGGCATACCAGTTTCCAATATCGAAATTTAAAAAGTTAGGTTGCAGTATCCAATCGTTAAAATAATCGGTCAGATTTATCCCACTGTATAGGCTCAATGAATCACGTAGTTGTATGGAGTTAATGCTTTTCCATTTGTTTCTATTCAAAAAAGTATTGATAGATTTAAAAAACAAACTATCGCCCATGTAAGATCGTAACGTATGTATCATATCGCTACCTTTCTTGTAAACAGTGGTGCCATAGGTTTGGCTATGCGGCACTCCCGATACCGGATAATATAAGCCATCATCTACGTGGGCATATTGCAATACATAAGTGTGATTAGTTCGAACTTCCGACTGATACCTTCCATAGCCATACACCTGCTCATAGAACAGTTTTTCAGAATAAGAAGCCCAACCTTCGTTTAGCCACATTTCTTCTTCTTTATCACAAGTGACCAAATCGCCCCACCAATGATGACTGAGTTCGTGGGCGTATAAATTTTCGAGCGATGTGGTTCCATTGGCCGCCAAACGGGGATAAGCAATATTAGTGGCATGCTCCATAGCACCACTGTTGAATGGTACCAGCACATACCCTACCCTGTCGAATTGATACGGCAGATAACGGCTTTCAAAAGTTTGAAGGGCATTGGGCAAATGGATAAATGAATTTTTTAGATTGGTGGTATCGCCTGGTAATGCGCCTAACTGAATAGGAATGGGTCCATTAACACCATTGTAGGTTTGATAGACAGTAGTATAATTTGATACCGCAACAGATGCCAGATACGACGGAATTGTTTGTGCCATATTCCAATACCAGGTGGTATGGCCCTGCCCATCGTTTGGGCTGTTAGTTAGTAGCCCGTTGCAAAAAGCTTTACGGGTAGAATCGGTTTTAATAGCAAAATTGTAAGTGCTGCGCTCCACAAAATTATCGAAACACGGAAACCAACATCGGCCAAATGCATGTGGATCGGTACTAAAGCCAACGCCCAAATTATAAGCATAGCCTCCACTGAAACTAAAACCGCCCCACCCTGTTGGGTCGGCCTGTGGGTGGCCATGATAGTAAATGGTAACTGAGTCGGCAGCGCCACTGATAAGCGTTGTAAGGAAATTTATTTTCAGATAATTGCTGTCGTAGGTATATGGAATTGGTTGATTGGCCGATTTCACTGAGTCGATATTCATTTTCAATAAATCAAGCACCAATTGCTGCTGATTTGGCATTCGAGCGCTGAAGTAGATAGTAGTGTAACCGCCAATAGTTTGATTGGCAAAATCGGTAATATCCAAGTGAATGCTGATATGAGTAATATCAATAGTATCGCTACGCTTATTGGTGGCTGCATCCGCTGCTTGATTACAGAGCATGATGATGCTGCATATCATTATTCCAAAGTAAATTTTAATTCGATTAGCCATCCCTTAGGTGAAAGTTAAATATTATTCAACGGTTTCGGGCAAGGTGTATTTACGACCTTTATTTTGCTCTTTCAGCCAATCCATTAGCGGCGCAAAATACTCCAACATGGCTTTAGCATTCAGGTCGTCGCCGGTGGTTTGCTTCAAAACCTCTCTCCAATCTTTACTTGCTCCTGGACGCATGATATCGGCTAAAAATTTGCCTACATCCTTATTACCATAATAATTATTGCTGTTTACGGGCTGATGCAAGATTTGCGTAGCAATATGTTTGTTCAGCTGAAATAGAATTACGTAGCTAAGTGCATAATCATAATATTGAGCGGCATCGTCATTTATATGTGTCTTGGTGGCGGCATCGCAGTAATTTTCACCTCTATCCGTTGGCGGAACTATGCCTTGATACTTTTTAACCAATTCCCACCACTTGGCATTGAATTGATTGGCCGGCAAGTTATCGGTGTAAAAGTCTTTTTCAAATTCACTCATTACACCGGCACTAAACGGAAGAAAAACTACCGTGTTCATGGCTTCCTTGAGCAACTGCTGAATGGAATCAGTTTGGGTATCGGCAGGTATTAAACCACGAGCAATTAAATAAGGCTTGCGCATGGCAGCTAATCCCATTAAAGTTCCAATGCCTTCGTGATACGCTCTATTGGCGCCTGCCCTTAAGAGTGGTGGTACATCTGGATTGCTGTAGGTAAGGTAATAGTAAATATGTCCCAGCTCATGGTTGGCTGTTTCGAACCATTCGGCATTAGGTTCAACACTCATTAACGAACGCACATCATTATTCAAATCAATATGCCATGCACTTGCATGATTATTTTTCTTAACAATGCTATCTGAAGGGTATGGATAAAGATTGCTTTTTTCCCAAAACGTGGCCGGCAATTCCTGAAACCCAATGCTTTTGTAGAAATTTTCGCCTTCGTGCACTATCCATTCTTTTGATTTATTTTTCAATACTGCATCTAAATCAAGGCCTTTTACATCCACCAATGGTCCCCAATCCTGACCCCAACGGTTAGGCAACCAATGCGCCGGAATATAATCGGGCACTTCTTTGGCGCCATATTTTTTGGCAAGTTCATACCGTGCATACGTGTGCAGTTCGCGATAGAGCGGACGAAGTTCATTATTCAATTTTTTCATCATAGCCATCATTTCCTCGTTGGTCATACCATACTC
>DAIMNW010000226.1:0-3594 GCA_036719905.1 Chitinophagales bacterium
ATATAATGGTTGTTATTAAGGCTGTGGATTGGTGTAAAACATATTACTCTTCTACTTGTAATATTCTGTTTTCACATACAGTCAACAATTATTCCACCTTTATTCACATCAACATTAACTAGTAATATTGCTTATCCACTTTTTATTTCACATGTTTACAAGTACCGGTGTTAACAAAGTGCACCAGAAGTAATTCACAAATAGCTATTAAAAAACTGTAAAAATTTTCTTTTTTGTGGAATAACGTAGCCTATTGTGCACACACCATGTTATCTGGGATCAAAAAAATATTTACACACAAAATAATCACCACTTACTAACAATAAGTTAACCCCCAATTAATTACTTTTTTCTTCCCAAATCTGAACCAAGTGAATAATGGTTTCAACGGCTTTGTTCATGTCTTGAATACTCACCCACTCTTGTTTACTGTGAAAAGCATGTTCGCCGGCAAAAATATTCGGACAGGGCAAACCCATGAATGACAAACGAGAACCATCAGTACCACCACGAATGCTAGATAGTACAGGTTTTAGCCCAGCACGTTTAACAGCTTCAACAGCGTACTCACTAACCTGTGGATTTGCATCTAACACATCTTTCATGTTTCGGTACTGTGCATATACTTTTATTTCAAAGCTACATTTACTATAGGCTGATAAAACCTTAGAGGTGATATTCTGTAATTCATCTTCCAGTTGTTTTAGTGTGGCCACATCAAAAGCACGAATGATAAATTTGATTTCCACCTGTTCTAAGCCACCATTTATTGCTGTAGGATGAATAAAAGGCTCCATTCCTTCAGTAGTTTCTGGCGCCTTGTTTTTTGGCAGTTGATTAATAATCTCGGCCGCAATCTTGATGGCGTGCTGCATCTTATTTTTGGCAAAGCCAGGGTGGGTGGGCAAGCCCTTAATGATTAAACTTGCGCCATCAGCACTGAAAGTTTCGTTTTCGATGTGGCCCAATGTTTCACCATCCATAGTATAGCCAAAGCTAGCACCAAGGCGTTTCATATCTACTTTATCTACCCCACGACCAATTTCTTCATCGGGTGTAAATAAAATTCTCATTTTTCCGTGCTTTACTTCGGGGTGGTTGATTAAGTAATGAGCGGCATCCATTATTTCGGCCAAACCAGCTTTATTATCTGCGCCCAAGAGAGTTATTCCATCAGCTGTGATAATATCGTGGCCAATTTGATTTTTCAAATCGTCATGTTCGTCGAAACGAATGACTTGAGAGTTATCATTTGGTAACACAATATCACCACCTTGATAATTTTTATGCACGATTGGTTTTACATTCAAACCACTGCAATCAGGCGATGTATCCATGTGTGAACAGAAGCATAACACAGGAACATTTTTCGAAGTATTGCTTTCTATAGTGGCGTACACATAGCCATGCTCGTCCATTTCAGCACCATTGATGCCGATGGCTTTTAATTCTTCAACTAAAACTTTCCCTAAATTTTTTTGCTTTTCCGTACTGGGGCAAGTTGGCGAATTCGGGTCAGATTGTGTATCGATTTGCACATAACGCATAAAGCGTTCAGCAGCAGTAAAATTGTAATTTGATAAAGACATGTTATAAAAATTTGAGTAACGAAGTTAGTAAAGCGAAAGGTTTCAATTAAAGAATTCTACCCCATCGCCGGTCTCAACCATTTCTCTGCTTCTTCATAACTCATGCCTTTACGTTGAGCATAATCAGCTAATTGCGATTTATCAATTTTTCCAACGCCAAAATATTTAGCATGCGGCGAAGCAAAATACCAACCACTCACACTTGCCGCAGGAAACATTGCCAAAGATTCTGTTAAAGTAATTTCAGATTGTTTAGTGGCATCAATCAACTCAAACAATTTTATTTTTTCGGTGTGGTCGGGGCAAGCAGGATAGCCCGGTGCAGGACGAATGCCATTGTATTCTTCAGCAATCAATTGTTCGTTGGTTAAAGTTTCAGCCGTTTCATAACCCCAATATTCCGTACGAACTTTTTTGTGCAACAATTCTGCAAATGCTTCGGCAAGTCTATCAGCCAAGGCTTTCAACATAATCGAAGAATAATCATCATGATTTTCTTCAAATTGTTTAACGTGTTTTTCAATGCCGATTCCGGCTGTAACAGCGAATGCACCAATGTAATCTTGCTTTTTGTTTTGCTTCGGGGCAATGAAATCTGCAAGACAAAGATTAGGTTGATTTGCAGCCTTCGTAGTCTGTTGTCGCAAGAATTGCAAATTGCAAATTGAAGATTGCAAATTGATTTCCACATCATCCGCATCATTTGAGTTGGCTTCAAAAATTCCGAATGAAGCTTTTGCTGTCAACCATTTTTCTGCAATGATTTGCTGCAACATTTTTTGAGCATCATTATATAAATGTGTTGCTTGTTCACCAACAATTTCATCTTTTAAAATGCCAGGAAATTTTCCGTGCATTTCCCAAGTGATGAAAAACGGCGTCCAATCAATGTATTCAGCTATTTCAGCCAAGTCGTAATTATCTAAATGTTTTACACCGATGAAATTTGGTTTGGCAATTTTTTCTATACTCCAATCAATCTGTAATTTGTTTTTTCTGGCTTCTTCAATCGACAATAATTTTTTGTCTGATTTTTTATTCGCAAAATCTTCTGCCAATTTTTGATATTCTGCTTTTACTTCTGAGGTAAATTTTTCTTTTTCTTCACTCAATAAAGTGGTGGAAACATTCACACTTTTGGATGCATCCAATACATGAATAACCGCATGATTATAAGCTGGTGCTACTTTCACAGCCGTGTGCATTCGCGAAGTTGTGGCACCACCAATCAATAATGGAATAGTAAATCCCTGACGTTGCATTTCGCTTGCTACATGCACCATTTCATCCAATGATGGCGTAATCAATCCACTCAAACCAATGATGTCCACTTGTTTTTCTTTTGCTGTTTGCAAAATTTTATCAGCAGGTACCATCACACCCAAATCAATTATTTCATAACCATTACAGCCCATAACCACACCCACTATGTTTTTGCCGATGTCGTGTACATCGCCTTTCACAGTCGCCAATAAAATTTTCTTAGCCCCACTTTGGTCAAAAGTCGGATTGTCTAATTTTTCTTGTTCGATAAATGGTGTAAGATAAGCCACGGATTTTTTCATTACTCTGGCACTCTTCACAACTTGTGGCAAAAACATTTTTCCACTACCAAATAAATCACCCACCACACTCATTCCTGCCATCAAAGGACCTTCGATAACAAACAACGGACGACCATATTTTTGTCTAGCTTCTTCTGTATCTGCATCAATATATTCAATGATGCCATTGACTAATGAATGCGTCAAACGCTCTTCTACTGTGCCTTTTCGCCATGTTTCATCTTTTACTAAAACTTTTCCTTTGCTTTTAATCGTATCTGCATGCGCTACCAATCTTTCAGTTGCATCATCTCGGCGATTCAAAATTACATCTTCTACCAACTCCAATAATTTCGGTTCGATTTCATCATAAACCTGAATCATTCCTGCATTCACAATACCCATGTCCATGCCAGCTTTGATAGCATGATACAAGAACACCGAATGAATTGCTTCACGAA
>DAIMNW010000227.1:0-3587 GCA_036719905.1 Chitinophagales bacterium
AAACATGCTAGATACGGATAAAAAATCCCACTCGTTTGGCATCCCCATGGGTATTAATTCGTCCCGTTTTAAGGTTTACAAAGCGGCCATGATGATTTTGAAGGATCCCAAACTAACGGAAAACACGAAGGCCGGACCCGTTTTTAATTTAGGTATTATGAGCAATTTGCGAATCAACAAACGATTTGATTTACGAGCCATACCGGCCATGGTGTTTGGCGAAAAAAATCTGGTTTATCTGGTAAGAGATTACAGCATCAAGAAAGATACCGTCACCAAATTCAATATCCAGAATATCTACTTTGATATGCCTGTGCAAATTAAATTTAAGAGTGATCGCTACAAAGATTTCCGAATGTACATGATTGGCGGCGGAAAATATTCTTATGATTTGGCAGCACTAGGCAAGGCTCGTAAAGCCACCAACATTGTAAAATTAAACGCGAATGATATTTCAGCCGAATTTGGCATTGGCGCCGAATTTTATTTTCCGCTATTCATTTTGGCTCCCGAACTAAAAATTTCACATGGGCTCAATAATATTCTCTTCCCCGATCACCATCTTATTTTTAGCAGCGTATTGGACAAACTCAAGTCCCGGACCCTGACCTTTTCGCTGCATATTCAAGGCTAACAGCTTCATGCGTATGCTGTTGGCAACCCATGTTGATTACTACTTGGCAATAATTTTCCAATTCTTACAATAGGCTAATATCTTTCGTATCTAATCTGCTACATGAAAGTCGAAGAATTGCTCAGCCAACTGAAAGCTAAAAAGTTTCAGCCCATCTACTTCCTGGAAGGAGAAGAGCCTTACTATATCGATTTGATAAGTGACTACATTGAGAAAAATGTTTTGAACGATGCAGAAAAAGGGTTTAATCAAACCGTGCTTTATGGCAAGGATGTAAAATGGCAGGAATTGATGGCTGTGGTAAAGCGCTTCCCCATGATGAGCCCCCTACAAGTGGTGATACTGAAAGAGGCTCAACAAATGAAAGATTTGGAGAAATTGGAATCCTACTTTGAAAAACCATTGCCCTCTACCCTGTTTGTAGTTTGTTATAAAGGCAAAAAACTAGATAAGCGAACCAAGTTTTCGAAAACAGTTTCAAAGAGTGGTAACATTTTTACCAGCGAACGAGTGCCCGAATGGGAAATTGAAAATTGGATAAAATCGTATGTGGCTGAAAATGGTTATAAGGTGAACACCTCCACCTCATCCATGCTGAAAGAGTATTTGGGCAATGACTTACAGGTGATAGTAAATGAATTACAAAAACTGATGCTCAATCTGCCGGCAGGGTCCAGCATTAATGAAGTAGACGTTGAAAAATATATCGGGATTAGTCGAGAGTTCAATGTATTTGAATTGCAAAAAGCTTTGTCGGCCAGAGACTCGATCAAGGCCAATAAGTTTCTGAACTATTGCCAGCAAAATCCAAAAGCTAACTCTATGCCGCTAGTAGTAGGATCGCTTTACGGATATTATTCTAAACTATTTACGCTAAATGTTACACAATCACTGAACGATAAAGACATTGCCAACGTACTTGGGTTAGATACGCGAAGACATTTTAAAATTATTGAGGAATACCGTATGGCATTGAAGTTCTATAATCAACGACGTACCGAAAAATGTTTAGCCGTTCTATTGGAATACGATTTACGCTCAAAAGGAATAAACAGTAGTACTGTTCCGGATGAAGATTTAATGGTGGAAATGGTTTATAAACTATTAAACTGAAAAAATTAATTAAAACAATATCAAGCCTTGGCTATGAAACAACTTCTTACATTTATTTCCTTCTCCTTACTGATTTCATTACAAGCTTTGGCACAGGACAATAAAACCTCTGAACCGTCAGCAACCCAGAAAAGACCAAAGACCATTGTCACCAAAAAGAAAGAATCTCAAGAGGCAAACACACAACCCAAATCAGCCAGACCTAAACAAATTATTAAAAAAGGTGATGGGGATAAAAAAAATGAGAAGGTAGTTAAAGCCAAAAAATTGGATGAGAACGCTGAGGAAAAAATAAAGGCTGCCGCTGCTGCCGATGAAAATGAACCTGATACCACCGGACATATTGCAGCGCCAAAAGTGAAGATGAGTGCTATTGATTCATTAATTTTAAAAAAGAAAAAGAAAACTAAGCAGGAAAATAAAACTGCCGATAAAACAAAAGCAAAGAAAACAAATGAGGAAGAATCTAAAAAGGTTTCTGAAACTGCTAAACTTGACGAAGCCAAATTAAAAGAAGAGCAACTCAAGAAAAAATTGGAAGCGGAGAAAGAATTAAAGGATTTTACGGTTCTAGGAACTCAAGTGAATCATCAGGGACTGGCTGACAATGGGGGTACCTTATATAGTGTTAGGGTAGTAATTAATACCGATACCGAAATATTTATTGATTCGCTATATGATAAAGGGTTAGGTATGCAAGCCGGTTATCTTTTAGGCGTGAAAGATTATGACCGAATGATGGGCGAAAATGATACCATGATTATTAACGCTTATCTTCCTGATGTATATCGAAAATTTCCATCCAACACCTACGCTCCAAACAAATTAGTGGGGGAAACCTACTTGGTTTATAAGCTTAGAGGAAAAAAGCGAACTAAAAAAGTAATTCTACCCGGCCAAGCAATTGCCAATAAGCCAAAGGCTGAGGCTCTGAAGAAGTAAGTAAGCCAATTTGCCTATCTCTACTTTGAACTCACTTATAACTAATCACGTCCGCATTTATCTTGTATGAAAAACATAGTTGTTATTGGAGGAGGTGCTGCAGGATTTTTTTGTGCTATTAATGCTGCTGCCAGTTTACAACAGAAAGCTAGTGTAACCCTTCTAGAAAAAGACAGTCATCTGCTACGTAAGGTGAGTGTTAGCGGCGGTGGGCGATGCAATGTGACTCATGCCTGTTTCGATAATTCTATTCTTGTTACCAAATATCCACGAGGTGGCAAACAATTACGGGGCGCTTTTAGTCGCTTCACAACGACTGATACAATTGAATGGTTTGAATCACATGGCATAAAACTGAAGGTTGAACAAGATGGCAGAATGTTTCCCGAAAGCAATTCTTCACAAACTATTATTAATTGTTTGCTGGATGAAGCAGCCAGAAATAAAGTTGAGGTGCTTACAAAAGTTTCGGCCGAAAAAGTAGTGCAGAAAGATTCTAGGTTTCTAATTTCATTAAGCAATGGAAACATCATTCTAGCAGATGCGCTAGTTTTAGCGATGGGCGGCCTTCCGAAAGGTCCAATCATTGATTGGCTGGTAGATTCAGGACATCAAATTACACCCATGGTTCCATCGCTTTTCACCTTCAATGTTGCTGATAAAACCCTTGGTGAGTTGATGGGTAACACTGTAGCCCAAGCCGAAGTAAAAATAGAAGGGACGAACTTTAAAGAAACAGGACCATTGCTCATTACCCATTGGGGATTTAGTGGGCCTTGCATATTGCGATTAAGTGCATGGGCAGCCAGAGAACTCAAGGCAGTTAATTATCATTTCCATATTTATATCAACTGGATAGAGGCCTTTTCAGATTCAGAAGAAAAACAAATTGTAAGGA
>DAIMNW010000228.1:0-3587 GCA_036719905.1 Chitinophagales bacterium
GAATTAGCCACAGGCATAACCATTCATTTAGTAAACGAAAAATATGACGAGGGTAAAATAATTTTTCAGGCGCAATGCCCTGTGCTGCCAATCGACACGGTAACATCTCTTGCAGCCAAGGTTCAGCAATTAGAACATGAATGGTATTCTAAAATAATTGAAAAGGAAATACTTGCCGGCTGATTATTTCTTCCACTCAAAGGTATTCACCAAATGGTTGATATCCGTCTTGAGAAAATGAATAGCCGGTGCCAATGAATCGGCATTGGAAGGACAGTAGAAATATAACGAACCCCGTAAAAAATGATGTGTACTGTCGGTTAAAAAAAACTGCTCACTCGATGCAGCATTGCCACCAATATGATACATAAGTCCGGCCACTTTATTTCGTGGATGAATGTATTCTTCGTCAATGGATTCGGCTTTTATGCTGTGCTTAAACGACATGGTAAAAGCATCTTTCAATAATTTATCGAACGTATTGGCTCCTTTAATTTCTTTATAACTCAAATGAATACGGGCATTTAAGCTGGGTATGTACAAAGTCATCCAAAAGGGATTTTCGGGCGCTTCATTAAAAAAGGAAATATCAAAATCGGGTTTAGCATACACCGGGTATTCGAATCGGAACGGAAAACCAACCGAATCGAACAGGGTATATTTTTTCTCCGGAAAGACAATTTTGGGGTAGGCTTTGGGCTTGGGAGTGTAATTATCGTCGCATGCCTGTAGGCTAATTATAGCCATGAGAATAATAACAATTCGAAATACGTTGCCTATCATTTTTTAACTACTGGAGCTTGTGCCGTGGGTTGCAATATGGTTACCATCACTTTGGCTATTCGCATTTTTACTACTTGAGTAGCTGTAAATTTAAACTGCTCATGCACCACAAAATCGTTCACTTTAGGAATACGACCAATCAACTCCAGCATTAAACCGGCCACGGTATCGCTCTCCCCCTTTACGGTATCAAATTGAGTGGTAGGCAGGTTCAACACCTGACACATATCATTAATCAGATACCGGCCATCGAGCACCACATTATTTTCATCAATGCGCATAAATCGATCGTCGCTTTCATCAAACTCATCTTTAATATCGCCAATAATTTCCTCCATAATATCTTCCAGTGTTACCAAGCCCTGTGTACCTCCATATTCATCCACCACTATGGCCAGGTGATTTCTCTTTTGCTGAAATTCGCGGAGTAACTCATCAATCTTTTTTTGTTCAGGAACAAAGAATGCCGGACGAATTAATTCATGCCAATTGAAAGTAGAAGGCTTATCGAGATGCTCGATTAAATCTTTAGTAAACAGAACTCCTTTTATGGTATCAATATCGTCGATGTAAACCGGTATTCGGCTGTAACCGGCCTCCTTTACAAAAGCCAGCAGTTCAGAAAAGTTGAGCGTATAATCAGCCGCTATAATATCGGTACGGGCTTTCATAATGTGCCGCACAATAATATTTCCAAACTTGATAATGCCTTTTAGAATACTCACCTCTTGCTTGTTTGCCTTATGGTCAACGGCTATATCAATGGCATGATTTATCTCTTCTACATTTACCTCCGTTTTCTTACTGCTTAATCGCTTTTCAATAATATTGGTAAAAGAAACCAGAAAGGCACTGAGCGGATATACCAGTTTTTGCAACAAGGCTAAAGGGGCACTCATCACCAAAGCCACTCGAATATTGTGCTGTGCAGCGTACACCTTTGGCAATACTTCGCCAAAAAGAACCAACACAAATGTAACGGCTACCACTTCGATTAATAAGCCCAACAATCGATGCTGCTCCACATCAATGTAACTACTTATGAGCGTATAGGATGAAATGGCTACACCAATATTAACAAAGCTATTGGCTATGAGAATGGTAGCCAGCAATTTCCGTGGATGCTCAAGGAGATTGATTATTTTATAGGCTGTCGATTTATAATTTTTCCGTAGTAAATTAAGTTCCGCTATACCTAATGAAAAGAAAGCTGTTTCGGAACCAGACAATAACGCACAGCATACAAGCAGAAAGCCAATCAGAAACGAATTAGCAATTAGAGCGCCTTGCGACAGCTCGTTTATTTGAAGGAGTAATGAAAAATGGTTGGGTAAATAATCACCGGGGTCCAATCAGAAAATAGTTTAGTTAAAAAAATACCGGCGCCGAAACCGTAGGGACTGGTGACAACGCCGGGAATAAAAAAAATTTAGAATGGTAAATCATCAGCTGCATCATCCATAGATGGTGCCATCGAAGCTGCTACCGGCTGGCTGGCAGCACCGGAAGCTTGTGGATTGCCACCGCCTTCTTTTCTATCAAGCATAGTAAATGATTCGCCTACTATCTCTGTAAAATATTTCTTAGTGCCGTCTTTCTCGTATTCACGGGTATTAATTTTTCCTTCCAAATAAACTAAACTTCCTTTGCGAAGATATTTCTGAGCTATTTCAGCCTGAACTCCCCATAGCACTATATTGTGCCACTCAGTTTTTTCTTGTCTGGCCCCAGTTTTGTCTTTGTACGTTTCGGTTGTGGCTATCGAAAATTTAGCCAATGATTTTCCACCTTCAAATGTTTGAATTTCAGGGTCTTTACCCAGATGCCCGATTAGCATCACTTTGTTTAATCCTCTCATGATAATTGATTTTTAAATGAATGTATGTTCTTGAATGTTTTGTTATATGGAATAAAGGTAAAAAAAAAATGCTTTTTTACAAATAGCCGGTAGCTACTATCCCTTACTCTCCATCATTTTCAGAATTTCTTCTAAACTGAGTGTCACGAAGGTAAGTCGGCCATTGGTGGCCTTGTAAGGCTCTTTACAGGCAAACAGTTCATCGGCCAAGGTCTTCATTTCTTCGCGGTTGAGATATTGGCCGGCTTTAATGCTCATTTGCCTTGCCCAAGCCCGGGCTATACTCTGCCTGTGATCCATTTTCATCTCCAGATTTTCACGATGCAGATGAATCATGTTTTCAAGCGTTCGGCCCACATCCTGATTTTTTAATACCGAAGGAACGCCGTGCACCACAAAGGTATTTTGCCCAAATTCTTCTACCACAAATCCAAGCAGATTGATATCATTCAAAATTTCTTTCATCAGCAAGGTATCAGCTGCCGAAAATTCAAATTTCTGGGGAAACAATTGCTGCTGACTGGCCGGGTGCTGAAACTGCAACGCATCCAGACATTGCTCGTAAAGCACTCGCTCGTGCGCCGCCTGTTGGTCGATGAGCAATATGCCCGATTTTATCTGAGACAGAATAAAACGCTGATGCAATTGGATGATCCGGCGATTTTCATCCTGTCCTATCTCGTGATCGGCCTGCTGCTCGGCTTGAGCTTGACCCTCCACAGTATCCATACGGCTAGGCATGGTAATGCTTTGGTCATTGGCCGGTTCGTACAGTTTTTTCCAATCGGTAAATCTTGGAGCCTGATGTGAAAGCGCACGTTGCTCGGGTTCGCTATGCTGGGTTATTTCGCCAATAATTTTTTCAAATTGGGTAAAATTGCCAAAACTCTCCAAGCGATTAAAAGCGGTCTCTTGTTCAAAATCGAGAGATGGGGTAATGCTGTAT
>DAIMNW010000050.1:0-12806 GCA_036719905.1 Chitinophagales bacterium
AATGTTTTGGCAGTAGTATCTCCATTAATTTGGTTAAGCGCTAAGCCAGAGCCCACCATGATAACGGCAGGTAAAAGAAGATTGAGTGAAAACTTTACCCATGAAAATGCAGAACCAACATTTCCGGCTAAACTTGCCTGAGATGCCACTCCTTGCCAAACATTTTCACTTGGTTGCAATGTGAATTCATCGGCTCTTTTTTTCAATTCTTGTTCAAAATTTAATGGCTGCATATTTTATTCGTTTTGGATTCTTTAGGTAAATATTTAGGAGGCAGCTTTTATCACCTCACTTATTGGATAATTATGTTTTTCTAATGATTTCTTAAAATAAATTTTTGCTCTCAAAAACTGACTCCTGCTGGTTCCTTCGGCTATACCTAATTGATCGGCAATCTCCTTATGTGAATATCCTTCAATAGCAAACAAGTTCATGATCACTTTATATCCATCGGGCATTTTATGCATAATATCCATCAACAATTTTGTGTCATAATTGGATAAATCTACCTGCACATTACTTTGCAATTGATGAGCATTGTCTATTTCTAACTCTTGCGCTATTCTTTTATTTTTTTTAATATGATTTAAGGCAGTATTTACAGTAATTCTTCTTACCCAACCCTCTAAACTTCCTTCGTTCTTAAAATCTTTTAAATGTTTAAAAACTTTAATAAATGTTTCTTGTAGCACATCTTCAGCTTCTTGCATGCTATGCATATATCGATAGCATACGCCAAGCATTTTTGGGCTAAATTTATCATAAAGCATTTTCTGTGCAGAAGGAATTCCTGCTAGACACTGCTTTACAAGTTCAAAATCTTGATCCATTTTATTTTAGACAAACATAATTTTCGCTTCGTTGCACCCCTCTCATTTATTTTATATTAGTAAAGATAAAAATAGATATAAAATAGTAGAATTAGACTGTATAGCAAGGTTGCGCCGACTATTCCTTGAAGCTGATAATCAATTCGTTGTAAACGTGCCACTGTGAATGGAAGAAAATTGCATCCTACAGCCAATATTAAAATAAACTTATGCGAAAAACCGCTTCCTTCTTTGAACAAGTATTTGACTAACAATTGATTAAGTTCGTTCATGAACACATAGCCAATTATTGGTACCACTAATCCGAAAACAAACCCAAACCATATTTTATCGGTTCGTAACAAGCTTATAATTAGTTAGTTGTGAAACATTTAGGAGAATAGAGCTTTCATTTTGGCTATATGTTGATGGGCTGTAAGATCAAACTGCACGGGTACCACACTTACAAATCCATTAGCCAGTGCCCATTCGTCGGTATCGTCATCATGATCTTGGTTGAGAAACTTTCCGGTGAGCCAATAATACTTCTTCCCCCTAGGATCTCGTCGTTCATCAAACTCCTCTACCCACTTGGCCTTGGCTTGACGGCTAATTCTTAAACCTTTAATTTCTTCCTCCTTCAATTTTGGAATATTTACATTCAGCAGCATGTTTGCAGGTAACCCTTTTTCCAATATGGATTTGCTTATACGATGAGCATACACCCTTGCTGCTGAAAAATCAGCGCCAAAATCGTAATCTAAAAGAGAAAAACCTACTGCATTAATTCCTTCAATTGAGGCCTCCATGGCTGCGCTCATGGTGCCGCTGTAGATCACGTTGATAGATGAATTGCTTCCATGATTGATTCCGCTTACACATAAATCTGGGTGGCGATGCAGAACCTTATCTACTGCCAATTTCACACAGTCCACAGGGGTGCCGCTGCATTGATAAGCTTCTACCCCTTCAAAAAGTTCAACTTTTTCTAACCGCAGAGGATTGCCTATAGTGATGGCATGTCCCATTCCGCTTTGTGGTCTGTCGGGTGCTACTACCACTACTTTTCCTAATGGCTTTACGGCTTCAACAAGAGCTTTTATACCCGGTGCCGTAACCCCATCATCGTTTACTACTAAAATTAATTTTTCCATTTCTTAGTAAAGCAAAGTTAATAGGCAGTTCAGCTTTTTGTCAAATAGGTACATTTAGTAATACAAAGTTGGCCATCCGGTTGACCAAAAAACCTGACACCTTTACTCTTCCTTCTATTATTTGTTACTTTTGAACAATGAAGCTATTCTTGGCTATCGCCTGTTTTTTTGTTTTACCAGGCTTTGTGTCGGCACAAACCTATACCCACACAAGCAATACGCCAATTCCCGATTATGGTCAAGGTCAAGTTCTTGATCCTATTTCGGTTAGCGGCTTAGCCGCCACTATCAATAATAGCTTTGGTGTAAAAGAGGTGATAATTAACATTACCCATACTTATGACGCTGATTTATCAATTTACTTACGTGCGCCCGATGGCACTGAAATTCCATTAGCTCAATCGGTAGGTGGTGGGGGCGATAATTTCACTAATACACATTTCAACTATACCACCACTAATCCTATCAGTTCGGGAAATCCACCATTTACGGGTAATTTTATGCCACTGGGTATGATGGGGCAGGTGAATAATGGGCAAAATCCAAATGGTACCTGGAAACTAAGAGTGATAGATGAAGCAGCGCAAGACACAGGCATACTACTTAACTGGAGCATCAATTTCGGCACTTCGCCGGCTCAGTATTTTACGGATACAACTCGTTTGCCTATTATATGTATTAACTCGTTGGGAAATGTAATTGTGGATGAACCCAAAGTGACCGCCTGGATGCGAATAA
The DNA here is from genome assembly GCA_036719905.1 of Chitinophagales bacterium. Lineage (GTDB taxonomy): Bacteria > Bacteroidota > Bacteroidia > Chitinophagales > CAIODY01 > DAIMNW01. The sequence continues at coordinate 2,702 of DAIMNW010000050.1, forward strand.
TAGACAATGGACCGGGGGCGTTGAACCGAATTAGTGATTCTGCAGCTTATGTGGGCTATGTAGGCATTGAGTACAGAGGCAGTACTTCACAAACTTTTTTCCCACAAAAGCCATTTGCTGTGGAAACTCGTGACAATCTTGGCAATAGCATGGATACTACTATCTTGGCTATGCCCAAAGGTAGCGATTGGGTTTTTCAAAGTACTTACAACGATAAAAGTTTAATGCGCAATGCCCTCACCTACACCTTAGGAAGAGAGATGACACACTATTCTTCACGAAGTAGGTTTTTTGAACTATATGTAAATGGTAGTTATGAAGGAATTTATCTACTAAACGAAAAAATAAAAAGGGACAACAATAGATGCAATATAACCAAGGCCGATTCACTAGCTACCGCCGGATTGAATCTAACGGGAGGCTATATTATTAAAATAGACAAAACCACTGGCTTTCAGAACGATGGATGGTATGGCATAAACACACTCTGCGATACCCTTGCAGGCACCTACCAGCAGTTGTACTATCAATATCACTATCCCAGCTCATTGAAAATTTCGCAGCCGGAAAAAAACTATATTCAACAATACATGCAACACTTTGAGTATGCTGTTGCCCATATTAATCTTTACGATACCCTTAATGGCTATCGCAAATATGCCAGCCTTCCATCTTTTATTGATCATTCTCTCATTGTAGAACTCAGTCGCAATGTTGATGGTTATAGATTGAGTAGTTTTTACCACAAAGATCGTGACGATAAAGGAGGTAAATTGAAAGCCGGGCCTCTTTGGGATTACAATTTATCCTATGGCAATGCTGATTATTTACAAGGTTCGTCATGCGATGTATGGCAATGGGATTTGGTGTGCCCCGGTAATCCGATTTGGTGGCAACGCTTGTTTGAACAGGACTCTATTTACCATCAAGAATATAAATGCCGATATACCAATTGGAGGCATAATGTGCTTTCGTGGCAAAATATTAATCATGTAATTGATTCATTTGAAACCACCATACACTATCAACAGGCCAAACATTTCAATCGATGGCCAATTTTGGGTGTATATGTATGGCCTAATGCCTGGTATCCGCCCACCCATCAGCAAGAAATTGATACATTAAAAAACTGGATAGTTCACCGCCTAGCTTGGATGGATACCCAACTTTTGGACACTTCGTGCACCTATATTGATTATACCGATCCATACTTTGGCACAAAGACTTTAGAGCCACTTGTTTCTCAAAATATTAACCTTTACCCAAATCCGGTATTGAAGAACAATAGTTTTTCAATAGCTCTCAATAATAATTACGAAAGATACGTAAGGGTAGAAATACACAGCATTACAGGCTCACTGCTTTATGCCAAATCATTGGCTGCCAGCACGGGCCTGTTGCAGCTCGAGGGCCTGGATTTTGCCTCGGGTGTCTATTTTGTTACGGTAAAATCCAGCGCCGGCCGGATTACCAAAAAATTAATTCTCCAATAATTTTTTTTGATTGAACTAACTTTTGGGTAAGTGAGGTTAATTTCAAAAAGTGTTTCTTTGTGAAATACTAATATCACTCTATGGCTCAATTAGAATTTAATCAGTACGATGACCAAATGCGTTTACTGGTTTCCGATGTCAAAAAAAAATTGGAAGTAATTTATAAAGGTGGCGGTCAAAAAAATATTGATAAGCTGCACGAAAAAGGCAAACTGACTGCAAGAGAGCGTATTGAATTATTGCTGGATAAGAATTCGCCTGTTTTTGAAATGGGTGCATTTGCCGGCTATGAGATGTATGCCGAACATGGTGGTTGCGCCGGTGGTGGTGTGGTAGTGGTGATTGGCTATGTAAGTGGCAGGCAATGTATCGTGGTAGCCAATGACGCCACCGTGAAAAGTGGCGCCTGGTTTCCTATCACGGGTAAGAAAAATTTGAGGGCGCAGGAAATTGCCATGGAAAATTATTTACCCATCATCTATCTGGTGGATAGTGCAGGCGTTTACCTGCCTATGCAAGATGAAATATTTGCCGATAAGGAACATTTTGGTAGAATTTTTAGAAATAATGCAGTGATGAGTAGCCGCGGCATACCCCAGCTATCTGCTATTATGGGTGCTTGTGTTGCCGGTGGAGCTTATTTGCCTATCATGAGTGATGAATCACTGATAGTGGAAGGTTCAGGCAGTATTTTTCTGGCTGGGCCATTTTTAGTTAAAGCTGCCATTGGCGAAAATGTAGACGTAGAAACCTTAGGCGGTGCCACATCGCAGACCGAGCTGAGCGGCATTTGTGATTACAAAATGAAAAACGATGAAGAATGTTTACTACAAGTTAGAAGATTGATGGATAAATTGGGTACTAAAGGCAATGCTGGTTTCAATAGAATAGAAAGTGCTAAACCCAAGAAGGACGAGAAAGAAATTTATGGTCTGTTTCCAACCGATGGAAAACCCTATGACATGAGAGAAATAATAGAGCGCATAGTGGACAATAGCGAACTGGATGAATACAAAGAAAATTACGGAAAAACAATCATCTGTGGCTATGCTCGTATTGATGGATGGAGTGTGGGCATAGTGGCCAATAATCGAAAGGTGGTAAAAAGTGCCAAAGGCGAAATGCAGCTAGGGGGTGTAATCTATAGTGATAGTGCCGATAAAGCTGCCCGATTTATTATGAATTGCAATCAAAAAAATATTCCATTGGTGTTCCTTCAAGATGCCACCGGCTTTATGGTTGGCAGTAGAAGTGAACAAGGCGGCATTATAAAAGATGGCGCTAAACTGGTAAATGCCATGAGCAATTCGGTAGTACCTAAATTTACTGTGATAGTGGGCAATAGTTACGGGGCAGCCAATTATGCCATGTGTGGCAAGGCATACGACCCCCGATTGATTGTGGCTTGGCCAACTGCCAAAATTGCTGTGATGGGTGGCGAACAAGCTGCCAAAACGTTATTACAAATTCAGGTGGGTAGCATGAAAGCTAAAGGCAAAGAAGTAAGCCCAGAGGAAGAAAAAGAATTACTGGATAAAATTACCGAACGTTATGTGGCACAAACTAAGTCAACGTATGCAGCTGCCCGACTTTGGGTTGATGCCATTATTGACCCACTAGAAACCCGTAAAATTTTATCCATGGGAATTGAGATGGCGAATCATAATCCGGAGGTGAAAAAATACAACGTGGGGGTGTTGCAGACCTAACAACTCCTAGTTTTGAAACCATAAAGAATCAGCTTATGCCTATCACAGAAGCCACCAAGCAGCACTTGTTTACCTCACTGCAGAAAATAATTGCTGAGTATTGCCCACCCTTAGTTTTTAGCCGCCAAACATCTGATACGTTTGAAGTTATTGGCAATACACCCACTCCTTATGGTAGTAAAAAAGTGATAGTGCCTGGCATGTATATGGCATCGGCCATTATCCGAAAAGATTCGGTCACCTTTTACTTTTTTCCTACTTACATGAATGAGCCTAGCTATAAACCGCTGGCTCCTAAACTTTGGAAAACATTGAAAGGGAAAACCTGTTTCCATTTAAAAAAAGAGGCCGACTTAGATTCGGCTGAAATAAAAGCCATATTTAAAATAGGCGTTGCTTTTTATAAAAAGCAGGGATGGATAAAGTAAATTTGTGCAAGAAACCTACCTAGATTGCTACGCCTACTAACCAAATATTATTCGTTAAAAAGATTAGGCTATTTCTTAAGCCCAGGCCGAATTTCGCCCTTGGCGTTTATAGATTCAGCATCCATTATAGACCCCATAGCCTTTATCTACCAATTTAGTAAAGTGGTTAATTCAAAAATTGGTGCCAATAGCTATTTGGCGCCATCCTGTTCAGTAGTGAATTGTGAAATTGGAAACTATTGCTCAATAGGAGCTCAAGTGAAAATTGGAATGGGATTTCATCCGGTAGATAAGATTTCAACGTCTCCCCTATTTTATTCGTCCACCAATCCATTAAAGAAAAATTGGTCGGGTAAATCGGTCTTTAGTGATCAATTGCTAACAAAAATAGGCCATGATGTTTGGATTGGTTATGATGCCTTTATTAAGGACGGTGTCACTATTGGCAATGGTGCTGTGATAGGAGCTCGTGCTGTGGTAACTAAAGATGTAGCGCCCTATTCCATAGTGATGGGCGTGCCGGCTAAGGAAATTCGAAAGCGTTTCGACAATGAAACCATTGACCTGCTGCTAAAATCAGAATGGTGGTACAAGCCTGAGTCGGAACTTAAAAGTAAGCTATCCAGCTTTCAATCGTTGGCTGATAGAGAAGCCATAACAGAATTAATCAAACCCTGATTCTTATTTCTGAGGAAACAACATTCTTAAATAAAAGAATGGATTTTTGAATTGCTTACGCAAATCAACATCGGCAAACATAAATATGAGCGTTTCTCTTAATTTACGATTCCGATTAGCCCGGTTTACAATAAAGTTAAAGAGCCGAGGATAATTGACCAGCTGCTGCAAGCGATAACTCATCTGCAACTCGGGCCATAGCTTATCGTAAATGGCCTTATCGTACAGTGCTGTTGCCTTCTCATCAAATTGGTTGTGTTCCAAACACTTGGCCGCAGTGGTTGCGGCTATACCTCCGCTAATCATTGCATTGCCAATACCTTCGCCAGTAAATGGATCAATTAAGGAAGCCGCATCACCTACCAACAGATAACCCAGACCGCTTATTTTTCTTTTCTTAGATCCCATTGGCAATCCATATCCTTTGATTTCATCTACCAATTCAGCATTTTTAAATCTTTCTTTTAGGTATGGATATTCATGAATAATTTCAAGCATACGTGCTTTCAGATTTACCTTCTTACTGCTCACTTTATCGCTTCTCATACCCACTCCTACATTGGCCATACCATTGGGCAAAGGAAATATCCAGAAATAGCCAGGCAAAAAATCTTTGAGAAAATGCAGCTCAATAAAATTGTAGGCATGCAAGCCCTCTACATTTTTATAATAGGCTCTCAACCCGGCGCAATAATGTTCATGCTCCACCTCAATGCCGCCTATCTGCCGGGCAAATTTTGAGTGAGCGCCATTAGCTACTATCACTAGCTTACATTCAAATACATTTTTTTTCTCCTTATCAGCTAATCGCCATCCATCTACTAATTTTTCATGTTCCACTATGTCGATGCCTTCAAGCACTTCAATCAAGGCGTTAGATTTGCATTTCTCAATCAAGAAATTGTCAAACTTCATTCGTTCGCTCACATACCCTGGACTGTGAGTAGCATTTTGGTAATCAGGTGTAAACGGTATATCGAGCCGCTCAAGATTTGGAGCAATAATACTAATACCATAAGATGGAACCTGCAGGGCTGTCTTTTCCCATTCGGCACAAATTTGAGGATCAATCAAATTCAATGCTTCTCTTACTTTGCCACTAAGGGCATCGCCACATATTTTATCTCTTGGGAAAATGGCCTTATCAACCAATGTACTCTTAATGCCCAATTTGGCTAGTGCAAGAGCGGTGTATGCTCCGCCGGGGCCGGCACCCAATATGATGATTTCTTTTTTCAATTAATGTGAATTATGGAATAATGATTTCAAAAATAAATGACTCCGACTTTAAAAAGTCCGCTAAGGTAAAATTTGACCTTGCTAAATGCTAATTTGATTTCTAAAATAAAATGCCCCCACTTGCGGTGGAGGCATTTACTAATTTTAGAAAGTAGAAGTTTATTGCACCACTAGCATCTTACGAGCGGTAGTTCCTTCTTTATCATTATGCATGACAATAAAATATTTTCCGGGCTTCAGCGAAGCTGTATTGATATCATATTTACCATTAGCTGCAGGAGTTACTGTTCTAGTAGCCACTTTGCTGCCCAACACATTGAAAACCTCGTAGCTGTTCATGGCAAAATCAGAAGTTTGAATAGTAGCCACACTGGTGGCAGGATTAGGATATACAGTCACTTTAGCATCTGCATGTGAAGTGTTACCAATTCCATTACTTGGAGCATCCACTACTGAAAGCGAATCAATTCGAACATAATAGGTAGTTGAACTAGCAGACGTGTTTGAATGATTGGTTTTAAACTTAAGACGAATATTGCTGCCGGTTGGTACATTAATAGTAAATGACTTTTTTGCATAAGCAGCACCGAACACGTGGTTAGTAGAATCGTAAACAGCAACCAGCATATTTTGTGTAGTATCGGCCATAGTATAATAGTAGAAGCGCAAGGCATCACCAATTGGAAACTGTATTCCTGAAGTACCGGTTGCAGTGGTTACTTTGTAATAGAAACTTACAATAATTGAAGAACCTGTAGGTCCAATTATTGGTGTTGCGATAGAATCGGATGGATTGGAAGCTGACATAATACTTGTTAAAGACTTTGTACCGGCACAACCCGAAGCAGGCTCCACTACAAACTTTCCGAATGCGTCGGCAGAGATATATCCCGGAGGTTGATTGAAATCGCTGTACGAATCAAAACCATCCATAAATGGATACGTTTGTGAAAATACGGGTAAAGCAAAAAGCAGAAGCGCAAATGCAAAGAGGGTAGTAATTTTTTTCATAGTCCTTGTTGTTTTGTTATTTCAAATGTAGTGAGCTTTTTATGAATTATCAAGAAAAATATTTTCCCATCATTTCTACTACCATCCACTGGCCAATACATCTGCTAAATGCATGGTTTTAACCGGCTTATTGTCTTTTTGGAGCTTGCCACCTAGGTGCATCAGGCAGCTGGTATCGGTCGAAATAAGATATTCGGCACCGGTTTCCATCACATTGTCAATTTTTTGGGTGGCCATGCCATTGCTTATTTCGTCAAATTTTACAGCAAATGTGCCACCAAAACCGCAGCAGGTTTCTACATCTTTAATCTCTCTGAGCTCCAAACCTTTCACTTTTTTGAGCAGCTCACGGGGCTCTTTTTTTATTTTACACTCACGAAGGCCGGCGCAAGAATCGTGGTAAGCACCAATGCCGTTGAGCTCGGCACCTACATCGGTTACCTTAAGCACATGCACCATAAATTCGGAAAATTCATAAATACGGCGGTTCAATATTTTACAGGCATTATGCTGCGCTGAGTTTTCGAATAATTTAGGATAATAATTTCGAACAAAACCACAACACGATGCACTGGGGGTAACCACCATGCGGTTTTTTGAAAAATCTTTAATAAATTTTTCGGCCACCACCCTAGAATCTTTCCAGAAACCGGCATTAAAGGCAGGTTGACCACAACAGGTTTGCTCTCCATTATAATGCACTTTACAGCCTGCTTTCTCGAGCACTTTTACCATGTTCATAGCTGTATCGGGGTAAAGCTGATCCATAAAACAGGGTATAAAAATATCTACTTCCATGCGGTAATACTTAATTGTTGAGTGATTGAATGTTCAAATATAGAACATGAGGTAACATTCCTATGAACAATTTTAGCACAAGTATCAATTCTTACTACTTTTCTTTTGGTTGACCAATTCATTAGGGCTACTTTCGCAGCACAAAATTATTGAGCTATGAATTTTACTGAATCGCAAATTTTGGAGGCCCTGAGCCATGTGGATGACCCTGATTTGCACAAGGATATAGTTACCCTAGGTATGGTGAAAGATGTGGTGGTGGATGGTAATGAAATTGCATTTACGGTGGAGTTAACTACGCCGGCCTGCCCCATGAAAGAGGCCATACGACAGGCTTGCTTGAACGCCATTAAGGTAATGGTGAGCAAGGAGGCGGTAGTAAAAATTAAAATGAGCAGCCGCGTAACTAGCTTGCGAAAAGATGATCAAGCAATATTGCCCGGTGTAAAAAACATTATAGCAGTGGTGAGTGGTAAGGGCGGTGTGGGCAAATCGACGGTGGCCACCAACCTGGCCATAGGCTTGGGCAAGATGGGCGCCAAGGTGGGTTTGTTAGATTGTGATATTTACGGGCCATCATTACCATTGATGATGGGCTTGAAAGGTGAGCGACCACAAATGGTGAGTGTAGGTGGCAAACATAAAATAGCACCTATCGAAAAGTATGGCATTCAGAATTTATCTATTGGGTTTATGGTAGATGAAAAGCAGGCTATAGTATGGCGTGGGCCTATGGTGAGCAGTGCCGTGCGCCAATTGGTAAGCGATGTGCACTGGGGCGATTTGGATTATTTGGTAATTGATATGCCGCCGGGTACCGGCGATATACATCTTACGCTGGTGCAACTGGTGCCGGTTACGGGCGCTATAATTGTAACTACACCGCAAGATGTGGCCCTGGCCGATGCTAAGAAAGCTGTGGGCATGTTTAATATGGGGGTAATAAAAGTGCCGGTGCTGGGTGTGGTAGAAAATATGAGTTGGTTTACACCAGCCGAATTGCCTGGCAATAAATATTATTTATTTGGAAAAAATGGTGGGCGCAAACTGGCCGATGAATTTGAAATACCGCTACTGGCGCAACTACCCTTAGTACAAAGCATTCGCGAAGGTGGCGATGATGGAATGCCGGCAGTGCTGAGCGATAATGCTTTGGTAGCTGCCCCATTTGATGAATTGGCCAAAGCGGTGGCACAACAAGTGGCTATTCGAAATGCAAATTTAGAACCTACTAAAGTGGTGGAGATAGTTAGATAATCCGCTACTTATTTTCTAATTTTACTAAAAAAACGATGGAAAAAGAAGCTATTATTAAACAAACTGTTGCACTACTTCAACTATTACCAAACGATAAGGTAGAGGAGGTAAACGATTTTGTGGCTTATATATATAACAAACATGAGAGCGAAATTCTAACCAAGGGCATCATGAGTTTAACTGAAAAAAATAACTCGTTTGAATTTTTAATGGAAGATAAGGTAGAGTACAGTTTGGCTAATTGTAAAGAGATTTTTGTGAAATGATTCCAGGTGATATTGTACTGGTGAATTTTCCTTACACCAACTTATTAGGGGCAAAGTTACGACCTGCAGTAATTTTACATACTGCTGCTAAGAATGATTTTACGGTGGTGTTTATGACTTCGAATCTGGAAATTCACACTAACACTTCAATAGTGGTATTACCCACAAAGGAGAATGGCTTGTTATCGACTACTGCCATTGTAACACACAAAGTTGCCAACCTAAATGAAATAAATATATATGGTTTGTTAGGGAAGTTAAGCACTGCCGATTTTAATTCGCTTAAACGAAAATTGATCGAAGTGTTTCAACTTTCGGTTGGATAAACCTGTTTCATTAAGTAAGCCCTAATTCATTTTTACACCGGTGGCTACGCAGGTCAATTTCAGTAAATTTAAGCATCGAATGAACAAAACTGAACTTATACAACTCATCCGCCAGCGCAAAAGTTTTTTATGTGTTGGGTTAGATACCGATTTAGCAAAAATACCGTCGCACTTGCTAAGCTACGACGACCCTATTTTTGAATTCAACAAAAAAATAATTGATGCTACTCGTGATTACTGTGTAGCCTATAAACCCAACACGGCATTTTATGAAGCCTTGGGCAGCAAGGGTTGGGCTAGTTTAGAAAAAACGGTGGCTTACATTGGCCACTCTCATTTTATAATAATGGATGCTAAACGCGGCGATATTGGTAACACAGCCGAACAATATGCCCGAGCGTTTTACCAAAACATGGATGCAGATAGTGTTACCATTTCGCCTTATATGGGTGGCGATGCAGTAACTCCGTTTACAAAATATGAAAACAAATTTGCAATAGTGCTTGCCCTTACAAGCAACGATGGGGCTAAAGATTTTCAATTTATTACCGAAAACAATGAAGCCTTATTTGAAAAGGTAATTCGCCAATCGGCAACATGGGGCAGCGATGAAAACATCATGTTTGTAGTAGGGGCTACTAAGCCCGAATATTTTGAGCGCATTCGTAAAATTGCTCCCCATCATTTTCTTCTAGTGCCCGGGGTTGGTACACAAGGTGGCAGTTTGCCAGAGGTGTGCAAATATGGCATGAATAACGATTGTGGTTTGCTAATAAATGTAAGCCGGCAAATTATTTATGCATCGAGTGGAGAAGATTTTGCAAATAAAGCTGGTGAGGTGGCAAGGCAGTATCAGCAAGAGATGAGTTCAATTTTAGATTCATAGCTACTTTAATATTA
>DAIMNW010000229.1:0-3585 GCA_036719905.1 Chitinophagales bacterium
CGGTATCGCCGGCACCGATAATGGCCACCTCGGTATTTTTATAGAAAAAGCCATTACAAACCGCACAGGCTGAAACAACGTAGCCGTTCAACCGTTGCTCGCTGGGAATGCATAAACACTTGGCCTTAGCACCGGTAGCAATAATCACCGTTGCAGCTTTTAAAACAGGTACATCTTCAATGGTTATGGGATGATAAGGATGTACAGGTTCTACCTCTGTAACTATGGCATATCGAATATCGGTGCCCATTCTTTCTGCCTGCTTTCTAAAATCTTCCATCATTTCTGGGCCCAAAATTCCGTTAGGATAGCCGGGGTAGTTTTCTACATCTGTAGTCTGCATTAGTTGGCCGCCTTGTTCTAAACCGGTATATAAAACCGGTTTTAGGTTCGATCGGCTTGCATAAATGGCTGCCGAGTATCCGGCAGGACCTGAACCAATGATTAAGCATTTTAATTCTTCCATCTGTAAATCAATTATTTATGAATAAAAAAACCTTCTGTATTGATGCTAAAAACTTATTCTGCAAAAAAATGTAAAAAAGTGGAAAATAAAGCAACCTTTTATCTAAATTCACAGTATAAACATAGTGTAATTCAAGACAAACCTAAAACAATTTTCACCATGCAAACAATAACTAACAAACTTACCTTGTTCATCAGTTCTATTTCACAAGAGAAATTGATTGCAATTTCATCTCTGAATCATATTAAAGGCGGTGGAACCGGAGGTGGCGATGATATTGAAATTGGTTATATGGTAAATGGAACAACATATTATGGGCCATATAAATCAATTGATGATTTCGCTAATTGGCTCAAATCAACAGGAGTTGAATTTAATCCTTCAGATATTCAAATTGTTAAACTCTAATTAAATAGTTAAGTTTACTAAATATTTCACACCGTATGAATAGCCCGGAACTGAAAAGTTTCCGGGCTTTTTATTTGGTGGGTAAGTAATTGGTTGAAAAGAAGCTAGTCTTATTATTTTAGCCGAAACTTTTCAAGCATGAATATCGAAAGCCTTTGCCTTCAAAACGACCAGCGTCACGAAAATGGCACTCATTCTGTTCCAATTTATCCAAGTTCCACTTTCACTTTTGATAGCGCCGAGCAAGGTATGCGTCAATTTAAGGGAGAGGAGCCAGGCTATATCTACTCCAGATGGAACAACCCAACCACCGAAGCCCTGGCTCTTAAGCTTGAACAACTAGAAACATTTGGATTAGGTATTAAATCTAAGGCCTGGGTTTGCAGTTCGGGAATGGGGGCTCTCAGCACTTTATTTTTGAGCACTTTAAAGGCAGGAGAAAAGGTTCTGTCTCATTATTCTCTTTACGGCGGCACTGAAGACTTGCTCCAAAAGGTACTTCCTGATTTGGGCATACAGCATCAAATTATCGACTTTAAAGATTTGAACCGAGTTGAGGAGGTGATAAAGGCGATGTATCAATCAAAATGGTTCATCTTGAAACCCCGGCTAATCCAACCCTTCGATGTGCCAACATTGCGGCCGTGGCAGAAATTGCTCATCGCCATGGTAGAAAGGTATCAGTAGATAATACCTTCGCTACGCCAATTCTCCAGCAGCCTTTTGCCATGGGTGCCGATTTTGTTATTCACTCAGTAACCAAATATCTCAATGGGCACGGTAGCAGCATAGGTGGCGTTTTGCTAGGTCGCGATTTAGATTTAATGAATACAAAAGTTAGAAGCGTTTATAGATTGGTAGGGGCTAACGGCAACCCATTTGAAAGTTGGCTGGTGATAAATGGAATAAAAACATTGCCTATGCGCATGGAGAGGCATTGTGATAATGCACAGAAAGTGGCTAATTTTCTAGAAAATCATCCTTCGATCCAACAGGTAAATTATCTTGGCCTTAGTAGTCATCCCGATCATGCTCTGGCAGCGCAACAAATGAAAAGCTTTGGCGGCATGATAAGCTTTGAAGTAAAGGGAGGCATTGAGGCCGGCAAAAAATTTATTAATAAACTTCAACTCTGCGTTAGAGCAGTTTCATTAGGCACTTGTGATACGCTAGTATCTCATCCGGCTAGTATGACCCACTATGGCGTTGAAAAATCGCTACGAGAAAAGTATGGTATTACCGATGGGCTTATTCGAATGAGCGTTGGCATTGAATACATTGATGATATACTAGCTGATATGGATCAATCACTTAACTAATTTTTTTGTTGGTAAAAAATTGTGAATGAAACTTGCATATTAACTGCCTAAGTATATATTTGCACCCATTAAACGTTTAAACAAAACCACTTAAAACATGAAAAAACTAATTCTTACAGTTGCGGCCGCATTAGGTATTGCTTTTGCATCGCAAGCAGCTAACTACACGTTAGTTGACAATCAAATGGAGCAAAAATTTGCCCAAGCTACTGATGTAACATCAACTTTTGTTACAAACTTAGATGGACAGGTTGCTTCTCAATCTCTTTACAATGCTAACATGAAAGGTGGCGACACTAATCTTGGTGGCTACTTAGTACGTTGCATTTTTTGCGGCTATATTGCCTTGCACCGTGGTTACATGGGTGGCGATATGAAGAAATTATGGTGGAAATATTTGTGTATTCCATGTGCAAATGGAGTAGCAATTTTTACTGATTTCTGGTGGCCAATATTTAAAAGCAGCAATTTGGATAAATACAAAAGCAACGATAAATTCTTCGTTCAGTTCGGTAAATAATCAAATAGCTTACTTTACAAAAAAAGCTGTCGGGCAATACACCGGCAGCTTTTTTATTTTATATCCAATTAGTCAAATGAATTTGTAATAAGACAATTGTTGATTTCATATAAATACTAAACCGGTGCATACCACAATGGGAAACAATAAAAACATCCTCGTTATTGGCCGTCATCAATTTATTATGGATAGAGTAATAGCTATGCTCAGGCAGCATAAATATAACGCGTCAGGTGTATCGACGGATTCTGAGGCCATTCTGCTACTACAAACTGAGCCTTTTGATGCATTAGTTATTGGCGGTGGCGTTGAATTATCAAGTGCTGAACTGCTAAAAGCTGAAGCACTAAAAGTGAATAAAGAGATGAAAATAATTCCTGCTCATCCGGAAACACTACTCAACGATATTGAAGCAGCATTTCATAAGTAACAAAATAAGTACTTGTGTTGCACTACTTGTATAATACTTCTTTTACCGTACTTACCACTTTGCTCACACTTGGCAAGAAAGCTTCAACAAGATTAGGAGCATAGTGCATGCTGCTATCGGCAGTGGTTACACGTCGGATAGGAGCATCCAAATAATCGAAAGCTTCTTTTTGAACACGATAGGTTATCTCGGTACAAACGGCGCCAAAAGGCCAGCTTTCTTCTACAATTACCAGTCGATTGGTTTTCATAACCGATTGTATAATGGTATCGTGATCCAAAGGACGAATGGTTCGTAAATCAATAACTTCTGCTTCAATGCCATCTTTGGCCAATTCATTGGCAGCACCCATGGCCACCTTCATCATTTTATTGTAGGAAACAATAGTAACATCACTTCCTACTCGTTTAACATCGGCTTTGCCAATGGGTATATAATATTC
>DAIMNW010000230.1:0-3565 GCA_036719905.1 Chitinophagales bacterium
ACAATAAATACTAAAACAAATGAAAAAGTCAATCTTATTAACGGTATTAGCTTTGGCGATTGCCGGTGTAACTTTTGCCGGTGGCGAAAAGAAAGAAGCTAAAAAAGAATGCACTGCTAAAAAAGAGTGTTGCAAAAAAGAAGCCGGCAAATCATGCTGCGCTAAAAAAGCTGAAACTTCTGAAGTGAAGAAAGAAGAAATGAAGGCACCTACTAAATAATTTTATTTTGTAGAGGTAAAAAAGCCGCTCTGTCTGATGATAGAGCGGCTTTTTTATTGCTTTATAAATTTGGCAAAACCTAGGTGACCAGTTTCATCGTATGCTTTTAAAAAATAAAGACCACTCAATAATTTACTCACATCTATTTCATTATTTTTTAATTCATCGATCTCTATTATTAATTCGCCAAGTACGTTATATACAGCCAATTTCTTTAAACTGTGCCCTAAAAATTGGATATTAATAACGGATGTTGCCGCATTAGGATAAAGTTTAAACATATTACTTAACCCTTCATTGGTTTTTATATTTTGCTGGTGCTTATATATGGGTCTTCTTTTACGTTCACCATTTTCAGGGCAATCGTCGGTATAAATGCGGCAAGTACTATCGTACACTGCCATAAACATCTTGGCTTCACTGAGTAGAGTGAAGACAAGAACCTCTGCGAAGTAATTTGTTTTAGAAAAATTGTAGTCAATTACCAAATCCTCACCCTCTCCGCTTCAGGAGTAAACATGGGCTGTCCTTCTTTGATGCCAAACGTACTATAAAACTCAGGCATATTAGATAGCGGACCAATCACCCGAAACTTAGCCGGTGAGTGTGGGTCGCTTTTTACTTGGTTGGCAATGGCTTCGGGCCGGGAGTTTATCATCCATGCTAGGGCATAACCCAGAAAGAAACGTTGGTCGGGGTTAAGGCCGGCTATCATTTCTTTGCCGGTATATTGTTTGGTTTTTTTGAAAACTTCATACCCCATCACAATGCCCCCAAGGTCGGCTATGTTTTCGCCTTGTGTTAGTTCACCATTAATATGTAGCGAATCTACCGCTACATAATTATTAAATTGCTTTACAATCATTTTTGTCTTAGCCACAAACTTGGTGCTGTCTTCGGCCGTCCACCAATTATTCAAATTACCATATTCATCGTACTTGCAGCCTTGGTCGTCGAAGCCGTGGGTTATCTCGTGGCCAAAAGTGGAGCCACCTATAATGGAATACAAAATGGCATCGTCAGCCATTTTGCGCTCGTAACCCGGCACTATAATGTTGCAACCCGGCACCACTATTTCGTTGTTCGATGGATTGTAATAAGCATTATAGGTTTGTGGATACATGTTCCACTCCTTTCGGTTTACCGGCTTACCAAATTTTGCATTGTCATAATCATTCGACCATTTGTTGGCCGCCATTACATTTTTCACATACGAGTTTCGGTCTATTTGCATAGCGCTTAAATCTTTCCATTCATCGGGGTAGCCCACCTTCATAACAATGGTGTTCAGCTTTTTCAATGCTTTTTGCTTGGTGGCTTCGCTCATCCAATCCAGGTTTTTAATTCGAATGGCGTATTCATCTTTAATAGCCGTGCCTATTTCCATCAATTTTTCTTTCGTGCCTTTGGGCAAATATTCATCTACATATACCTGACCAATTAATTCGCCTAGAGCGCTGTTGGTTTGGCGCACAGCACGTTTCCAACGAGGCTGCGGCTCTTTTATGCCGCGTAAGGCAGTGGAATAAAATGCAAATTGCTCCATATAGGTTTTATCATCCATATAGGCTGATAAACGGGACACTAAATGAAATTTCAAATAATTTTTCCAATCGGCCATGGGTACTGTTTTAATAAATCCATTCATGGCACTGAGAAATTCGGGTTGTCCTACAATCACGGTATCTACATTTTTTAAACCACTTTCATCCATAAATAGTTGCCACTCCATATTAGGCGACATTTCGGTTAACTGCTTAAACGAAATTTTGTTGTAATTCTTCAAAGGGTCACGGGTATCCTCTTTCTTACGCGATACCTTGGCCATGGAAGTTTCGAGCGCCACTAAATGGGTGGCCGCTAGTTTGGCTTCAGTTTCGTTCATTCCCATTATCTGATAGAGATGGGTGGCAAATGCCACAAACTTGTCACGAACATTTTTAGCCCGTTCATCTTTATCAAAATAATAATCACGGTCGGGCAAACTCAATCCGCCTTGTGAAATGAAGATGGCATGCTTGTTACTTATTTTATCATCTTGCCCAACACCTATACCAAACAAGGGTGAACTCGACACCGAGTGGATATATGCCGCCATTTTAAATAAATCTTTAGGGTCCTTAATGCCATCAATTTTTTCGAGGTCAGCTTTTAAATCGTTGATGCCATTTTTATTCAAAGTAGCGCTATCCATAGCAGAGTAGTAGAAATCGCCAATTTTTTGTTTGTTGCTTCCTTTTGCAGCATTGGTCAATGCGGCCGATGAAACACAGATAGTTTTTACCTGCGCATTGATGGTATCTAAAATCATTTGCCACAAGCCATTGTCCTGTTCGCTTGCCGGTATGGGATTTTGTTTAAACCATTTGCCATTGGCGTATTGAAAAAAATCATCACCCGGATTTACAGTGCTATCTATGTGGGCGGCCATGGCATCGGGGCCATTGTTTTCTGACTGCTTATTGTTACAAGCAACCAGGCAGATAGTGCAAAACGAAAGTATTAGCAATAAATTCTTCATAGATAGAGATGGTTTGATATTAGCAATATTGAATTACAAACGTATTGTTTTTTTCTGGTAATTCAGATGTTGATTGAATTATCGGAGCGCTTGGTTAGCTTTGCAATCAATGGAATTGGAAACCGATAATTTACACCAGCAGTTTGCCTGGGATTTTATACATCAAACCGGATGCAATTTGTTTTTAACAGGCAGAGCCGGCACCGGAAAAACTACCTTTTTAAAGGAACTGAAAGAAAAGTGTCCGAAGAACATGGTTGTAACGGCTCCCACCGGTGTGGCTGCCATCAATGCCGGAGGTATGACCCTGCATTCCTTTTTCCAATTGCCCTTTGGCATGTTTGTGCCCGAACCGCTTCGCGGCTTTAGCCCCAATCATTTATTGATTAATGACAAGCATACCCTGTTCGATAATTTGAAAATATTTCAAACCAAACGAGAGATTATTCAGGAGCTGGAACTGTTAGTCATAGACGAAATAAGTATGGTGCGATGCGATATGCTCGATGCAATTAATACCATTCTTCAACATTTCAGGCGCAGCCGTAAACCATTTGGTGGCGTTCAGGTTTTGTTCATTGGCGATTTGTTTCAATTGCCACCGGTAGCCAAAGATGATGAGTGGCAAATACTTCGTGGTTATTATGACACACCTTACTTTTTTAGCTCAAGGGTAATTCAGGAAAATCCACCGCTGTATATCGAATTGGAAAAAATATATAGGCAAAATGAGCAGCGCTTTATTTCATTATTAAATAATATTCGAAATAATAATTTACAAGAAAGCGATTGGGAAAAACTGGAAGAACGAAGAACCACAATAG
>DAIMNW010000231.1:0-3559 GCA_036719905.1 Chitinophagales bacterium
TTTCCATTGATAATACACTTTGTTTTCTTTCCCCTTATCGAGCCAGGCCTCTACTTGTCGTTGAGCCATAAGATAGGTAAACGGTGGATGCACCCATTTGTACAAAGTAACCCAAGCTATGGTGACTATAAAAAACCATAGCACTGCCTTGAGCAGCAGGAGGGCTATACGCTTTAGCATCAGATAGTAAAAAACTAAAAAGAGAGATTAAGCCATAGCTTCATCAAAACGACGGCTTACCTCGGCCCAATTTACCACATTCCAAAATGCAGTTACATAATCGGGACGACGATTTTGATAATTCAGGTAATAGGCATGTTCCCACACATCTAAACACAAAATGGGGGTGCCTTTACACTCGGCTATGTCCATTAATGGGTTATCCTGATTGGGGGTTGAACACACACATAATTTTTTATCGGCGGTTACGCAGAGCCAGGCCCAGCCACTACCAAATCGGGTAACGCCGGAAGAAGCAATTTTTTCTTAAAAGGCATCAAACAAACAAAATACGGGGGAAGTGGTACCGGCAATTTTCCGGGTGGGGGCCCCCCCTAATTTAGGGGCCATGAGGGCCAAAAACATGGTATGTTCCAATTGCCCCCCGCCATTATTGCGCACGGCAGCCGGACATTTTGAAATGGTTGCCAACAGCTCTTCAATGGTTTTCCCTGCCATATCGGTGTCCTTTATGGCATTATTCAGGTTGGTTACATAGGCATTGTGGTGCTTGCCATGGTGAATTTCCATGGTGGCTTTATCAATGTGTGGTACTAGAGCGTCGTGAGCGTATGGAAGATTAGGGAGAGTAAACATATTTCGATTTTTTATAGAGTTTAATTAATAAAATTTAGGACAAAGGTAAGAAGGTAGAATTGTAATAAACAATATTTATTGATCAGATTGGTAAGATTTCAATTGCCAATCAAGCGATAATTATACCGTGCAAATGGTCGCCAGCCAAACTTCTGTTTCATCCAATAGTACAAGTGGTATTTATAGTTTTTAAAATTCTTCTTAGAAATATCTAGTTCAAGCGACCAATCGGCAGCGGCAATATTTGTATGCATCACTTCAGGGTGGTTGCCTTCAAACAGCTTTAGGCTATCGATGGATTGAAAAATAGAATCGTTTTGATAAGCCTGTTGAATCTCTTTTTGCCAGCTCTCATATTCACTAGTTGACCTCCAATACTGTCCAATGGCTATATGCTTTTGCAACATGTCGGCAGGGTGCTTTACCCAACCGTAATGGTACACACAAGCTTTCACCTCCTTTACCCTTAGCTTGTTTCCATTAGCCATTCTAAATCCTTGTGCATCCTGATAGGAAAGTATCTGGGGGTTATTTCGAATGATTCTAATTTCTTTATCGTACCATTTTATACCATCGGCCACATATTTATAATGCCCAAAGAAATGTATGTAACTAAGTAATAATCCTTCGACGTTCAGGTTTGTTAAATTTTGTTGCATGGCTTCCCGTATCACCGGAATATCCTTTTCGTGTAAAACTTCATCAGCTTGTAGATATACCAACCAGTCGGCATCAGTGGCTACCTGTGCATGTGCCTTGTTCGTCTCTTCGGCCAAAACACGGCCACCTTCTCTGAGTTGTTCATCCCAAACACTATCTACTATTTTTATTTTTGAATCCTTAATATTTTGAACTACCTGCCGTGTATTATCGTCACTTTGACCTACACTTACTATCAGTTCATCTACTAAAGGAAGCAGAGATTTAATCGATGCTTCAAATGGATACTTCAAACGAACCCCGTTTCGAACGATGGTAAAGCCGCTTACTTTCATGCTGTTATTTTAAAAGGTTAACCAAAGGTAAAGTTGAGTTAACTTATTAAATAAACAGAAAATAATTCTGCCAATAGAATATGCCTATGATCTGTTTATATTTGTTGCTTCACAGAAGTTTAAATTTGAATGAAAATATGAAAAAACTAATCTTGCTACTCTTGGGTTGTTTTTTGTTTTCGGGTGCGTTATTAGCCTGCCCAAAGAAGAAAAAAGATAAGCTGCCAGCTTGGGTGCAACAAAAAATAGCCGAATTGGAAAAGCAAAAACCCCACTCACTACAGAGCTACATTAAGGAATATAGCTATCAGGGTAAAAAGGTTTACTACATACCGGCCGATTGCTGCGACCAATTGAATCCACTCTACGATGAAAAAGGAAATGTGATCTGTCACCCATCAGGTGGGTTTAGTGGCAAAGGCGACAGAAAATGTCTCGATTTTAATCCTAAGCCTGATGAAGGAAAATTGATTTGGGAAGATGTGCGGCAGAAAAAAGAGGTAAACGATTAAGGCACTCAGGTAAAAAAATTCACGTCCCTCCGCTTATAAACTTTTATGTGAGCCATCGCAAAATGGTGGATTTTTTGTTTGCTTACAGCCGCACAACCAATAAGTTCCGCCCTCGGCTACTTCAAATTTATTGGAGCGATAAGGGGTATCCTCAATTTCGCGGTGTGCATTATCACAATAAGGCCCGGCCTTGGTGAGGCCACAAGTGCACCATTTGTATAGTTTGCCGGCTTCCAGTTCCACTTCAAATGGAAAGGGTTGTGTAACTTTTGGAAGGTTCTTATTTTCAATCATCTTAGGGTAAATAATTTTTTACAAATTTAAACAAATTAAATTTGGGGTTAGCCATCTCGTGTTGAAGGTTTTCTTCCAACTGATTGCGGTCTATTGTTTTCATTTTAGCTGCCTGTATTAATCGCCAAGCCTTCTCGGCCAGCAGTATTTTTTTCTTTTCATTTTTAAAGCCACTGTCAAAATAACTGCCAATCGCAAGAGCTAGTTCTTCAATTCCTTTCTGTTCGGTGGCAATAGTCTTTACTACAGGGGGCTCCCATTTACCGCCAAATCGTTCATGTACAAGAGCGGCCAGGTTCTTGGCAAATGATTCGGCTTGAGGCAAGTCGGCTTTGTTTACCACAAACAAATCAGCGATTTCCATTAGGCCGGCCTTCATACTCTGCACCTCATCGCCCGATGCTGGGGTAAATGTTACCACTGTCATATCTGCCAGGCCGGCAATTTCCACTTCGCTTTGGCCCACTCCTACAGTTTCGAGTAGAATAATATCGAATAGTGATTCACCCTTACTTCCATGAGCGCCTTTTACCACATCCACTAGTTCAACTATTTTTTCGCATAAACCACCTAATGAACCCCGACTAGCCAAAGAGCGAATAAACACATTCGGATTATTAAAATGATTGCTCAGTCTTACCCTATCGCCAAGCAAGGAGCCAAAATTAAAAGGTGAAGAGGGGTCAATGGCAATAATGGCTATTCGTTTCCCGTTTTGCAAATAGTGATTAACCAATGCATTGGCCAAACTGCTCTTGCCTGCCCCCGGTGCGCCGGTTATACCAATCACGGGTGTAGAAGAAGGTGTTAGGTTTTCTAAAATATCCAAATAACCCGGCAGTTCGTTTTCGACCAACGTAATGTTACGTGCCAGTTGCTTATAGATACCGAATGACTCCAAAACAAGAAATAATTAATTAATGAAACGAAGGAAGACTATTT
>DAIMNW010000232.1:0-3527 GCA_036719905.1 Chitinophagales bacterium
CTTTTTTTCCCCGACCCCTTCCATACAAACTGCCCCTGCTCAACCTTTTCGCCAATTCCTTTTTGAAACCTTCCCACGATATTGTTCCTATCTGTGTTTTTGCCTTTCCGTTGCCCCATCTGACCATTGGCCATCTTTGCCAGACATATCCGGTTGAGATGGTGGTACGTGGCTATTTGGCCGGCCATGCTGCCCGTGAATACGCAGCTGGCAAGCGAACTCTATGTGGAGTAAATCTTCCGGAAGGTTTAAAAGAAAATGAACCACTTCCCCACCCTATTATTACCCCAAGCACCAAGGCGCATGAAGGCCACGATGAAGATATTTCCAGAACCGACATTATTGCCACAGGGCTGGTGAGTGAGAATGAGTATACCATACTTGAGCAGTATGCGCTAGCTCTATTTGCCAGAGGCCAACAAATGGCTGCTCAACGTGGCCTCATACTGGTGGATACCAAATATGAATTTGGAAATTACTATGGTGAAATCACCTTGATTGATGAAATCCATACCCCCGATTCATCGCGATATTTTTATGCTGAAGGGTATGCCGAACGCCAAATAAAAGGCGAAGCTCAAAAGCAATTGAGTAAAGAGTTTGTAAGAAAATGGCTGATAGAAAATAATTTTCAGGGCAAAGAAGGGCAAGTGGTGCCTGAAATGAGCGATCAATGGACAGAACAGATAAGTGAACGTTATATAGAACTGTACGAAAACATCACGGGTGAAAAATTTGTAAGACAGCCACCCGTAGATGAGCTGGAGGTTGAAAAATTGGTCAACAACACTCTTCAAGCTTTATCCAAACAAGTATAAAATTATAATAAAGGGTTAAGGCTTATTTGCCTTTATATCTTTTCAGCAACTTTGCTCACCACCATGCATATGAGGTATTGCTCTACTATTTGTGTATTACTCACATTGTTTTTTGTGCCCATAGGCCTTAAAGCGCAAAAGCAGGTGCAGATAGTTAATGCCGATTTGCTTGAGTTTATTGAAACCGATTTAGGGAAAATGAAACATCTTACCGGAAATGTTCATTTTATACAGGACGATATTCATTTATACTGCGATATTGCTGACGAGCAGGAATGGGACAATCAGGTAATAGCCCGTGGTAATGTGCATTTAATTCAGAATAACAATCTTGAACTGTTTGCCAATCAGGTGCAATATTACTCCAACGAAAAGCGGATGCTAGCCACCGGAAATGTAAGATTGATTAAGGAAAAAGCCACCCTAAGCACCAATCAACTTACCTACAACACGTTGACAAAAGTTGGAACCTACGACAATGGAGGTACTTTAGTAAACGACTCTACCACACTAAGCAGCCAAGTAGGCTACTATTATTCAGAAACCGGCGATGCCTATTTCAGACATAATGTAATTTTGATAAATCCCAATTATAAGCTCACGGCTGATACCCTTAGACACAATACCAAAACCAAAACCAATTACTTCTTAGGCCCTACCCATATTTTTGATGATAGCAGTGCCATCTATTGTGAAGGTGGATTTTATGATGCTACTAATCAAAACTCATTATTTACCGGTCGAGCTGTAGTGAATTCAACCAAAAAACATCTTCAGGCAGATTCTATTTATTACTTCCGAACTACTACCGAAGGCAGAGCCTTTGGGCATGTATTGTTGGTTGACACTTTACAGCAAATTACGCTGCGCTCCAAAGCATTTTTTTATAATAGTAATAAAAATACACTGCTAGCTACTCGGCAGCCTTTGTTAAAAACCATGGCTAATGGAGATTCCATCTTTATTGCTTCCGATACTATTTATGCCGGACCGTTAAGCACTACTGACACCACAAGAATTTTAAAAGCCTGGCATCATGCTAAGCTTTATAAAAGTAACGTACAAGGCATTGCCGATTCAATCAGCTACTCGTTTAAAGATTCTACTTTTCGCATGTACACCCACCCGGTACTTTGGAGTGAAAGCAATCAGCTAGTAGCAGATACCATCCATATACAAACTAAGGATAACCAACTTCACCAAATAAGATTGTACAAGAATGCCATTATTGCATCAGCCGTAGATACAGCACTAAGATTCTTTAATCAACTTAGAGGTAAAACCATCTATGGCACATTTGCTAATCAAGAATTGAGTAAAGTGAAAATAAAAGGCAATGGTCAAAGCATTTATTACAATAAAAATGCTGCTAATGTGTATGATGGTGTGAACAAAGTAGACTGCTCAGATATTAGCATTCAGCTTAAAGACGGTCAAGTGAAGCAAATTAATTTTTACTCGTTGCCCGATGCCATCTATTCGCCGATGCGAAAGTTTAAGGCTGAAGATTTCCTGCTCAAAGATTTTGTGTGGCTCCAAAGCAGCAGGCCTACCTTACAAATTCTGCTTGGCAGCACCTTTAATTAATTCTCTATTCCACTTCTATGATACAATATCTCGAAATTAAAATTGCCGCAATAGAGTCGGTTCAAGAAATACTTGTGGCTGAACTTGCAGAAATGCAATACGAAGGCTTTGTACACGAGCCTGATTGCTTGATTGCTTACATACCGGAAACTGACTTTAGAAAAAATGATTTAGAATCCTTACTGCTTCAAACTTTGGGTAAAATTGACTTTGAATTAACGGCCATTGTAAATCAAAATTGGAATGAACAATGGGAGAAAAACTTTGAGCCTATTAGCATTCGAAATCAGGTTTATATAAGAGCCTTGTTTCATCCTGCTCAATCTAACTGTAAGTACATTATTACCATCCAACCCAAGATGAGTTTTGGTACGGGACATCATGCCACTACACAACTTATGATTGAAAAAATGCTGACCATAAATTTTAAAGGAAAAAGGGTACTTGATATGGGCACCGGCACAGCCGTGCTTGCTATTCTGGCAAAGCAGTTAGGTGCTACCATGGTTCTGGCTATTGACAATGATGAATGGGCTATAAACAATGCGAACGAGAATATTGGCTTAAACCATTTGATGGATATCGAAGTAAAATTAGGTGATGAAAAAATAATCCAGAACGAACAACCATTCGACATCATTTTATCCAATATTACCAAGAATTACAATTTGCAAAACATTCCACTCTATGCCCGTTTATTACCGGCTGACGGGCACTTGTTCATGAGCGGATTTTACGACACCGATGTAGCGGAAATAGAGCAAATGGCCATTGATAATGGTTTAAAAATACAAGATGTTCAACGCAACAATGCCTGGTCAGTTGTGCAATGTAATAAAGGTGGTCACTAACGGTGAGTTACATAAGCATAGATGCTTGCCCTTTCGTTGTCGGTTATTTTTGCTTTAGGCTGCATTTTGTCCAATATCCTGTTCCATTTTTCGGCAGAAAATTCGGTAGGCTCATGTAGTTTATGACATTTAGTGCATCGCCCCTCCATCAGTTTTTTACCCGTTTCCATTTCAGGAGTGAGAACTGCAGTAGCAGGTGCAGTAGTTTGTACTTTAGGCGAACAAGAAATAGCCATAAGTATAATGGCTGTAAGAATCGAAAGTTGAATTA